>DASXGC010000402.1:0-12670 GCA_036489235.1 Vicinamibacterales bacterium
TCCGCCAGCAGCTTCTGCGCGTCGTAGACGATCCCGTCCTTGATCGTGTACTTCACGCCGCCGACCTTCTCCTGCTTGTTGGTCTGCGGGTTGAGGCGCATGTGCCCGGTTCCGTAGAGCACCTTCAGGTTGCTGAGCGGGTTTTCCGGGACGATGACCAGGTCGGCGAGCATGCCGACCCTGACGATGCCCATCGGCGCGGCTTCGCCCTTCGGCTCGTACAGCGTCTTGGCTCCCCACATCGTCGCCGAGCGGATGATTTCGAGCGGCGAGAACCCGGCCTCGCGCATCAGCTCGAGCTCCTCGATGTAGGCGAAGCCGTAGGTCTTCCAGATGAAGCCGGAGTCAGTGCCGACGGTGACGCGCCCGCCCATGTTCTTGTAGTCGTTGATCAGACGCATGTAGCGCTGGTAGAAATTTTTCCAGGCCACTTCGTTTTCGGTCGTCCAGTCGTAGAAGTAGGAGCCGTGGTTGTCGCGCGTGCTCTGGAAGTAGTTCCACAGCTGCGGCATCGTGTAGATGGGATGCCAGTCGGCGTTGCGCGCGCGCATCACGTCCCGCGACGCGGCGTAGATGTTGAACGTCGGATCGAAGGTGACGTGGTTCGCCTTCTGGTGCTCGAGGTATTCGATCCACTGCGGCGAGCCCGGCTCGTAGGTCTGATCCCAGATGCGGGCGATGTCGCCGAAGCGATCCTGCTCGTTGTTGTAGTCGTAGCCGATCGGAAAGTCCTGAATCGTCTTGTTCTTCAGGAGCGATTCCATGTGGCCGTAATAGTGGGTGACGGTGTCGAGATGGGCGTCACCGGCCTGGCGCGCGTTGAACATCGCGACGTTGTTCTGCGACAGGTGGGCGACGGTGCCCATCTTGTTCTTGTGCGCTTCGTCGATCGCGGCGGTGTCGATTTCCGGCGTTTCGTCGCCGCGGTTGAAGAATTTGATGCCGTCGATGTTGTTGGCGGCGGCCCAGCGGACGTACTCGCGCGCTTTCTCCGGCGTCCTGACCGGTCCCTCCGACCAGCCCGAGCCGAGCGTCTGGTAGTTGATGATGCGTGGCGCGACGATCTCGTTTTTCGCCGAGCGGTCCTTTTCCGAGCTGCTGGTCGCGGCCGACGACAGCGACACGCCGCGAACGGTCGTGACGCCGTGCGCCAGCCACAACTTATACGAATAGCTCAGATCCGGCGCCTTGTCCTTGCCGGCGCCGTGCACGTGCATGTCCACGAAGCCGGGCATCACGAACATGCCCTTGCCGTCGATCTCGTAGTCGGCGTCGCGCGGTTCGCGATTCGCCTGCTGGGGCAGACCCGGCCATCCCGCCTGACGGATGGCCGTTATCCGGTTACCTTCGATGACAATGTCCATCGGGCTGAGCGGCGGCCCACCGGTCCCGTCGATCAGCGTGACGCCGCGGATCACCATCTTCTTGAAGGGACCGACGCCGTCACCCTGCTTGCGCGCGGGAGCGGCGCTGTCGCCGGAATTGCCGCCGCGGCCTTGGCGAGCGGCCTGCGTCGCCGGCGTCTGCGCGCGCCCCTGCGCGAGCGAGGTCTGACTGTAAACGGCGGTCATCGCCATCGTGGTGACGATGACCGCGGCGGTGGAGAGGAGTGCTGTCGCTTTCGGGCTCATGAGAATTCCTCGCGGTGTATGAAGAGCACTAACTTTACCGCCTCACTCGCCCGCGTGCCACTACCGTCCGCGTGCAGGCGCTGCCGCTGCGTCCGCCGCTGGCGCGTTGCCACGGCCGCCACCGAGTCCCGGAGTCGGTACGCTCGTCGGCGGCTGCCGCAGCAGGAGCGGATACACCCATCCGGCTGGCAGGACGCGATCGGGATCGGGGCGATAGCTCAGATACTCGATGTGATCGGTCACACCGCTCCATCCGTGCGCCACCTTGTTCGGGATGATGATGATGTCGCCGGGTCCGACGCGACGGCTGAAGGCGCCCGGTCCGGCGACGCCGCTGCCGCTCGGACCATTCATGGTGTTCGGCACACCGCCGCCCGCACGCTGATTCAGGATCACACCGCCGGTCGTCAGGATGCCCGAGCCGGAAGTGATGTAGTAAATCTCGGGCGTGTAGTCGTGCCACAACACCGGCACCGGATCACCAGGCTTTTCATTGGTTGGACCGCGGCGGATGATACCGACGCCAAGGTTGTACTTCCCCATGTCCACCACCCGCAGCTGTCGATCGGGCGGATTGGCCGGCGCGTTCTTCAGCACGTAGTCAATGTCGGCCTTCGTGATGTCGAACGCGTAGTTCGGCGCGTCGCCGGTCTGGATCTTGACCGCGGGAGGCGGAAACGTTGCCTGTGTACCGGGCGCCTGCGCACCCGAGACTGCACCGTACGCTGCGACAATGGCGAGCGCCATCGTCACGGTGATGATTTTCTCTCTCATACTGCCTCCTGAGCTTGTGGATGAAGACTGCCGTGGGAGTTATACACCCGATGAGCGAGGACGGCCGAGCCGGTTCGCGCGCGCGAGCGAACCGAACACTGTGCATTGCAACAGCGGCCGTGGCGCAATCCTTTATGCGAGACTCTGATCTTCACGCTTTCCTGACATCGGAGGACGCGTCGCATGAGCTCGGTCTCGGATTCCAGTCAACCCGCCGCACTGAAAACCGGAAGCGCGAGCCATCCGAACGGAGCGTTGATCGTTCTCACCGCACCGCTGACGGAAACGATCGATCACGCCGGCTATTTCATTCAAATGAGCATGGCGTCGCTGCCGATCTGGCTCGAAGGCATCCTCAACCGCAAATATCCGAACTGGCGCAATCTCGAATACAGCAACGACGGCTCGGCGCGCTACATGCCAGCCGGCCTGCGAGTGCTCGAGGCCGCGCTGCTCCGTCACTACGCGCCTGAGGACGTCGTCGCCTGCTACCCGGACGACCTCGACACATTCGTCGGCCCGGCGACCCGGGTGGTGGCGATCTCGACGCACAATCCGCTCGGCGTCACCTTCGCGGCCGGCGTTTACACGTCGATCTTTGGCGAGTCGAAACAGCCGATCAATTCGCACTATTCGCGGCAGCTGTTCGATAAGGTCAAAGGCAGTCCGCATCGCGGCCATTTCAAAGTGCTGGTCGGCGGTTCCGGGGGATGGCAGATCACGCAGACCAATTCCTGGGACGAACTCGGCATCGACTGCGTCGTCGAGGGCCGCGCCGAGTCGGCTGAAACCATCACGCTGTTCGAGAGCGCGATCAAGGGAGAGGCGCTGCCGCGTCAGATTGACGTGCACCATCCCAAGGATCGCGACAGCATTCTCGTTCCCGACCGGCGCACGACGTTCGGTGTCGTCGAGATGACCACCGGCTGCGGCCGGCGGTGCCAGTTCTGCGTCCCCGACCTGAACCCTCAGATCGACGTCGCCAAAGATCGAATCATGCACGGCGTGGCGGCGAATGTCCGCGAGGGCAACAAGCAGATCTCGCTGGCCACCGAGGACATGTTCATTTGGGGTCAGGTGCACACCGACACGCCGTTCTATTTCCCGAACCGCGAGGCGCTGCTCGATCTCTATTCGAGCATTGTCAACACGCCGGGGGTCGAGCAGCACGTCCTGAGCCACGCGACCATCGCGCCGGCGGTGGTCGATCCGGTGCTGATCGAGAAGCTGTCGGACATGCTGCTCGACAAGAGCCCGATCCGGCTGCCACTGCTGAGCAACCACAAAGAGCACCGGGCGCTCGTGCCGCTGATCGGACTCGAAACCGGTTCGGTACGACTGGCGAAGCAGATCATGCCGAGCAAGGGCGTGCCTTTTGTCATTGACGACTGGCCGAGCATCATCGTCAACGGCTTGAGCGTGCTCAACCAACACAACTGGTTTCCGGCGATGACGCTGATCATCGGCAGCCCGGGCGAAACCGACGAGGACACGCAGGCGACGCTCGACCTCATTTACGAGGTCGAACGACGCGGCCTGTTCGCGTTCTTCATCCCGTCGGTGTTCACGCCGCTCCACGACACCCGACTCGAGCACGCGATGGGCGTCACCGAGACGCGGAACCTCACACCGCTGCAGTGGCAGCTGATGATGAAGTGCTGGAAGATGAACCTGCGGCCCGGCCAAGTCAGCTGGTGGGGTCCAACCGCGTGGCGCACCGGCGCGATTGGCCTGTGGCTCTACAAGCTGCGAAAGCTGAACGGTCCATCGTTCACCTGGCCGCTGCTGATGTTCTCGGGCGCGATGCCCGAGTCTCTGATGGCTCGCATGCGCAAGATTCATCTCGGCCGGCCGATCGCGATCAAGACCCGGAAGCAACTGCTCGAAACCGTCAGGCCTACTCAAATCAGGTACTTGCGAACCGACACTGGAGACGTTCCAGCGGTTCCGCCGATGCCCGAGGGGCCCCGGATGCTGACGGTCCTTCCACAGAGCGTCGCCGCCGTCTCGGGCTAAAGAGAGTGTAGTGGCCGGCTTCAGCCGGCCATCCAGGTCCGCCTGAAGGCGGACACTACGGGACGTCCGCCTGAAGGCGGACACTACACCGTTCTGAAAACGGCCGTAGAATAGGCCGTCTTTCGAACAGGAGCGAATCATGCGACGTCTCGTCCTCAGTCTGCTCACGGCTTGTGTCAGCTGCGCCGTGGCAGCCGTGCCGGCCGCTGCCGCACCGCCCAGCTGCGACGCGCTCCAGAGCCTCAAGCTTGCCGATACCGGGAAACTCGAAGTTCGCTCCGTTTCAAGCGGTGAGTTCACGCCACCGGGTGCGCGAGCGCGCGCGCTCGACTCGCTTCCACCTTTCTGCTCGGTGCGTGGCGTTTTCAAACCCACGCCGCAGTCGTCGATTCAGTTCGAAGTCTGGCTGCCCGAAACCAACTGGAACGGCAAGCTGCAGGTGGTCGGCAACGGCGGCCTTGCCGGCACGATCAGTTATCCGGCAATGGCGTCCGCGCTGCGTGACGGATTCGCGACCGCGAGCACCGACACCGGCCACACCGCCGCGGAGCCAGCCACATGGCTTCAGGATCGCGAGCGCCTGATCGACTACAGCTACCGGGCACTGCATCTGACGACGGTGAGCGCGAAGACGATTGTGCAGTCGTACTACAGCCAGCCGGCGAAGTACGCCTACTACACCGGCTGTTCGACCGGCGGCAAACAGGGACTGATGGAGGCGCAGCGCTACCCCGCCGACTTCGACGGCATTCTCGCCGGCGACGCCGCGAACTACTGGACCCACCAGATGGCCAGCGAAGTCTGGAACGGTTTCGTCACCAGCTCGCCCGAGACCAACCTGCCGAAAGAGAAGCTGCAGATGGTGCAGGACCGGGCCATGGCCGCATGCGACGCGCTCGACGGCGCGAAGGACGGCATCATCAGCGATCCGATGCACTGCCGTTTCGATCCGGGAGTGCTGCAATGCACCGGCGCGGACTCTTCGAACTGCCTGACGTCGGCGCAGGTCACCGCAGTGCGGGACATTTACAGCGGTCCACGAAATCCGCTGACCAAAGAGCCGATTTACGCAGGGATGTATCCCGGTGGCGAAATGGGTTGGGCGAGCGGTGTCGTGATCAATCGGACCACGACATCAGGAGTCAGCTCGAATGACTTCTGGGCCTACGGGTTGTTTCACAAGCCGGACTGGGCGTTCAGGACGTTCGACTTCGCGCGCGACATCGAGCGCGCCGACAAGGAGCTCGCGCCGATCACCAACGCCACCGACGCCAACCTCGACGAGTTCCGGCGGCTCGGACACAAGCTCGTTTACTACCATGGCGCCGCCGATCCGTTGATTCCGGCACAGAACGGCGTGAACTATTACGAGTCGGTGGTGAAGGCTGAAAAGGGCATGGATCGCACGCAGGCGTTTTACCGGACGTTCCTGGTGCCGGGCCTGTACCATTGCGCCGGCGGTCCGGGTCCGATCGCGTTCGGCACCTCGGAGCCCGCGCCCGCATCACAACGTGACGCGGATCACGATATCTTCCGCGCACTCGAACGCTGGGTGGAATCCGGAGCCGCGCCGGCGAAGGTGGTCGCGACCAAGTACGTGGACAACGATCCGGTCAAAGGAGTCGCCTTGCAGCGGCCCCTCTGTCCGTATCCGCAAGTCTCGCACTACAACGGCAGCGGCGATATGAACGACGCCGCGAATTTCAGCTGCGCGGTACCGAAGTAGCGCGCAGCTGAACTCTTACTTGATCCCGACGACCATCGAGTCGGGCCCGACCAGGTGTTCGACGAAGGTCTTACGGAAGCCGGCCTTCTTCATCCACCCGATGCAATCGGCGCCCGAATAATCGAAGCCTGCCGGCGTCTCGATCAGCATGTTCAGGCTCATGAGCAGCCCGAACGCGTTTTTCGACCGGTCGTCATCGATGATCGCCTCGTACACGATCAGCGCGCCGCCTTTGGGCAACGCATCGTACGCCTTCTTCAGCAGCGCGAGCTTGTCCTCGAGACCCCAGTCGTGGAGGATGTGGCCCATGATGAGCACGTCGGCCGAAGGCATCGGCTCGTTGAAGAAGTCGCCGGCCTGAAATGTCAGTCGGCCCTCGAGGCCGAACGACTTGACGTAGTCCTCGTAAATCGGGCCGACCGGCGTCAGATCGAACTCACCGCCCCGAAGATGCTTGTGCGCCAGGGCGATCTGAACCGACAGGCAGCCCTGCGCACCGCCAATGTCGACGAATGTCTTGTGGTTCTTCCACGGGAATTTTCTGGCAATCGCGATCGCGGCGCCCATGCTGATCCCGCTCATCGCCGACAGGAACTGGCGCAGCCGATCCGGATCCGCGTAGAGGGTCGCGAACGGGTTGTCGGATCCGTGCTTGACCTCGTTCTGCGGTTGACCGGTTCGAAGGCCCTCGGTCAGCGACCCCCAGAATCCGTAGAGACGCGAGCCGGCCATCTCGAGAATCCCACCGATATAGGACGGCTTGGCACGATCGAGGAACACTTCGGTCTCCGGAGTGTTGGTGTAGGTCGTCCCCTTGCGACGGAGCAGGCCGAGCGCGACCAACGCGTCGAAGAAGTCGTGGGCACTTCGCTCGTGCAGTCCCAGACGGCGCCGCAGCGCCTGCGATTCGGACGGCCCCTTGCCCAGCTCGGTAAAGACGCCGAGTTCGATCGCGGTCAACAGCGTCCGCGAACCCCAGAAGCCGAGGCCCAACTGCAGGATGTGGTCCGGTGCGAGCGGCTTCTTCGAGGATTTCCCGGCGGGCTTCTTCACGGATTTCTTCACTGCCTTCTTCGGCGCATTTCTCGCCGACAGCTTCGCCGGCTTCTTCTTCTGAGCGGCCATCCTGAGCTCCTTGGTGAATTCGAAACGGCAGGTCGACACGCGACGTCAACCGTTGCCGAAGATTATAGACGTAGAATGCGGCCAGACCGGCGCGTTCCCATCGCGCGACCGCTCAGGAGATCAGCCATGACTGCACGTCGACTCTCCGTTTGCGCGTTCCTCGTTGTCGCCGCGGCGCTGCTGATGCAGCGGACGCAGGCGCAGCAGACCAGGCGCTTCATCTATGCGGCATTGCCGGGCGTCGGGGGCGGCAACAACCTGTCCTACGGCGGCGCCGGCATCCTGGTGTTCGACATCGATCACGATCACAAGTTCGTGAAACGGGTGCCGCTGCAAGGCGCGCCTCCACCGCCGCCGGATCCCTCCGCGACTGGCCGTGGACGCGGCAACGCTCAGGAGGCGATCAAAGGCATCGCGGCGCATGCGGGAACCGCACGGCTCTATGTCTCGACCAGCCGGCGCGTGGCCGCCTACGACCTGCTGACCGACAAATTGGTCTGGGAACAGAGCTACGAAGGCCACGGCACCGACCGCGTTGCCGTCTCCCCCGACGGGAAGACCCTCTACGCACCAGTGATCGGGGCGCCGAAGTGGATCGTCGTGGACGCCGCGACGGGAGCCGCCATCACGTCAATCGAAAAACCTGGCAGTCCGCACAACACCCTCGTTTCCGACGATGGCGGGCATGTGTATTTCGAGTCGCAGGGCGGCGTCCGGACCATGTCCGTGGTTGATGCGAAGACGCGCGCGATCGTCAAGGAGATCGGGCCGTTCGGCAACGTGGTACGCCCGTTCACGTTCAACGGCAAGCAGACCCTGCTGTTTGCCAACATCAACGATCTCCTCGGATTCGAGGTCGCAGACCTGAAGACCGGAGCGATTCTGTATCACGTGGCAGTGCCGGACGTGATACCGGGCAAATCGCCGACGCACGGCATTCCGAGTCACGGCATCGCCATGACCCAGGACGAAACAGAGATCTGGATCGCCGACAACGCCAACAACTACGTTCGGGTGTTCGACGCCACCGTCATGCCTCCGACGCTCAAGACCAGCATCAAGGTGCGCGACGAGCCGGGCTGGATCACCTTCGGCATCGACGGCAGGCTGGCCTACCCGTCAACCGGCGACGTCGTGGACGTCAAGACGAAGAAGATCGTGGCGACGCTTCAGGACGAGAACGGCGCGAATGCCGAGAGCGAGAAGCTGCTCGAAATCGATTTCGCCGGCGGCAAGCCAAGCGTCGCGGGGGATCAATTCGGCAAGGGCAAGAAGCGCTAGAACCAGCCGGGCGCAACACCATTATCACGAACGAAGCTCACGAAGACCACATGGGTTGCGTGTGGCGGCGGGTGGTCATTCCGGTCGGGCACTCCCGTTCGCCGCGTGGCAAAACACACCCTCCTGCGAAGGAACTCACGATGAACGGCGTCGGTTGGGGTTGGCCGATCCCCGGTGAGCCGACTGTTCGACAAACGGGTTGGCCGAACGCCTGTGCGCGTACTCGTCGCCGACGCCGGACGCAACGCCTGCGGGCGTGTTTTGGTGCGAGCCTGATCACGCGGCTCACAGGTCGTTGCCCGCCGGAACGACCGCCCACCGCCAGCTCAGTGTCCCTGTAGAGCAATTTGGCGAAACGTTAGTAAGCGGAATAGACAGAACTCGATGATTTGGTTGAATTGGTGCGCGGTCTCGGCCTGGGTGCTGATGACGCGGAACTTGGTTCCGTCGTGGCGACAACTGCGTATGTCGACGAAAGCGAGTCGCAGAAACCGGGAGTACGTACGTGAGCAGCCTATTTAGAAAACGGTCTATCTCACCGTGTATGAACGAATCCCGCACGCGCGCGGGCGTGACAATCACAGCCGCGCACGGTCACTTGCAGCTTGTGGAATTTGCCGTCAGGCGGATGCGTGGGGGTGAAGCCGATGAGATACTGCGCGCGTAAATCGTTCAGGACTCGCTCGACTGCACTTGGGACGTCAGCGTTCGCGTCAACGGTTGTCACAAATCCGCCAGTTGGGTCCACCAGGGCCTTCAGTGTTTTCTCATCCAAGGGCTCTCCGCGCGAGTCTGAGATCCCGACCGCGTACACCAAGCCCTCGGAACGCCTGACAGCCTCAATATATTTGGGCAAACGGTCCTGCGCCGACACATTCAAGCGACGCAAAAAGGTGTGTCCCGACATCCCACCCCGCAACCATTGATCGCCCGGCAACTCCTCATTGCCGTCAGAGATGACGAGCAATGCGCGCCGACGTGCGACGGCAGCCGTGTCCAACAAGTTCAAGCCGGCGTGCAACGCATCGAAGAGGGCGGTAAATCCGCCAGCCGCCATCGGCTGCTGATCGCTCAACGCCATGACGACCGCTTTGTGATCGGATGTCCACGGCGTGATCTGGTACGGCCAGTTGTTGAATCCGACGACGGCAATTTCGTCCTTGGGCTCCAGCAGATCGACCAGCCGCCAGATTGCCTGCCGCGCATATTGGAATCGATCGCCACGCATGCTCGCACTGGTGTCGAGCGCAACTGCAATGCTGAGTGGGAGTGGATCCCTCGTGAAGAGTGTGAGGCGTTGGGGCTGGTGGTCCTCACTGACTTGGAACGCGTCTTCGTTCAAGCCTGTCACTGTTCGCCCGTGCTGATCGGTGACGACGACGTTGATCGCCACGAGTTCCGCTTCAGACTTGAATGTCGGTCGCTGCTCGGCAACGGGCTCCAAGGCGGAAGCGACCACCAACAGCAGCGTGCCGATGCTGCGCCCGAGTGGTCGATGAACAATCCGCCTGTTCATTGTTCTAGCCTTTCGCACCGCGCGTCAGGGACTCCGGACTCTGTACTACACTCAGCCCACACGCAGGACTGCCGGCCGACGATGGGCGTCGTCGAAATCGGCACTTGTACCACGGGTTGCCAGGCAACACCGGCTTCGCGCGCGGTGACCGAGCTGGCGGTGGACCGTCGTTTCGGTCGGGTGACGACCTGTGAGCCGCGTGATCAGGTTCGCACCAAAACCAGGCCGCAGGCGTTGCGGACGGCGTCGTCGATGAGTACGCGCACAGGCGATCGGCCAACCCGGGTGACGAACAGTCGGCTCACAAGCGACCGGCACACCCCAACCGACGCCGTTCATCCTCAGTCCTGCGCCGGAGGGCTGGTTTTGCCACGCGGCGAACGGGAGTGCCCGGCCGAAATGACGGTCCACCGCCAGCACGAAGAAAGAGACGTCGGCTCTTCGTGCCTTCGTGATAACTGAGGATCACCTCTACTTCGACGGATCGAGCGCGTTCACCACGACCTGACCGTTGCTCATAATCAAGAGCGGGCTCTGCAGCACCCAGATGTGCTCGAGCGGATTGCCGTCAACCGCGATCAGGTCCGCTTCGAACCCGGCCTGCAAACTGCCGGTTTTTGACGCGATCCCGAGCAGTTCGGCGCCGCTGATCGTCGCCGCCTGGATCGCTGCGAGCGGCGTGAGGCCGGCGTCCACCAGGTAGGCGACCTCACTCGGCACGCGCGCGACGCTCTTCTTGCTGTATTCGGTGTCGGCGCCGGTGGCGAACTTCACGCCGATCTTGACCGCGCGCTGGATCGCCAGGCGCAGCTGCGGAATCATGAAGCGGGCGCGAATCTGCAAGCCCGGATCGTCGTAGTCGCCGCCGGTGTCGCCCATGTCCGCCAGCGCCGAGTAGGTCGGCACGAACCAGACGTTGCCCTCCTTCATCATCCGCAGCGTCGCTTCGGACAGGAACGTTCCATGTTCGATGCTGCGGACACCCGCGCGCACGGCGTTGGCGGCGCCCTCGTCGCCATGCGCGTGCACCTCGACCGGAATCCCCCGCCGCTGCGCGGTCTCGACGATCGCGCGCAGCTGGGTTTCGTTGAACAGGAAGTGTCGCGGGTCGGTGTCCGGCAGCCCGGCGCGATCGGTCGCGCTGGTCTTGATGACGTCAACGCCGTGATCGAGGTTGACCTGTGTGGCGCGGCGAATCTGCTCGGGCGAGACCAGCCCGCCGACGAACTCGAACAAGCGCGGATCGGCGAGCACGTCCTCGAGGTGCGGCTGCAGGTGGACGCCCGCGGCCAGGATATCGGGGCCGGCCAGGTGTCCGCTCTTCACCATCTCCCGGAGCGCAACGTCCGCGTACATCGGCACGCCCGCGCTTCGCGCGGTGGTGACGCCGGAGAGTAGAGCGGTCCTCGCACCTTGAAGATCGGAGATGTGCGCGTGGGCGTCGATCAGTCCGGGCAGCACCACGCGGCCACGTGCATCGAGGATCTCGGCCCCGGACGGCGCCGCGTCCGTGCCGACCGAAACGATGGTACGGCCCTGGACGACGACCGTGGAGTTTTCCGTCAGCGATCCGCTACGAACGTCGAGCACGGTGGCGTGGGTCACCGCGATCACCCGTGGCTGCTGCGCGCTGAGACTGGTGATGGTGACCGCGGCGATTGCGACGATCGACGCGCAGAACGGCCGTCCAAGATTCTTCATGGCCCTCGACTCCTGTTCGGCGAAGTATACGCGGCGTTACGCGGGCAGGATCAGGTGCGGGACGAAGCAGCTGGTGCCGCTGGTCACGAGATCGGCGGACTCGCGGATACCCATGCCGGCGGCTTCGCCGTCGATCACCCACGACCCCAGGACCGGATGCTGTCCATCGAGCGCGGGAATCGGCGCCACCGCCTGATAGACGAATCCCTCTTCTCCATACTCGCCCGCCGTCGTCGTCGTCCCCGCGGAGGTCACGACGGTGACGTTGGCGCCTTCGCGCGAAAGCAGCGGCTTTCGGACGTATTCGGTCATGCCATGGGGATCGCTGAGGAATGCCGGCAGCAGGTTCGAGTGACCGGGGAACAGTTCCCACAAAACCGCGAGCAACGCCTTGTTCGACCAGAGCATCTTCCACGCCGGTTCGATCCATTGGACGCGAGGGTCGGCCGCCAGCGCGTGCGCGCCGAATGCCTCGTGCGCCATCCATTCCCAGGGATACAGCTTGAAGATGGATCGCATCGAACGCTCGTTCAGATCGACGAAGCCCAGGGTGGGATTCCATCCGATCTGATCCATCTGCAGAATTTCGGTTTGCAGTCCCGCCTGCACCGCGGTCTCGCGGAGGTAGGTCGCCGTCATCAGGTCTTCACCGGAGCCTTGATCGGCGTGAGCAAAATAGAGCGGCTCGGTGAGGTACGGCTTGAGGTCGGTCCACTTCGCAATCAGCCGTTCGTGCAGCGAGTTGAACTGGTCGGCATGAGGAAACCGCGCCTGCAGCCAGTCCCATTGAATCACGCTCGCCTCGAGCAGTGCCGTCGGCGTGTCGGCGTTGTACTCGAGCAGCTTGATGTCCTGTCCGTCGAACGCCAGATCGAACCGTCCGTAGATCGCCGGAGGCTC
>DASXGC010000018.1:0-20564 GCA_036489235.1 Vicinamibacterales bacterium
CGGCGTCATCGTCGCGTGAGGGTCCGGTTAGAGCCGGGCTCCTGGCCATCGCCGTCACCCGGTCGCGGTCGGCCGCGCGAAGCTGCATGGAACAACGTCGAAGCCTGTCGGCGCCCGGAACGCTCACGGTTCGTCGCACGATCCCGGCGCACCGAGACGCAGTGCTGCGCGTCAGTCAGCGCGCAGCGCCTGCATCGGATCGACGCGTGACGCGCGAAGCGCAGGGAGTGCGGTCGCCGCGGCGGCCGTCGCGACCAACAGCAGCGGTACGGCGACGAACACGAACGGATCGAACGGCGCCACCGCGAAGAGCATCCCTCGCAACAACTGCGCGACTCCATAGGCGAGCACGCCGCCGAGAACAATGCCAGCCAGCGCGAGCCTCAAGCCCTGCCGCATCACCAGAGCAAGAATGTCCGATGCCGCAGCTCCCATCGCGATGCGCACTCCGATTTCCGCCGTGCGACGGCTCACGGTGTACGCCATCACGCCGTAGACGCCGGCCATCGCCAGGATCAGCGCCAGCGCCGCGAAACTACCGATCAGAACCGCGCGGAATCGCGGTGTCGCCACCGACGTCGCCACGGTCTCGCTCATCGTCGTCGCGCGCAGTGGCACCTCGGGATCGATCGAGCGGATCGTTTCACGAAACGCGTTGACCAGCGTCATCGGTTCAACGCTGGCGCGCGCCACCAGCGTCAACGACGAGCCGTACATCGGATGCTGGCGGTACGGCATGTAGAGCTCGGGCCGCGGCGACACCGACGGATCGTACTCGTGCACGTTCGCGACGACGCCGACAATAGTCATGAACTCGAGCTTATCGAGGCCACACTTGATGCGACGGCCGATCGGATCGACACCGGGAAACGCCTGACGCGCGAGCGATTCGTTGACGATGGCGACAAGCGGCGCGTCGAGCTGATCGCGCTCGGAGAAATCGCGCCCACGGCTGATCGGAATCATCATGGTCCGGAAGTAGTCCGGCGTCGCGACAGTGAACACGGCTTGCGGCGCGGTCACGCCAAGCACCTCAGGTCCGGGGCCGCCATCGAGCCAGTAGCCGCCGTTTGAATGGAAGCGGCTGGCAGGCAAACCGTAAACACCGGCGACGGCGGTAACGCCCGGAATCGCGCTCAACCGAGGCAGCAGCGCCGCGTAGGTCGCGGTCGCGCGGCGCGCGCCATCGAGATCGCTCCGCGGAACCGTGGTGCTGATGACGAGGACGCGCTCGGTTGCGAAGCCGAGCTCGACACGGTTCAGCGCGATGAAGCTGCGGACCAGCAGCGACGCACCGACGACCAGGGCGACCGCCAGCGCGATTTCAGCCACGACCAACGCATCGCGAAAACCCGATCGGCCGCCAAACGCGCCGCGGCCTCCCTGCCGCAGCGATGCGTTGAGATCGACCCGCGACGCCTGCATTGCCGGCAACACGCCGAACACGAGGCTCGCCGCCACCGACGCCATCAGCGTGAAAGCGAGCACGCGACCGTCGATACCGATCTCCGCCGCGCGCGGCAGCCCGGCAGGCGCCAGCGCGACGAAGGCCGACACGCCCCAGTGCGCGAGCAGGAGTCCAACGGCTGCCGAGACCACTGCGAGCAGCAGGCTCTCCGTCATCAACTGACTGACGATGCGACGTCTGCCGGCGCCGAGCGCCGCGCGGACGGCGAGTTCGCTGGCGCGCCCGGTCGCGCGCGCCAGCAGCAGATTCGCTACGTTGGCGCAAGCGATCAGCAGCACGAGACTGACCGCGCCGAACAGCAGATACAGCGTCGGTCGCGAGTCGCCGACGAGTTGTTCGCGCAGCGGCAACACCGCGGCGCCCTTGCCAACATTGCTCGTGGGATAGGCGTCAGACAACCGCGCCGCAATCGCGGACAACTCGGCCTGCGCCTGCGCTACGGAACGACCGTCTTTCATCCGCCCGACGACTTCGTAGTTGTGCGCGGACCGCGAGGTCGACGCCGGACGTTCGATCATTCGAAACCAGGCATCGCTGTCGACCGGATAGGCAAAACCCGGCGGCATCACGCCGACAACGGTGAACGTCTGCTTTTCGAACGACAGCTTGCGGCCGATCACGTCCGGCGCCGCGCCAAATCGACTCTGCCACAGCGCGTAACTGATCACGACGCCCGCCTGGTCAGCGTCGGACCCGAGCCGCGGCAGCGTGCGTCCCTTGATGGCGTCCACGCCGAAGACTTCGAAGAATTCCGGCGTCACCCACGTCACCGTGCCGTAGTCGGCGACGTTGTCGACGCTCATGCTGGTTTCGTCGCCGCCGTACGCCGCCATCGCGACAAAGGACGACGAGGTGTCGTGCCAGTCCTGAAAATCCGGACCGGACACCGTGCCGCGCCGGCCGCTCTTCTGCCAGTACGTCGTGAGCGCGACGATGCGATCGGGCCGCGGATAGTCGAGGGGACGAAGGAGCACGGCGTTGACGGCGCTGAAAATCGCGGCGTTGGCGCCGATGCCGAGCGCGAGTGTCCCGATCGCCAGCAGGGCAAACGCGGGCTGACGGCGCAACGAGCGCCAGGCGAAGCGAAGATCCTGCAGAACCGCATCCATCATTGCCTCCCGAGCCATGGCTGTTAGACGATGAATTCACCGCAAACGTTGGCCGAGGCGCGGAGAAACGGCGGGGGCGGACGTGACGGCCGGCGACTCCGGGCGAAACGCGCGGGGAATCTACGCGGCGATGCTCGCGCGCGTCGTGGTGCGGCGGGACGCGATCAGACGGCGGACCGCCAGTGCGAGCCCGGTCCAGACGAGGAAGCCGCCGCCGACGCACGCGACACCGGCGATGATCTGGCCCGGCAGTCCGGCGAGCTCGCCGGTGTGGCCGAAACGAACCCAGCCTCGCCATTTCTGACCTCGGCTCTGCTCGTCGTACGGCTCCCATTTCGCGACCGCCGCGGTCTTCGAATTAACCGTCAGTTGCGAGCGTGCAAACGCGTTCCACGACCGGGCGTCCACGATCGAGAACGCGATCGGCGCGCCAGCGCGGGCAGGCAGCCGTACGGTGACCGACTTCCACGTGGGTACCTGCTCGACGGCACGCGCGCACGATTCGTCGAGCTTATCCATGGTCGGCGTGCTGCCTGCGTCGGCCTCTGGTGCCTGACCGCGTCCCTCGGCATCGCGAGCCTGAGAATTCGGAGCACCACCTCGACCCTTGGGGGGTGTTCCGGCTGGACCGCCAGGCCCACCGTTCGCCACCGGCAGCGGACTGCCGGCCAGGCGATAGAGCGTGGCATTGGCCCACGGATAGGACATCACCACGCCGGTGATAGTGAGGACCATCAGAATCGGCGCGCACCAGAGTCCGATCACATTGTGCCAGTTGAAGTCGCGCGCGCGGCCGTTGCGTGCGGGGCGGAACCAGAGCACCGCGCGGACGTTCGACCAAGACCGGATGCGCGGCAGCCAGAGGTACGGACCGCTCAGTGCGAGGAAGAAGAACGCCAGGTTCGACGCGCCGGTCACCGACCGCGCCATCGGTCGATAGTCAGGGGATACCGAGAGCCATCGGTGCCAGTCCTCGACCGTGCGGAAAAACTGCTGCGCGCCCTTCGAGCCGTCGCCGAGCACCGCGCCGGAGTACGGATCGACGTAGATCGTCCCGTCGCGACCGAGCGCGACGGATGCCGAGGCGACCGGATCGGCCAGCAAGGTCATGCTTGCCGGGCGGCCCTCGGGTCGCGCCGCCTTCACTGATGCCAGCAGCGCCTGCGGTCCCAGCCGGACCGCACCGGGCGGGGGCGTCACCGTCCGCACCTTCGACTCGATCGCGGTCAGAATCTGCGGCTTGAGCGCCAGCAGCGCGCCTGTCACCGACATCACCAGGATGACCAGGCCGGCGACCACGCCGGCCATGAGGTGCATCCAGAACACGATCGAGCGCACGGTTTTCATCAGAGTTCCGCCCAACGACGCAGGAGATTGTGATAGACGCCGGTCAGCGGCACCGCCGCGGCGTGCGCAGGCGTGTCGAGGTTGATCCGCTGAATCGCGGTGTCGAGATCGAACAGCAGCGTCCGCGCCCCATCGTCGCGCACCATGCTTTGAATCCAGAAAAACGACGCGACGCGTTCGCCGCGTGTCACCGGCCTGACATGGTGCAGGCTGGTGGCGGGATAGAGGACCAGGTCGCCGGCCGGCAGCTTGACGCTGTGCAGGCCGTAGGTGTCCTCGATCTGCAGTTCGCCGCCGTCGTATTCGTCGGGTCCGGTCAGGAACAGCGTCGCCGAGATGTCGGCGCGAATGCGCTGTCCGGTGCTGGCGATCGGCCGGATGGCGGTGTCGACGTGCGTACCGAAGGCCTTGCCGCCGCGATAGCGATTGAAGAGCGGCGGGAATACGCGGGCCGGCAACGCCGCCGAGATGAACAACGGGCTGCTGCCGAGCGCGCTCAGCACCATCTCGCCCAGCTGACGGGCGAGCGGGTGATCTTCCGGCAGCTGTTCGTTGTCCTTGACCCGGGCCGCCTGCGGACCGGCGGTGACGCGGCCGTCCACCCAATTGGCCTGATCGAGCAACTGGCGCGCGTGGCCGACCTGTTCCGGCGTCAGCACATCGGGAATCGTGAGCAGCACAGCACTCCCCGCTAGTACTTGAAGTTCAGGCCGAGCAGCGCGGTGCGGCCTGGACCGGGAATGATGTGACCCGGATGCAGCTGATCGAAGTAAAACGCATTCGTCAGGTTGGTGACGTTGAGCTGCACGTCGAAGCGGGCGCCAAACGACCGGCTGGCCATCGCGTTGGCGACCCAATAGCCGGGCAGTGCCTTGAGCAAACCGGTGGTCGGATCGTTCGGCACCGTCGTGCTCGCCGTACGAAGCCCCACGTACTGACCGCCGCCGCCGACCATCATCTGCCACGGCAAGCGGTAGGTGGTCCACACACTGGCGCTGTTGCGCGGCACATTGGCGAGCTGGCTGCCAACCGCCGCCGGATACGCGACCGAGCTGACCAGTTCGCTGCTCATGAAGGCGTAGCTCGCCATCAGGCTCCAGCGATCGGTGAGCTTGCCGTTCATGTCACCCTCGACGCCCTTCACGCGCTGCGTGCCGGACAGCACCTGCAGCAGCGAGTTGTTGGGATCCGGTTCCCGCGCATTCAGCTTCGTCGTCTGAAACAGCGCGGCGCGCGTCGACATGCGGCCGCTGGCGAAGTCCCACTTGGTGCCGACTTCCAGTGTCCGATTGCTTTCGGGCGGCAGGCCGACGGTCGCCGCGGTCAGCGATAACGCTTCGGCTGACGGATTGAACGACGTGCCGTAGTCGAAGTAGACGCTGCCGATGGCCTTCGGCTTGTAGACGAGCGCACCGCGCCAGCTCGGTTGCTGATCGACCCGCGTATACGCCGTCGCCACGCCAACGGACTGGCTGACGTGGGCGTCGAATCGATCGAAGCGCGCACCGGCGAGGACGTCCCACTGCTCGCCCAGGCTCACGGTGTCGAGGACGTAGACGCCGGAGCTGATCGCATGCGCGTCGGTGTTCGCGCTGACCGTGCCCGTGCCGGCGAACGCGGAGTACGGATTCGGCGTCACCAGGCTGGTGTTCGGCACGCCCGTGAACGTGGTCCGGATCGGCTGGGACGTTTCGCGCGATAGCTCGAGACCGCCGACCAGCGCGTGATGCACTTCACCGGTGTTGAAGCGCGTCGTGACGTCGAACTGGTTGGTCAGGTATGTCTCAGTACTGTCCACCGTGATCTGATTGCGGTCGACGTTGATGGTGTCGATCGGCGTCGAGGGCGTCGTGGCCGCCGGCACGCGCGCCTCGGTCACCTGCACACCACGCCCGTAGTTCGAGTAGCGCAGCTGCTCGGTGGCCGTGACGTTATCGGAAAAGCGGTGTTCGACCTTCACGTTGCCGATGTCGGCCCGCGTGTCCAGGAAGTTGGTGTTGGCGAAGCCGTAATAGTTGCTGCGCGACACCGGCGCCGGCTGGTTGAACAGCCACGGAATGCCGTAGTCAGGGATGTCGTTCTCCTGCTGATGCAGGTAGCTGAAATTAGCCGTCGTCGCGCCGCCCATGCCGAGCGAGAGCGACGGCGCAATGCCGTAGCGCTTCTTCTCGGCGACGTCGCGCTCGGCGACGTTGGCCTTCGTCGCCATCATGTTGAGGCGGAACGCGGCGCCATCACCAAGCGTTTTCACCGGCTCGTTGAGGTCCATCGTCGCGCGTTGGGTGAGATCGGTGCCGAGATTCACCGTGCCACTGAAGAACGACTGGCCCTCGGGCTTCTTCGTCGCCTGATTCAGGACGCCGCCGGTCGTGCCGCGACCGAACTGCACGGACGCCGGCCCCTTGAGCACCTGGACCTGCTCGTCGTTGAACGGATCGCGGTAGTAGCTGCCGAAGTCGCGCATGCCGTCGATGAAGATGTCGTTGCGCGCCGTGAACCCGCGGATCGTGAGGTTGTCGCCCTGCGCGCCGGCCTCGCCGGCAGCGATGCTGATGCCAGCCACATTACGCACCGCGTCCCGCAGGGTGGTCACACCCTGATCGGCCAGCGTCTGACCGTTGACGACGTCGATCGATTGCGGGGTGTCGAGCAGCGACTCCGTGAACTTCGGTGACGGCAGCGGCGCGGTCTTGCCGGTGACCGCGACCTGCTCGGACGCGCGAAACTCGACCACCACAGTGTTGGGGTCGCTGAAGCGATAACTGAGCGCCGTCCGGTCCAGCGCGCGCTCGATGGCGCGTTCAGGGGTGAATATGCCGGCGACTCCAGGCGAGTAGATCGCACCGAAGGTCTCGTCCGGCAGCAGAATGATGAGGTGAGTGGACGCTCTCAGCGAGGAGAGTACGTCCGAGAGCGGTCCGGCTTCGATGTCGAATCGCTGCGCGCTGTCGGTCGAGGCGGCCGCCACCTGCGATTGGAGCGCCTGGCTCGCGCGGAGCAGCGCTGCGAGATCCGCGGCGAGGACAGGCCGGGCATTGAGCGCAGCCGATGCGAGCACCGCGCCAGCCAGGGCCTGTTTTCTGAACTTCTTTCGTCGAGCTGCTCGACTCACTTTTCCTCCAGCACACTACGAGCCGATGACCCTGGCTCCGATAGAATGGAGGAGCCGAGCGGTCACGCGCAGGCGTGATAAACGGTTCTGAACCGGACCTTGTCGATTCGGCACCCACCGGATGTTCACGCATCCGGTGGGCTCTTCAAGCATTAAATGAGATTGAGTCTCACTTTCAGTTGCTCAGCATATCTCCGACCTAATTGGTCGGTCAAGTCTCATCGGCCATGCCTGGTTCGAAGCCTTGTTCCGGCAGTCACCCTCGCCTTTCTCCTGTTCGCGCCTGCGCTGAGTGCCGCGCCACCGCAGAAACCCAAGCGTCCGCCGCCGAAACGTCCGGCTGCGCCGGCGCCGACGCTGACCGTCGCGCCCGGCACTCGCCTCCTGGTCATCGCGCCGCACCCCGACGATGAGGTCCTGGGTGCCGGCGGGTTGATGCAGCGCGTCTATGAAGGCGGAGGCGCCATCCGGGTCGTATACCTCACCGACGGCGACGGCTATCCGGAGGGCGTGCAGGAGGAGGACCACATCGAGTCGCCGACGGCGGACGACTATCGCGGCTACGGGCGGCGGCGGCGCCGCGAAGCGCGCGCGGCACTGACCACGCTCGGCCTCGGCACATCGGCCTACACCTACACGTTCCTGAGCTTTCCCGACGGCGGTTTGTGTCAGTTGATGAGAACCTACTGGTCGGATCGGCGCCGTGCGTATCGCTCGCCTTATACACGGCTCGATCGGCCGCCCGCGTCAGAAGTGCTGGTACCGTCGACCGAGTACCGCGGCGAAGATCTCACCCAGGAGATCGCGCAAATCATCGGCGACTTCAAACCCACGCTGATCGTCGTTCCGCGCAAGGAGGATCAACACCCCGACCACTGCGCCGCGTGGTTCTTCCTCGCCGACGCGCTGACCGCCGTCCGCCGCGTTCACCCTGATTTTTCGACCGACGTCATCAACTACATCGTGCACTTCTACGGCTGGCCGTTCGAGGACGAAGGCCCTCGTCTGACGCCACCGCCCGGACTGCGCGGCGGCACCTCGGGCTGGATGCGATTTGCGCTGACGCCCGCTGAGGCGCGCGCCAAGCGCCTGGCGCTGCGGCGCTTCGAGACGCAGATGCACGTCATGGACTGGTTCCTCGACGGCTTCGCGCGGTCGAGCGAAGTATTTTCACGGCCGGCCTCGACCCGTGTCGTCCTTCCCAGCCGCCGCAGTCCATGTTGTGATCAGTAGCCACACTGCGCCGGCGCTGCGTTCGCGGCTCGATTCGCTGGACGTGTTTCGCGGCATGACGATCGCCGCGATGATCCTGGTCAGCACCCCCGGGACGTGGAACAACGTCTACGCACCGCTCGACCACGCGGCCTGGAACGGCTGGACGCCGACCGACCTCGTCTTCCCGTTCCTGCTGTTCGCGATGGGGGCGGCGGTGCCGTTCGCTCTGGCGCGCCGCCACGCCGCGGCCGTTCGCACCAGCGTCCACGTCGTTCGCCGCGCCGCAATCTTGTTTGCACTCGGCCTCGTGCTCAACGCCATCGAGCTTCCGCCACCGCTGCGTTGGGCGACGTTCAGGATTCCCGGCGTCCTGCAGCGCATCGCCGTCGTCTATGTGATGGTCGCGTGGCTGACCGAACGGGTCTCGTTGCGCGGCCAGGTGGCGTTTGCGATCGCGGCGCTCGGCGGCTACTGGGCGGCGATGCTGTTGATCCCCGTGCCCGGGATCGGTGCCGGCGTGCTGACCCCGGCGGGCAACCTCGCGTCGTATCTCGATCGTGCGGTGTTCGGGCATCACATGCTCAACCCGGTGTGGGATCCAGAAGGCGTGTTGAGCACGATCCCGGCGATCGTGACCGCGCTTGGCGGTGTCTTTGCCGGCGATTGGCTAAGCGAACCGGGCCCACGGCGGGCGCTGTGGCTCTGGCTCGCCGGACTGACCGCGATGCTGGCCGGTCTGGCGTGGGGCCGCATCTTCCCGCTCAACAAGAACCTCTGGACCAGTTCGTTCGCGTTGTTCTCTGCGGGGTTCGGGGCCCAGCTACTGGCCCTGCTGCACTGGGTGGTGGACGTGCGACGGTGGCGACGATGGTCGACGCCGTTCAAAGCCTTCGGACGGAATCCGCTCGCCGCGTACTTTCTCTCGGTCGGGCTAGACAGCCTGCTCACGCGCTGGACCAACGGCCAGGGCGCGTCGTTCAAAGGCGTCATCTACCGCGCCACATTTGTCGCGTGGCTTCGACCGGCGGTCAGCGCCGAGACTGCGTCACTCGCTTACGCCGTCGTCTATGTCGTCCTGTGGGCCGTGGTGCTCAACGAGCTGCACCGGCGCCGGGTGTTCCTGAGCGTCTGAAGGTATCATCGGTTTTCAGTGACTCAGGTATCCCACGATGCGCCGGCCATGGCGTCACGCCGCGGCTGGTACCGCGAAGTCACGAGCACACAGTGGAAAGTCTTTGCCGGCTGCTATCTGGGTTGGGTGCTCGACGGGTTCGACTTCACCATTCTGACCTTCCTGCTGGTCGACATCGAGCGCAGCTTCACCGTGGACAAAGCGTTCGCGGGCGCGCTCGGCACGGTCACCTTGATCTTCCGCGTCGCCGGGGGCATCGGTGCGGGCACGGCCGCGGACCGCTGGGGCCGCAAGGGCCCGCTGATGTTCTCGATCCTCTGGTACTCGGTGTTCTCGTTCCTCGGCGGCTTCTCGACGTCGTACGGGATGCTGTTCGCGATTCGCGCGCTGTTCGGCATCGGCATGGGCGGCGTGTGGGCGGCAGGCATGCCGCTGACGCTCGAGCACTGGCCGCCGCACCTGCGCGGCACTGCATCGGGCCTGATGCAGGGCGGCTACTCGATGGGATTCCTGCTCTCGTCGCTGGTCTTCCAGTTCGGCTATCCGCTGGTGAATCAAGGCAACATGGGCTGGCGGGTGATGCTGTGGATCGGTATCCTGCCGTCGCTGCTGGTGTTCTTCGTGATGAGGAGCGTGGCTGAGAGCCCGGTCTGGCTCGACCGTCAACGACATCTGAAGGAACATCGCCAGCGCGACTCGCTGTCGCTGACCCGGCTGTTCGCGCCGGATCTGATCTGGACAACGGTGCACACATCGCTGCTGATGGGTGCGTTCCTGTTCATGTATCACTCCATCACCTACTGGTACCCGACGCTGATCGGCCAAATGCATCGGCAGACGCTGCCGTTTCTGGCGGCGCTGAACATCGGCGGCATCACCGGCGCGCTGGTGTTTGGACGGCTGTCCGAGGGTCGCCTCGGACGACGGGGATCGGCCACCTTGTCCACGATGATTGGAGTGCTGTTCATTCCGTTGTTCGTGTTCACGAACAACGGCGTGCTCCTGCTCGTCGGCGCGCTGGCGATGGGATTTTTCGGCGCCGGTAACTTCGGTGTCGTGCCCGGCTATCTCGCGGAGCGCTTCCCCACCGTTGCCCGCGCGGTCGGCGCCGGCTTCGCCTATCACGTCGGCGCCGGGCTCGGATCGTTCACGCCGACACTGGTCGGTATGCTGCAGGATCGCGGGCTGCCGCTGGCCACGGCAATGGCGGCCTGTATCGCCGGCTCCGGCACGCTCATCAGCCTCCTCATCTGGCTCGGGCCGGAAACGCGCGGCCAGCACTTCAAAGCCGACAGCTAGCCTGCGCGCGAACGAAAGAAGCGGCGCAGCAGCCACGCGTCGATCGCGATCACAATCGCCATCACGCTGAAGGCGGCGTTCCCGTCAACCAGGTGCAACTGCCGCAGCAACACCGATACGCCGAACGAGACGATCCACGCATCGAAGCTCATCGAAACGCGGCGGAAGGTTTCCGCGTCGAGGTGACGAATCGACAGCGTGCCCAGCGGCACGCCGATCGCGACGCTGGGAACGATCCACGGCAGCAGCGCGATGCTGTCGCGGATGAACAGGCCCGTAACCAGATACGCCACCGCGGTCATCGTCGATTCCGCGAGCCTGACAAATCCGAGCGCGGCGCGGAATTCCTGCTTCGAGAAGCCCTGGTTGTTCAGCGCCACCGCCAGCGGCGGCCCCGAAATCGTGGTCACGGCGTAGAGCACGCCAACGCCGCCGCCAAACAGCAGGCCGGCGGCTCGTTCGGCCCGGATTGGACGGCGATAACCGATCGTCTGAATCAGGATCAGCGGCAACAGCGCCACATAGGTCCAGAACTTCAGCCAGTCCGGACTCATGGTGGAGACGATGATGGTGCCGACGATGACGCCCGGCGCGAGACCGATCGTCACCGGCAGGACGCGGCGCCGGACCTGCGGCAGCGCCGATCGGTTGACCCAGAGTACGTAGGCGTTGAGCACGACTTCGAGCAGGACCAGCGCCGGAGTCAGCGTGCGGTTGCTGAGAAACAGTAACGCGAGTGGGACGGTGAGCGACGAAAACCCGTAGCCAAGTGCACCGTTGACGAACGCGGCACCAAACGTAATC
Source organism: Vicinamibacterales bacterium (assembly GCA_036489235.1). Classification (GTDB taxonomy): domain Bacteria; phylum Acidobacteriota; class Vicinamibacteria; order Vicinamibacterales; family CAVVIG01; genus CAVQFC01. The sequence continues at coordinate 11,487 of DASXGC010000018.1, forward strand.
GCGGCAAGCGCGGCGTAGTGCAGCGATGTCATCGTGACCGGAAGCGTTGGCTGAGTGACACGATGTAGATTGAAACGACGCGCTGTCCTATGGCTGGAACCGCACGCTCTTCCACAGTGCAGCTGAGTCGTAGACGCGACCCGCGCTGATCGTCCACCGGACGCTGCGGATGTTCTTGATGGTCTCGAGCGGATTCGCGTTGAGGACCACCAGATCCGCTCGTTTGCCGGCCTCGATGGTGCCGAGTTCGCGATCGAGCTTCATCGCGCGCGCCGGCACGATCGTCGCCGCCTGAATCGCTTCGAGCGGCGTGAAGCCCGCTTCGACATACAACTCGATCTCGCGGTGGACGCTGTGGCCGGGCACGCCTTCGTCGGTCCCGGCCACGACCGGTACGCCGGCGTCGTGCAGCGCCTTCACAATCCTGAGCCCGCGCTCGACCCGGGAACGCGCCGTCGCGGCGTCGATACCGGCGGATCCGGCGTTGGAGAAGATGCGATTGAGCGGCGCCGGAATCCGGACGATTCCGGGCTGAAACGCGGCAACCGGCGCACCGAGTGCGTGTCCCAGCAGCTCCCCCCAGGACTGGGTCGGATCGACCACGGTGTGATGGTCCTTCAGGAATGCGATCGTCTTGTTAACCTCGTCGGTCCCGGCTTCGCCACGGATCGGCAGGTGCGCGATGTGATCCATGCCGGCGGCTGCAGCCTCGACGATCGTCATGCCGTTGGGCACGTGGCCGGTGACGGTCATGCCGAGCCGGTGGGCTTCGGCGCAGATCGCCTCGACCATCGCCGGTGTGACCAGGCTGTAAATCTTGATCTGCTCGAACCCGGCGTCGTGATACTTCGCGACCAGACGGTTTCCTTCTTCAGGAGTCGACGCGTAGTAGACGCCGAACGCGTTCGGACCGGGACCATCGATCAAACCGGCCATCAGGATGCGCGGTCCGAGCGACGACCCGGCCTCAATCGACTTGCGCAACGCGGTGATGAACTCGAACTCGTTGCCCATGTCGCGCACCGTGGTGACACCGGCGGCGAGATACACCGGCGCCCACTCGACCTGGGTGAAATGGGTGTGCATGTCCCACAGCCCGGGCACCAGCGTCTTGCCGGTCAGCGGCACCGTCGTCATGTCGGCCGGCACCACCACGGACGCGCGGGACCCGACCTCGGCGATCCTGCCGTCGCGGACGATGACGACGCCGTCTGGAATCGGTGGGCGGCCGGTGCCGTCGATAATCGTGGCGCCGGTCAGCGCGTAGGTGCCACTTCTCAGCAGCGGCGTGTGCTCGGTCAGGTTCTGCAGATCGGCGAGCCGATCGCGGGTCGCGCGCTCGACGAACGCGACCAGCGCGGGCTCGAGATCCTCGCGTACCGCCTCGAAGCTCAGACCGCCGGCGCGCGTGATCGCAGCGGCGATGGCGCCGTGCTCATCCAGCCAGATCGTTTCGCGGCCCCAGACGACGCCGTCGACGACGTAGCGATCGAGCATCAGCGCGTTGCCGCCAACCCGAATCGACTCGCGTCCGCGGGCTTCGATGGTGACGTCGTTCTGCGGCAACCCTGGCACAGTCTGCAGCAGGTGCGGCTGGCCGTGTTGCTTCCAGTAGCGCAGCATCAACATCTGAGCGGCGAAGGGGGCGTAACCGTCGATCGTGTAGAACTGCGGCGGCAACGTCACCCGCACTTCGGTGCCGTCGGCGTGGACCACGGCATCGCTGCCGTCAACCGTCACCTCCGAGTCGACGTTCACGAAGCGATAGCTCTTGCCCTTCGCGGTGAAATGAATGGGGGTGAAGTCGGACGCGGTTCGAAGTGTCGATGCCAGCTGCACGCGCCCGCCGCGATCGGTGAAATCAAAATCCGACGTCAGCTCCAGCGCATCGCCGTGCCTGGCAACCTCGTAACGTTCGTAGCCGATCGGCTTCTGGACGTAGTGCAACCGGAGCGTGCCGCGCTCAACGATGTCGGGCGCTGCCGAGTGCCAGAACCCGGAGATTGCCGAAAACAGCGCCGCCAGCATCAACCACATGCCGGGAATCATCGCACGTTTGGCTTTTACTTCGGGAGCGTTCTCCCTATGATGAGCCGATGGCCTACCCCGTTTCGGTCACTGTTGAACCGCGAGTCGCGAATCGGAATCGCCTGACCACCGCGTTCCGCATCATTCTGGCGATTCCTCACTTCATCCTGGTGGGTGGGCTCGGCGTCAGCGTGCTGTCGGGTGGATCGCGGAACTCGCTCGGTGGCGAAACCGGAATCCTTGGCGCCGTGGCGATCCTGCTGGCCATCGTCAGCTGGTTCACGATCGTCATTGCGGGTAGCCACGCGTCGGGGATCCGGCAGTTCACGCTTTTCTTCCTGCGCTGGCGCGTGCGCGCGCTTGCCTACGTCATGCTGCTCGAGGATCAATATCCGCCGTTCGGAGATCTCCCCTATCCGGCCGCCGTCAGCGTTGTCGATCCGGCCGGGCCGCGAAGACGGCTGTCCGTTTTCTTCAGGATTCTGCTCGTCATCCCGAACCTCGTCGTGCTGGGCTTCGTGATGGTGGCCTGGATGGCAATCACAGTCGTCGCGTGGTTCACCATCGTGATCGCCGGCTCGTATCCCGCGGCCCTGTACCATTTCAGCGCCGGCGCTCTGCGGTGGTCGATCCGCCTCGAGGCGTACCTCCTGCTGCTTGTCGACGACTACCCGCCCTTCTCTCTGGGCTGAGCAAGGCGCCGACAACCCAACGGTTCCGGGTGCCGTCTAACCGCTACCGGAGGGCTGCGTGTTCACATTCCGCAACGATCTGCGCTACGCCATTCGCGCGCTGGCCAAGCAGCCGGGCTTCACGCTGGTCGCGTTGCTGACGCTGGCGCTCGGCATCGGCGCCAACACGGCCATCTTCGGGATCGTCAACGCCGTCCTGCTCCGGCCGCTGCCTTACCACGAGCCCGATCGGGTGGTCCTGTTGTGGAGCCACTGGATTAACTGGTCCAAGACCTGGGTATCGCAGGCCGAGCTCGACGACTACCAACACGCGCAGTCCCTCGAACACGTGGCGGCATTCAGCGCGACGTCATTCAACCTGACCGGCGGCGGCGAGGCGATGCGGGTCCTGGCCGCACAGGTACAGCCTGAAATTTTTGCCGCTCTCGGCGCCTCGCCGATCGCGGGGCGGGTCTTCACCGCTGACGAAGATCAGCCGGGCCACGAGCGGGTGGCGATGCTCAGCGAAGGCCTGTGGCGAACCCGCTTCGCGTCCGATCCCCAGATAATCGGGCACACGATTCAGCTCGACGCGTCCAGCTACACGATCGTGGGCGTCCTCCCGGGTGCGTTGCTGCTGCCGCTCGACTACGGCAGCCGGACGCCGACGCAACTCTGGGTGCCGATCGCGCTCGGGCCCACCGACCCGCAGAGCCGAGGGAATCATGGTTTGCACGCACTCGGTCGATTGAAGTCCGGCGTCACGCTGCCAAAAGCGCAGGCTGAGATCGATACCATCACGCAGGGGTTCCGTACGCGCTTTCCAAATTTTTACGACAACGAGTTCGGCCTGACGCTGGTGCCGGCGCCGACCGAGGTATTCGGCGAGGTGCGGCCCGCGTTGCTGCTGCTGTTGCTGGCGGTGGGGGCAGTCCTGTTGATCGCGTGCGCGAACGTGGCCAACCTGTTGCTGGCGCGATCCGACGCACGTCAGAAGGAACTGGCGATCCGGATCGTTCTTGGCGCCGGACGCGGCCGAATCGTGCGTCAACTGCTGACCGAGGCTCTGGTGCTGTCAGGAATCGGCGGCGCCGCGGGAATCGCCCTGGCCTATGCGCTGACGCGCGGCTTGGTGGCGCTCGATCCGCTGAAAATTCCCCGGCTTCAGGACGTCGCGATTGATGGCCGCGTGCTGGCATTCACGGCCGTGGTCTCGGTTGTGACCGGCATTCTCTTCGGCATCGTTCCAGCACTGCAGTCCGCGCGCGCCGATTTGCAGCCAGTGCTCAAGGAAGGCGGTCGCGACTCACACGTCGCCGGCGGATGGTTGCGACGAGCACTAGTGGTTTGCGAGATGGCGGCTTCCGTCGTCCTGGTGGCGGCGGCGATGCTGCTCGCGCGCAGCTTTGCGCACCTGCTCGACGTGAACGCCGGCTTCAATCCGGCTCACGCGCTGACGCTGAGGACGTCACTGCCGAACGCCACCTATGCGAACTCGACGGCGATGGTGCTCGCTTACACCGACATCGAACGGCGGCTGCGGGAATCGGCCGGCGTGAAAGCCGCGGGCGCCGTCACGGGATTGCCGCTCGCCAGCACACGCGGCGACTGGGGTGTTCGCATTGAGGGACGGCCGGTCAACGGCACGAACGGTCTGGCAGCCGACTGGCAGGTAGTCACGCCTGGTTACTTCGAGGCAATCGGCACGCCGCTTCGGAGCGGACGCATGTTCACCGGCGCCGATCGCGCCGACACGCTGCCGGTGATCATCGTCAACGAAACCATGGCCAGGAAGTTCTGGCCCGGCGAAAACGCGGTCGGCCGGCGAATGACGATGGGCGGCAACACCAATTGGATCACGGTGGTCGGCGTCGTCGAGGATGTGCATCATCGAGGGCTCGACCTGTTGCCGCGTCCGGAGATGTACCGACCGCATGCGCAGTTCCGCTACGGTGGCACCGCCGACCCCGCCGTGTCCACGATGACATGGGTCATTCGCACGGACCACGACCCACGCGCGGCGGTCGGCGAGGCGCGGGCAGCCATTCACGCGGTCGATCCCGATCTCGGAATCTCCGATGTGACGACGCTCGAGCAGGTCATGGCCGACTCCACTTCGGATCGGCGGCTCAACATGCTGCTGTTTGCGCTGCTCGGCGGCCTGGCGCTCGCACTGGCGACGATCGGTATTTACGGCGTGGTGGCGTACTCGGTCACCCAGCGCGGACACGAGATCGGCGTACGGATGGCGATCGGCGCCCAGCCCAGGGACGTGATGCGGATGGTGCTGAGCGACGGCGGGCGGCTGGCCGTCGCGGGAATCGTGCTCGGCTCGGCGCTGGCGATCGGCTCCGGCCGTCTGATCCGAGGTCTGCTGTTCGAGGTGAGCGCGACCGACCCGATCACGCTCGCCGCCGTCTCGGGCGGACTGCTCGGCGTGGCGCTGCTCGCCAGCTACATTCCGGCGCGGCGGGCGACGCGCGTCGATCCGATGGTGGCGCTGCGCGGCGACTAGCCGGTTACTTCAGCGAGACTCCGGCGCTGAACACGGTCTGGCGCAGCCGTGGGCTGGCGGGGAATCCCTCGTACGGGGTACTCGGATCGATGACGTAGAAGCGAACGTCGAAGCTGAAGGCGAGATGGTTCTTCATGAACCACCGCGCCCCGACGCCATAGTTGATCGTTTTGAGCGGCTCGGAATCCGGCGGAAATCCTTCCTGACCTGCCGGCGTCAGCGCCCACGTCGATTGACCGATGCCGCCACTGATGTAGCTCCAGCCGTGTCCATTGCCGAAGTTCAAGGAGAACTGCGGCACGTACGACCTGAACCGCTCGTCTGACGAACGGACGCCCTCGACCGGCGGATTGGGGGTCTGGCTGGCGTGAGTCGTCACCAGGCTGCCGCCGAACCCGAACGTCACGGCCTTCCATTTGAAGGGATAGATGTTCAACGCGACCTGGGCACCGACGCCAAGACCTGGCAGTTCGGCGACGACCATGCCGCGGCTGGACGCCAGATCCTGATCCGTCGACGGAAAATTGCTCAGCGAACCCTGGACGTCGACCGCGACGAACGGAATGCGTGGTGGAGGCTCCTGCGCGAAAACGGGATGGACGCCGGCGAGGCAGAGCAACACGAGCGCGAGAGCTGAACAACGCATGCGAACGCCCGTCATTGTACTCGTCATCGCGCGGCGCTCGTCATCGCGCGAGCTCTCTCAGCCGCGAGCGAAGACGCTGCTGCAGATCCTCAGTGACGACCAGCCGCGAGAACTCGCGTTCCTGGGTCGCAGCGCGATCGGCGTCGGCACAGGCCTGAATCGGAACAGGGCGGCGGCCGGCCAACGCGATGCAGACCGAATCAGGACCACGTGACAGGAACAGATGGCTCGCATCCAGCCAGTCACCGTACGGTCGCGGCACCGGCAGATCGTCAGCGGCGCCGAGCAGATTGCGTCCGACGTACGGCAGCGGCGCCGCATCGATCCCGAGCAAGGCGAGCAGCGTCGGAGCGAGGTCGGTCTGTCCTGCCGGACGCGGCTCGACGCCGGCCAGTGCCCCGCCCGGGACGCGCACGAACAGCGGCACCCGGTCGTTGAGCGACCAGCCGACCTCGCCGGCGCCGATCCCCAGTTGCCGCGACAAGTCCGCGTCGCGCGTGAACCCGGCGTCATGATCGCCGAAGACAACGATCACGCTGTCGTCGAGCAGGCCATCCCGGGCCAGCGACGCCTTGAACTCCTCGAGCGCGGTGTCGAAGAACCGCATGGTGTGGAGATAGTTCCCGAATGACGACCCCTCGAGCGACCCGAGCTTGAGCACCTTGTGCCGATCGGGAAAATCCTCGAACGGGTGGTGCAGCGACAAGGTGATCAGCCAGGCCGCGAACGGCCGCCGCGACTGCTCGAGACGCGGCACCATCTGCTGCAGGAAATCGCGATCGTTCAGCCCCCAGCCGATTTGTTCGGTCAGCTGAAAGTCCGGTTCGAAGAACGTTTTCTGAAAGCCGTACGACGGATGCATCACGCCGCGATTCCAGAATCCCGACTCGAACGCGACCGCCGAAGTCGTCGAGTATCCATGTTCGACGAGGACCGCGGGCAGCCCCACATAACGGTTGGCGGGATATCGAAACGCGACCGCGCCGTGATCGAGCGGCAGCAGCGACGTCAGCGTGGTGAACTCGGCATCTGAGGTTCGACCCTGGTTGGTCTGGTCGGTGAGATTGGTGAAGCGCAGGCTGTCGCGCGTCCACGCCTTCAGGTGCGGCATCACGTCCTGATCGGCGATGCGAAAGTCCACCGCGAAGTCCTGCAGCGACTCGACCTGGACGACAATCAGGTTCCTGCCCTGCGCCGCGCCAAAACGGGGAGCGATCCCCGCGCGCAAAGGCGCTCGCGCTGCAAGCCACGACGCGGCACTGTCGAACTGTGCCGCGGTCAGCGGCGCCTTGAGCCATCGCGATCGGCCGTAGTTCCAGACGTCGTAGAGGTGGAAGCCAAAAGGCCCGAGTTGTTCGGCGACCGAACGATCGCGAAACATCTGGTCGAGCGAGGCCGACGCCAGAACGCGCCGCGGCGAGAGCGCGATTCCAATCGTGGCAAGCAGCACAGAGGTTGTCGCCAGGGCCCAGACGCGCCGGCTGAACGAAGCCGCGGGCAGAGGCGCGAGAGTCATGCGAATCGCCAGCCACAACGCGCATACGCAATCGACCAGCAACCAGATCAGTCCGGCAGAAAACAGGCTGGCAATTGACTGTCGTACACGTCCGGTCTGCTGCGCGGCCAGCAGCACCGGCGCGGACAGCAGGTCGCCGAAGAAGCGGTAATACAGGATGTCAGCGAGGATCAACACCGAGCAGAAGCTGCCGACCGCAACCAGAACGATCGGGCGAAGGCGCCGCGGCAACACGACGACGCCGACCAGCGGCACCAACAGCGCGAAGACGCCGATCAACCAGTAGGCGACAGCTGTGGGCTCGAGCAGCGCCTCGTGCGCGAGAATCAACGGCTTGACCGCCAGTGCGGCGGCGCACCAGAGCGCATCGGCGTAGCGCGCCCGCCGCGCGAACAGTCCCCAGATGGCCACGAGCAACGGCAGTGGCGCCAACATCCAGCCGACCGGCGGGAGCACGACGACCAGCGTCCGCGGCTGCCGGGGAGACAGCTGGGCAAACCAGCCAACGCCTTCCTCGACCATGTCCCATTGCAGCCAGTAGACACCTGGCCATGCCGGCGGCAGCAGCCGTCCCTCGAGGGCGACGCTGGCCCCGGGCGCAACCGACCGATCGAGATCCGTCCGGATACCGTCCTGATACGGGACCAGCCGTGAACGGTGGATCAGCTCGCGGGGAATCAGCCACAGCCAGTGGTACGACACGTGGATCCGCGCCGGGTCCCATGCGCGCTGACCGGCGTTCGAAACCAGCAGCTTCACTGTCGACTCGCGGGACGTTTCGAGCAGCCGGGGCGACGAGACGGTGACAGTAAAGGCGAGCGGATAGGGTGGTGAAGGAATTCGAGCGCATCCGGCCGACAGACAGGCCAGCGCGGCGGCCAGAACGCTGCCGGCAATGATTCGCGGAGTGGCGCGCGGCAGTGTCAATCGATGTGAGTGGTCGAACAAGCGAGTAATCGCCAATCAGGTTAACAGATTAGCCGCCGCGACCTCGAACATACGGAAATCGTAAGGGCGCCGGCCGCGTCGCGCACGACATCATTTCGAGCGCGCCAGCGTGATAATGCCCGCATGCAAACGCATATGTTCCAGTCCTTGTTCTCGCTCGGCGCGATTTCGATCGCTGAGAAGATCATCCGGCCGATTCTGGTCTATCTCTTCTTGATTGTCGGGCTGCGAGTCGCCGGCAAACGCGAGCTCGCCCAGTTGAATCCATTCGACCTCGTGGTCCTGTTGACGTTGTCGAACGCCGTGCAGAACGCGATCATCGGCGACGACAACAGCGTGACCGGCGGCGTCATCGGCGCGTCCACGCTGCTGCTCATCAACTACGGAGTCGTGCGCTTCCTCTACGGCCATCAGAAGATCGATCAGATGGTCGAGGGCGCGCCGGACGTTCTGATCGAAAACGGCGCCATCCAGACCGAGCGCTGCCGAAGGGAGCTCATCACGGAACGGGCGCTCGAAGCTGCGGCGCACAAGCAGGGATTCCAAAGCCTGGCCGATGTCGATCGCGCCGTGATCGAATCCGGCGGCACCATTTCGTTTTTCGGCAGAACGCCGACACCCGACGATTCGCGACATCGCGAATTGCTGATGCGGCTGGATCAGCTGACCGCGCGCATCGAGGCAATGAAGGCGTGATGCACGTGCTCAGGAGGTCGAGTCTGATCGCCTTGATGTCGGCGTCGGCAGCGGCATT
>DASXGC010000054.1:0-8246 GCA_036489235.1 Vicinamibacterales bacterium
CGGCGTCCGGCCGATGATGTCGCCGACGGCGGGGTTGTGCACGTCGAAGAACTCGGTGGCGCGGGCCGCAACCCAGCGGCCACCGACGAAGTTGTCGAGCGTTCGGACGTCGGTGTGGCTGGCAGCTTCCGGCATGTGCGCTCCCGTGGCGGACCGCGCGGTCCGCGTCATGAAAACGCGATTATACGTTCGGGAGCAGAACCGCTCGTGCCTCGCGCTTCCAGCCTTCGTCCCAGGTCGGCCGGGCCGATCGGCGGGCGCCAAGACGCAGGCGGTCAAGTTGCTTCTGATCGGCTGGAAACGTCTCGAACAGGTCGAACAGCACGCTCGCGAGCTGGGTCGCAGTTGAAAAGAGAAGACCATTGTCGCCGTGCCGGACCCGTTCGGCGAGGCAGGCGCCGTAGTCGAGCGCGCAGACCGGGACGCCGGCGCCAAACAGGTCGGCGACTTTCATCGGGATGTCAAGCCCCGATGAGGAACGGTGCAGGCAAAGCCCCAAGTCGGCGCTGCCGACGACGCGGGGATAATCGTCCGGCTCGAGCCAGCGGGCGCGGAGTTGGACCCGACGGGCGGGTAAGCCCGCGAATCGCCGCTCGAATTCGGACCGCCGGGCGCCGTCGCCGGTCACGAGCAGCACGATATCCGGAAACCGCCGGCCGACCGACGCCGCCTCCCAGCCCCGAATCCGCTCCTCGAGACGGGGCAACATCTCGATGACCAGATCGAAGTCCTCGTCTTCTGTCCAGCTGGTTGGGCAGACGATGAACCCGACTGCCCCGCCGCGGACGCCGAGACGAGAGAACAGTGCCTGCCTGAACTGGACGCGCTCGGCCCGTTCCATCGACGCGAACGCCGACGCCGGGCGGTCGTACAACACGCTCGCGTTGGATACACCGAAACGGGTCTCGAGAAAGGTCGCCAACCCACGTGACACACAGAGGTTCGCATCAACGCGGCGCGCATCGCGGCGTTCGTACCAGCGCGCCAGACGGACCGCGGGATGCCATCGGCCGAGCCTTAACACCAGCAACGTGTAGCCGATGTTGTGCCAGTCGGTCACGAACCGTACGCCTTTGGCTCTCAGCGAAAACCAGGTGACGGCGAGCGTGGGAAACGCAGGCGGGTTCTGCACCAGCACCAGGTCCGGGCGCTTCAGCTGCCTGAGAGTCCGCCACAGCCGAACACTGATCCGCGCGGCGTCGAGCAGTCCAGCCACCGCATATGTCAATCCTGACAGGTTTGGGCCATAGCGAAGCGTGACCGGTGAGAAGCGATGCAGCGCGATCCGCGGGTTGTTCGCGATGGAGGTCGGCACCGACGTGCCCTCGTAACCGACGAGATCGACGTCCACGCCGGCTGCAGCCAGCGCATGCGCGTGATAAAGCATGCGGGCGCTGCGTCCAAGATCGGCGAGGGCGACGACGACGGCTCTCATGTGGGAAGAAACGCGACCAGGGGGTGTCGCGAGTTATACCACGGACTGTCAGCGCGACGTCAGCATCCGCGCGAGCAGGTTGGCCGCGACGCGTCGCCGGTACTCTGCAGTCGAGCGGATATCGTCGATCGGCGCGATCTCGTCCATCAGCAGCCGCTGCGCCTCGTCGATCGACGCACCTGCAGCAACCGCGGCCTCGGTGCGGCCGGCGCGGATCACGGTCGGCGCCACGCTGCCAAGAGCGATGCGCGGCTGATCGCCGGTCACGACTGCCATCACCACTTTCGAGATCGCTTGAGCGGCCCGCGTGCCCACCTTGCGGAACTGCTGACGTCCCCGCACGACGGGAATTTCGAGCGCCACGATGAGCTCGTGCGGAAGGCGGACACTCATCCGGTAGCCGGTGTAAAACGCCGTAAACGGCACCCGCCGCGTTTCGGATGCGCTGCGCAATACCACGACCGCTTCGGCGGCGGCAAGCACCGGCAGCGTATCGCCGGCCGGTGACGCGTTGGCCACGTTGCCGCCGATCGTGCCGCGATTCTGAATCTGCACACCGCCGACTTCGCGCGAGGCCGCTGCCAGCATCGGCAGGCGCCGATTGACGATGGCGGATCGGATGATGTCGGCGTGGGTCGCCATCGCACCAATCGACAGCACGGCGCCGTGCACTTCAATCGCCCGAAGCCGTTGGAGCCGCCACAGATTGAGAAAGCGCGTCTGCTCGAGCGTCCCGTAGTTGAGTGCGACGTACAAGTCCGTGCAACCGGCCATCGGCACGAGCGGTCCCTCGTCGCGCAACATCTGCAACGCATCGGTCAGCGACCGCGGCTCGAAGAGTGTTTTGGACGAGATCGATCCGGGCATCCGGATCAAGCCTTCTTACCGCGTGGCCGGTACGCTTTGCGAATCGATCGATATATGGCCGAGTAGCCGGTGCAGCGACACAAGTTTCCGGCAAGGCCGGTCTTCATCTGATCGAGGCTGGGACTTCTTCCGAGGGCGACCGCCGCGAGGATCATGCCCGGCGTGCAGATCCCGCACTGGGCTCCCCCGTGCTCGACAAAGGCATGTTGAAGGGGATGCCGTCCGCCGAGGCCTTCGATCGTCGTCACCCGTGCGCCGGCGGCCTGAGCGAGCGGCACAAGGCACGAGTTGACCGGGGCACCGTCGATGAGGACGGTGCAGGCACCGCACTCGCCTTCCCCACAGCCCTCCTTCGTGCCCGTCAGGCCGAAGTCCTCGCGAAGGACGTCGAGGAGGCGCTTCATCGGATGAACGCTGGCCTTCGTCCGGCGACCGTTCAATATGAAGGAAACGGCGGTCATTTCCGCGGTGGTGTCGTCGCGATGGTTGGCGCGGCCATGATCCGTTCAGGCGTCGCCGGAATCGCACGGAGGTCGAATCCTGCGTGCCTGAGCGCGTTGATGACTGCCGGGGCCGGGCCGTCAATCGGCATCTCGCCGACGCCCTTCGCGCCGAACGGTCCGTGTTCGTACGGATTCTCGAGCATCGCGACCTTCAACGGCGGCGTATCGAGCGTCGTCGGAATGATGTAGTTGGTCAGCGTCGCGTTGGCCATGCGGCCGTCGCGCATCACGACGTCCTCGAGCAGCGCGTAGCCGAGTCCTTGTGCGCTGCCACCTTCAATCTGTCCGGTCGCGAGCATCGGATGAATCGCCCGGCCGATTTCGTGGACGGTGGTGAACGCGATCGGCTTCACCTGCCAGGTATCGCGGTCAACCTCGACTTCGACAACGTCGCAGCCCCAGCCGTAGCTGCCGTAGGCGTCGCCGCGATAGGTGTGGTCGTCCCAGACCATCTCGGAAGGACGTTCGTAGGCTTTCGTGACGACGAGCGGACCGTGGCGACGCAAATACTCGCGAGGCGTGAGGACGCCGAGCCGCTCACGCATTTCCTCGGCGCACCGCTCGAGAATCCGCCCAACCACCATGCAGGTCCTCGACGCGACGGTCGGGCCGCTGTCTGGCACAACGCCGGTATCGGCCTCGTTGACGTCCACGTGGTCGTACGGCATGCCGAGCGTATCCGCCACAATCTGCGCCAGCATCGTCCGCGTCCCCTGACCGATTTCGGTGCTGCCGACCAGCACGTTGACGCCGCGTTCGGTCAGCTGCAGCGAGGCTCTCGATGCGAGCTTGATCTCTCCGCCACCGGTGAAGCCGGAGCCGTGAAAAAACAATGAGAGGCCGATGCCGCGATTCGAACCTGTCAACGCGCGGCGGCGAGCGGCGAACTTCGTGCGCTTGACCGCTTCACGCAACACCTGACGGGCGCTGCAGTCCCGACCGAGCCGCTGGCCGGTCGCCGTGGTATCGCCGGGCCGGAGAACGTTGAGGTCGCGGAACCGCACCGGATCCATTCCCAACACGTCGGCGACGCGATCCATGTGCACTTCAGCCGCAAACTGCGTTTGCGGTGCGCCGAAGCCGCGAAATGCGCCGTTGGGCGGCGTGTTGGTCATCGTGGCGCGCCCACGAATGCGGATGTGGTCGCAGCGGTACGGTCCGCTCGCGTGAATCAAGCCGCGCGACAGCACCACGGCGCTGAGCGTGGCGTAGGCGCCGCCATCGAGTACTGCGTCGATCTCCATCGCCGTAATACGACCCGCACGCGTCACGCCGGTGCGGTGGCGCACGACGGACGGATGGCGTTTTGTGGTGGCGACCATGTCCTCGACGCGGTCGTAAATCAGCTTGACCGCGCGGCCGGATTTTCTGGCGAGGAGCGCTGCGTGGCCGGCGATCATCGACGGGTACTCTTCCTTGCCGCCAAACCCGCCACCCGTTTCCGTCTGTACGACCCGCACGCTTTCGCCAGGAAGGTTGAGCAGCACCGTCAGCGCGCGATGCACGTAGTACGGACACTGCAGCGAACCATAAACGGTGATGCCGCCGTTCTCCGGGTACGCGACGACGCCGTTGGGCTCGATGTACAGCTGCTCCTGATGAGCGGTCCGATACTCGCCCTCGACGATGAGATCGGCGGCGGAGAAACCGTCGGCGATGGTGCCCTTTTCAATCGTGATTTCCTTGAACACGGTCGGCGACGACTCGGCGTCGTAGTGCGGCCGCGCCTGCCGATAGTCGATCTGGACGTCGGCAGCAAGCAGCGTTTCGCGATCGGCATGCGCGAGCAGCACAATCGGCTCGGCGACGTGGCGGATGTCGCGCTCGGCGAGACAGGGCTGGTCGTCGTCGATCAACGCCACGACATTGCGGCCGGGGATGTCGCGATAGTCGACGATGGTGAAGCCGCTGGTGTCGAAGTTGAAGCGAATTGAGGTGATTTCGCCGCAGGCAATCGATGATCGGATCGTCCGTCCGTACAGAAGACTGGGGAAGGCGATGTCATCGATGTATTTGGCGGCGCCGGAGGTCTTCGCCGCACCTTCCTTCCGGATCACGCTGCGACCGACCGCCGCCTTCGATCGCATCGGCATCGCGGCGATTATACGTCGGCCTTCACGCCGTCTTTCGCAGCCGCTCGCGCGCTTGAATCAGCCTCACCACCGCACGCTCGCACGCGGTCAGCGCATGACCCGCGGATGATCGAGCCGGCGTTATCTCGATCGTAACGCCGGACAAGTAGGCATCAACGATCACGGGATGGATGTAGCACTTGCGGCAGACCGCTTTGGTGTTGCCCAGCTTCTTCGCCACCGATTCGATCGCGGCGACGACGCGACGCCTGGCGTCGGCGTTCGAGCGAGGGCCTGCGGCTTCCGACAGTGCCTTCGCGGCCAGCACGGTGCCGGCCCACGTCCGGAAGTCTTTCGCGGTGAAGTCTTCGCCGCTCACCTCACGCAGGTAGGCGTTGACGTCGGCGGAGTCGATGGTGTGGCGCGAGCCCTCCTCGTCCACGTACTGAAACAGCTCGTGGCCCGGAAGGTCGCGGCACGCCTTGACGATTCTCGCGAGCCGGACATCGTCCAGGTCGATGGCATGAGCAACGCCGCTCTTGCCCTTGAACTCGAAGTGCACATGGGTTCCCTTCACCACAGCGTGGCGATCGCGCATGGTGGTCAGGCCGATCGAGCCGTTCTCGCGCGCATACTCCTCGTTGCCGATGCGGATAAGCGTCTTCTCGAGCAGCTGAACCGCTGCGGCCAGCACTTTCTGCCGGGTCAACCCCGCCTGTTTGATGTCGGCGCCAGTCCGGCGGCGGATGACGGGCAGCGATTTCGCGAATGCGATCAGACGGCCGTATTTCGCCTGGTCGCGAACCTCGCGCCAGCGAGCGTGGTAGCGGTACTGCTTTCGACCTCGCGCATCGCGGCCGGTCGCCTGCACGTGACCGCGCGGGTCTGGACAAATCCAGACCCGGGTCCACGCGGGCGGAATCACCAGCGACCTGATCCGCTTCAGTTCGGCGCGGTTGCCAATCGTGGCCCCGTTGGGTGCCACATATCGCACGCGCGTTTTCGAGCCGATGCGTCGGATTCCCGGGAGCCGGACGTCGTCAACATGGCGCAGACCCGCCGCTTTGGCGGAATCGACGGCAGGTAAGGGAGGACGGGTCGCCATCGCAGTCGTGTTTGAGCAAGAATGACGCCGTGCGCGCCACGCTCGCGATGCTCCTGGCCATCCTACTGGCCTTCAGCGCCAGGCCCTTCACACAAACGCCCGGTCGCTACGACATCCTGATCCGTCATGGTCGGGTCATGGACGGCACTGGCAACCCGTGGCGATTGGCCGACATCGGCATCCGCAACGGCCGGATTGCCGACATGGGACAGTTGGGCAACGCCAGCGCTGCGCGCGAGATCGACGCGGCCGGCCTGATCGTGTCGCCAGGTTTCATCGACGTCCACTCACACGCGGATGAAGGGCTCGCGGGCCGCCTGATTGAAGCGCGTCAGCTCATCGCGCAGGGCATCACGACCGTCAGCCTCAACCCGGACGGCGGCGGGAGTACCGACCTCCGTACCCAGCGCGCCGGATTCGAACAGCGCGGCGTCGGCGTCAACGTGGCGCTGTATGTGCCGCACGGCGCCATTCGCCAGCGCGTCCTCGGCATGGCCGATCGCGCACCGACCGCCGCCGAACTGGCTCAGATGGTCGCGCTTGCCCGGAGCGGCATGGAAGCCGGCGGAATCGGTCTCTCGTCCGGCCTTTACTACGCACCCGGCAGCTATGCGACCACCGACGAGGTCATCGCGCTCGCGAAAGTCGTCGGCGAGATGGGTGGCGTCTACGAAAGTCACATCCGCGATGAGGCCGACTACAACGTCGGCGTGGTCGCTGCCGTTCAGGAAGTGATTCGCATCTCGGAGGAAGGCCATCTACCCGGCATCGTCGCGCACATGAAGGCCCTGGGTCCGGCGAGTTGGGGCTTGTCGATGACGCTCGTCGAGCGGATCAATCAGGCTCGTAACCGCGGCGTCGAGGTGTACGCCGACCAGTATCCCTACGCCGCCAGCGGCACCGGCATCGTCGGCGCACTGATTCCACGCTGGGCCGAGGTCGGCGGCCGTAGCGAGATGCTCAAGCGGATCCAGGGGCCGGATCACGATCGTCTGGCTGCGGATATCCGACGCAATCTGGAACGGCGCGGCGGACCTGAGATGCTGGTGGTGTCGCGATACGAACCAACGCCGGCGTTCGAGGGTCAAACGCTCGCGCAAATCGCGAAGACGATGAGCCTGCGTGCGGACGAAACGGCGATGGCGATGCTCGTGAAGGACGATGCCAGCCTGGTCTCGTTCAACATGTCGGAGCCCGACATCGAGCTGATCATGCGGCAGCCTTTCACGATGACCTGCACCGACGGCGATCTGGTGCCGTTCGGCGAGGGGAAACCGCATCCGCGCGGCAATGGCGCGTTCGCGCGCAAGATTCGCCTCTACGTCGAGGAGCGGGGGACGATCGATCTGCCGTTCGCGATCCGATCGATGACCAGCCTGCCGGCCTCCGTGTTCGGATTGAAGGACCGCGGCGTTCTCCGGTCAGGCGCGTGGGCCGACGTGCTGATCTTCGATCCCGCGAAGGTGCGCGACACCGCCACCTATCTCGAGCCACACCAGATGGCCGAGGGCATGGAGTACGTGCTGGTCAACGGCGTGATCGAGAAAGACGCGAGTGCGTTTACCGGCAAGCTGGGCGGACGAGTGGTAACGCCGGACAGGCGTTAGATGGAAGGCCGGCTGAAGCCGGCCAATACGATTTGTTCGAAGCCGGCGGCTACGTCCTGTCGGGCGTCACCAGATCACCATCGAATTCTCGAACAACACACCGAGATCATCGGCGGTCGCCGGGCGCGGCGACAGCTTGGTGACGCGATGCTGCGGCAACGTGCCTTCGACTAGACCGGGAATATCCGACGAGGAATAGCCGATCGCCTTGAGGCCGTTCGGCATCTTCAGTCGCTGCATGAACCAGGTGATGCGGTCAGCGAGAATTTTGCCGGCGTCCTGATCATGGGCTGAGGCGACATCAGCGCCGAGTGCGGCCGCCGCTTCCAAGTGGCGCGACGGGTTAGCCTGTGCGGTGAACCGGAACACCGCCGGCGCGTTGAGAATCACCGACATGCCGTGCGGCACAATCGCGTGGTCGGTGACATAGCCTGGAGCGGCATAGCTCTTCACGTTGCCGGACACCGGATAGGACATGCCGTGTGGCAAGTGCACGCCCGCATTGCCGAATCCGACGCCGGCATAGGACGCCGCCAACAGCATGTTCGCCCGCGCCTCATCGTCTGACGGATCGTCGAAGGCCCGGATAAGGTATTGGTTGACCATGCGCAATGCCTGCATGGACCAGATGTCGCTGATCGGATTCGAGCCCTGATA
>DASXGC010000080.1:0-6377 GCA_036489235.1 Vicinamibacterales bacterium
GTCGCGTCGGATTCGCTCGCAATGTCCACCGCGTCCGGCGCGCAGCCCTGCATGCGGTACGCGAGCTCGTACGAGGAGATGCGCGCCGCCAGCTCGGTGTTGCCTGGAAACTTTTCCATGTCGAGCTCGTTGAGCTGCGCCAGGGCGTCGAGCCGCGCGCGCTGCGCGGCCGGCGTGAGATCCGACGGCGGTTTCAGATCGACGATCGGATCGCCGGTCGATCGAAACTGCGTGCCCTGATACGCGGCGGGGATGAATCCCGCGCTCCAGTCGTTCGGCCCGCCGAGCGGCCCGCCGCGCGCGTCGGTCATGACGATGTAGGCGGGCAGACTCGAGGCGACGGAGCCGAGGCCGTACGTCACCCACGAGCCGATGCTCGGGAAGCCGAGGTTGATCTGCCCCGTCTGCATCTCGTACGTGCCCTGCACGTGATCGTTCGACCGGCCGTAGACCGAACGCAGGAACGCGATGTCATCGACGTGCCGGGAGAGTTGCGGAAAGATCTCGGAAATCTCGATCCCGCTCTGGCCGTATTTCTTGAAACTGAACGGGCTCGGCATGAGCGGACCGGGAAATCCCTGCCGCACGATGACGTCGCCCTGGACTTTCCCGTCGATGGGTTCGCCGGCGTACTTCGCGAGCGCAGGCTTTGGGTCGAACGTGTCCACCTGGCTCCAACCGCCTCCCATGAACAGCGAAATCACGGCCGTCGCGCGCGGCTTGAAGTGCGGCGGCTTCGGCGCGTACGGATTGACGCCGATCGCCGCTGCCGCGCACGCGTCGTCGGTGCCGGCGACCGCGCCTTCGGCGGCCAGCAGGCCCTGTCGATCGAGCAAGTAGGCGAGCGCGAGCCCGCTGATGCCGCCGCCGGAGCGGAAGAGAAATTCACGGCGGTCCCAGAAGTGCTTCTGGCAGCGATGCGACATGACCCTTACCTCATGTAGAGGAATTCATCGAGGTTCAGGACGACGTGTGCAAGCGATTCCAGGCCTTGCGTCGCGATCAGATCCGTCCCGATCGCCGTTTCGGTGGGCGTCGGCGGCCGCGCGAGCGCGATGCGATAGGCCAGATCGACTTGCGACGATGGATCGTGCGCCTGACCGCGAACGCGGTCGGCGAAGCGCGCCGCCTGAGACAACACGAATGGATTGTTCAAGAGCGTCAGCGCCTGCGTCGGCACCGTGGACACGAGTCGCGCGCCGGCGGTGACGTTCATGTCCGGATGATCGAACGTGTCGAACATCGGATACGGCAGCGACCGCCGCTGATAGACGTACACGCCGCGGCGCCACGCCGCCGGTCCGTCCGGCGTGTTCACCCACTTGCCGCGGTACTGGCTGGTCAGCACGTCTTTCGGGATGTAGGGAAACACCGGCTCGCCCCCGACCTCCAGATTGATGTTGCCGCCAACCGCGAGCATGTTGTCGCGGACGATCTCCGCGTCGAGGCGCTGCGGGCGGAACCGCCACACATAGCGATTCTCGGGATCGTTCGCCACGTCAGCCGCGTCGGTGAACGCCGACGCCATCTGGTACGCCTCGGACATCATCATCAGCTTGGTGATGCGCTTGAGGCTCCAGTCCTTCGTGAACTCAACGGCCATCCAGTCCAGCAGATCCTGATGCGTGGGCGGCTCGCCCATTTTGCCGAAGTTCTCGACGGTGGCGACGATGCCGCGCCCGAAATGTTTCTGCCAGAGCCGGTTGACGATGACGCGCGCCGTCATCGGATTCTGCGTGGATGCGATCCACTGCGCCAGCGCGAGCCGGCGACCTGACGTCCGGCCGTCCGGCCGCGGAATCTCGGTCGGCGGGTTGCCGAACGTGATGACGTCGATGAAGCCCGGCGACATCGCCGACCCGTGGTTCTCCACATCGCCGCGAATCAGGAAATATGACGGCGGCGCTTGGTACCGGTCGGGACCGTCGTGCAGGTATGGGCCGGCGCCCGGCACCGGGACGCGGCACTTCGGGCAGCTGATCGTGTCGTCGCCCTCGCCGAGCGGCGAGGATCGATAGTCGCCGTCCGTGACGATCTCGGCCATGGGCAGCGGCGTCGGCCGCTGTTGGTTCAACGCTGCGATCTGCCCTGCCAGCGTTTTCTTCTTCGCGCCAGCGTCGGCGCTCATCGCGCCATCGATCTCTTTGCTCGAGACGCCGGCGGCCTTCAGCACCTGAGTTGCCAGCAGCGCTTCACCCGGCGTCCGTTCGTTCTCGGGCTTCGCCAGCACGCGGAGGATGGACTCGGGGAACGTACGGGCGATCTGCTCGCGCTGCAGGCGTTCGCGGTACGGGCGCTCGATGGCTTCGATCGCCTGCTTGAGTTTCGCGATGTTCGCGTCGATGTCTGCGTTCTTCGCGAGATACGCGTCCGCCTCGGCCTTCGGCGCGAGCGGGACTTCCGTTTCCACGTAGCCGAAGAGCGACGCTTCGAGCCGGTAGTAGTCCTTCTGCGCGATCGGATCGAACTTGTGGTTGTGGCAGCGCGCGCAGTTCACGGTCAGCCCCAGCGTGCCCTTTCCGATCGTGCCGATGATTTCGTCGAGATAGTCGTAGCGGCGCTCCGGGTTGTCCTTTTCGCGGAACAGCACGCGAGGGCCCATCCGCAGGAACCCGGTCGCGATCAGGCTGGCGTTGGTCCGGCCGTCCATTTCATCGCCGGCAATCTGTTCGATCAGAAACTGGTTGTACGGCTTGTCGTCGTTGAAGGACCCGATCACGTAGTCGCGGTACCGCCACGCGTTCGGCCGGTGCATGTCGTATTCGAA
This sequence comes from Vicinamibacterales bacterium, assembly GCA_036489235.1. Classification (GTDB taxonomy): domain Bacteria; phylum Acidobacteriota; class Vicinamibacteria; order Vicinamibacterales; family CAVVIG01; genus CAVQFC01. The sequence goes on from DASXGC010000080.1 coordinate 2,768, forward strand.
ACCGGCGGAGTCCGCGTAGCGCGCCACGTCGAGCCACATGCGCCCGTAGCGCTCGCCGTAATGCGGCGAGGCCAGGAGGCTGTCGACGAGATGCTCCCATGCGTTCGGTGAACGATCGGCGACGAACGCTTCCACGTCCGCCGGTGTCGGTGGCAGGCCGAGCAGGTCGAGATACGCGCGGCGGACGAGCGTGCGTCGATCGGCGCGCGGCGCTGGCGTCAACGCGTGGGTCTCGCGCGTTTTCTCGAGGAAGCGATCGATCGGATTCACGAGCCGCTGGTCGGCGACGGCGGGCGGCGGCGCCTGCGAGGGGAGCCTGAAGGCCCAGTAGTCGCGCTCGGCCGGAGTGATCGTGCGGTTCTCCAGCGCGGCGAGCGCGGCGGCGGACAGTCTGGCCGACGGTGCAGCGGCGTCCCACGCCGCGCCTTCGTCAATCCATGCCTTGATGGTGGCGATCTCCGCGGCGGTCAGCGCGGGTCCCTGCGCGGGCATGATCGGCTCCTCGAGCCCGGCGATTCGTCGATACAGGCGGCTTTCGCCGGCGTTTCCTGGAACCAGGTCGGATCCCCGGGTGCCGCCGCGCAGGGCGGTGGCGCGCGACCGGAGGTCGAGCCTGCCCATCTGCATCGCGTCGCCGTGACACGACCGGCAGCTGCGCTCGAGGATGGGGTCGACGTCGGCGGCGAATGACACTGGCGGAGCGGGCGAAGGGGGAGCCGTCTGCCCGTTCAGCAGCGCGGCCGTCGAGGCGATGACGAACGCGAGCGCAAGCGACCCGAAGCGGCCATGCATCGGCGCGACTCCTTTGGCGCAGCCGATCCTAACAGGTCCGGCGGCGATGGCGGAGTCTTCTTGGACTGATCAAGAATAGCCCGCCCAGACCCCTTTACCGATGGAGTGTCGCATGCGATTGTCCTTTCGCGCCGGTCTCGCCGTCCTCTTGTTTGCGGGCGTCATCGCCGGCCTCCGCGCGCAGACCAAAACGCTGCTTCCGTTCGATCACATCCACCTGAACGAACCCGCCGCCGAAGCCAGTCAGTGGTGGGAAAAGAACATCCCCGGCGGGCGGCGGATCACCGAAGCGCCAAACCGGATCATGTACGGCGCCGTCAGGCTGATGTTTCTTTCGCCGCGTTCGAGTGGTGGCAGCGACGGCAGCGTGATCGAACATCTCGGCTTCTCAGTCACCGACCTCGACCAGACGATGAGCGCGCTGATGGCGATCAATACCAAGGTCATCGAACCGGTGAAAGACACGCCGGGGCTGTACAAGACGGCGATGATCGAAAACCCATGGGGCACGCGGATCCAACTGGTGCAGGATCGCGATCTCGTCGGCCTCCATCACGTCCAGCTTCGCACCCCGGATCCGGAAGCCGCGTACGCCTGGCTGATGGCCACGTTCGGCGGCGACCGCACGAAGATCAAAGGCCAGCTCGACTCGGTCAGGTACTCCGGCGTCCCCGGCTTCACGACGGTCTACATCGTCGCGGCAAAGGGGCCATCGGCGCCGAGTCAGGGACGCGTGATCGATCACATCGGCTGGCGGTCCATGGGAACGATCGAGGAAACCAAAGCGATGCTCGAGGGCAAACATGTACAGCTAACGAGCCAGCCCAGCCCGCTCACTCTCCCGAACGGACCGCCGATCAACTTCTTCTACATTGCCGGTCCCGACGGCACGCGAATCGAACTCGTCGAGCGCCCTGGACTGAAGCCCGGCCAGTAGCTGTCATCGACACGGCACATTCCAGGCTTAGAATCACGTCGATTTTCGCCGAGGAGGAAACGTGGCGCGTGTCGATAGTCGCCGCATGACGCCGTCCGCCCGAAGCGTGTTCGCGTTCGGCGTCTACCTGGCCGCGCTCGGGTCGACGCTGATTCTGATACCCAACCAGTTCCTCGCATTGTTCGCAATGCCGCCGGTTCATGACGTCTGGATCCGCGCGATGGGAATGTGCCTTCTCTTCTTCTCGACGTATCACATCCTCGCGGCGCGCAGCGAATTCGTCCCGTTCTTCAAGTGGTCGGTGTACGTCCGCGCCACAGTGATTGTCTTCTTCACGGCGTTTGTGGTCGCCGGCTGGGCGCCGCCGAGCCTGATCTTGTTCGGTGTCATCGATCTCGCCGGTGCGCTGTGGACGAGGCGGACGTTGCGAGTCTGGGCTCCGGCGATTGTGCCGACGTCACGATCTGTCTAACTCCCCGCGGCAAGCGTTCTGCCGATCCACGATGCAGACGCTGCGAGTGTGCCGGGGATCGTGATCCTCCTCTCACGGTCCCGGCCCAGGCTGACGCCGGCGACTCACGCTTCGTCGTCGTCGCCGTCTTCATTCCCCCCGCATTTCTCGCAGCCGCACGGGTCGCAATGCCGCGTGTCGCAATTGCCAGATTTGCACTTGTCGCAGCACTTGTTGCATCCGCAATCGCTCCAGATCGTTGCCGCCAGAAGCTCGATGATCTTGATCGGCTCTGTCGGATCGTCGCAAGTAATGATCAGCTCGCACGCCCGCGGATAGCGTTCGGTCGCCTTGTAGCGGATCACCAATCCTAGACACGACCCCGCGTGCAGTGTCGCGGGGAACGGATTGTTGATCAACTTCCAGTGCTTGCTCTTGCGTTTGAACGTGACGCTGGTCACGTTCAACTTGCAATCGCCCACGTTGCAGATTGAAAGCGTTCGTTCCTCGGTGCAGCATGCCTTCACCGCGCCAAACACGTTCGATCCCGTCACCGCCAGCTTGCCCGCCGGCGCATTTCCAGACACCGCGATCATCTGTGTTCCCGCGGTGCTCACTACAGTGATCGTGCCCGCCGCAGCCCCCAACGCCAACGGCTGAAAGCGAATGGGCAGCTCCACCGATGCCCCTGCCGCGACCACGATCGGATAGGCCTGGATGTGCGGTGGCAGGAAGTCGGGCGAAACGGACGTAATGTTGGTGATCGACAGGGAACATGAGCCGCCGTTGTTCACCAGCAGCGGTTCGTCCCGGAACGAGCCCCGGCAAACGTTGCCGAAATTGCCCGAGTCGGCGATTCCCACCACCAGCCGCGGCGTCGCTCCCGTCGCACTGACGTTCACCTTCTCCGGACTGAACAGGTCGTTGCTGAAGATCGTGATGGTCGCCGCCGCCGGTCCCGCCACCGTGGGTTTGAACCGGATCGGCACTTCGATCGACTCACCCGGCGCCACCGCCAGCGGATACGACGCGACGCTCGAAATCACAAATTCCGCGTTCGTCGAGGTGATGCTCCAGATCAGGAGCGTCGCGAATCCGGAATTGTTGATCGTCAACACCCGGTCGAAAGACTTTCCCAGGCACACATCGCCGAACTGGCCGTTGTCCTCCACCATCGTCACGACGATCGGCGCCGGCGCAATCCCCGCCAGCAGCCTCACCCCGTTGATGCTGCCCCATCCCGTGACCGCGTCCCAGCCCACAGCCGCGGTGTCGAACGGCGCATCCGGCGTCAAGCCCGAGTCGTCGTTGCCGATCCGGATATCGTTACAAATCTGAGGCCCGTACTTGTACAGCGTTGGATTCAGGAATCCGGTGTTGCGGCCCAGAAATGCGTTGATGGTCGCGATCAAGCCCGCGTAGAGCGGCGC
>DASXGC010000105.1:0-47683 GCA_036489235.1 Vicinamibacterales bacterium
TGAACGTCTACATGGTGCAGACGGTGGACGAGGTCCTGAAAATCGCGCTGGCCGAACCGCTCTCTGGGCGGCTGCCGGCAGAGGCACAGACCGAGCCGGTCGACATTGTCGACGACACGATTACCCATTAGCGTCCGGCTGGAACTTCAGAGTTCAGAAACCTGAATTCTTGAATCTGCAATCTCGTTGAAAATAGACGCCAGCTTCGTTCGCAGCGCCGTGTGCGAGGCCGATCTGCCGCACGACGGGCTGGCCGAGATCGCGCTGGTCGGCCGCTCGAACGTCGGCAAATCGAGCGTCATCAACGCCCTGGTTCGCCAGCAGTTGGCGCGCACCAGCGCCGCACCGGGTAAGACGCGGCTGGCGAACGTCTACCGTATCGCACGCGGCGGGGCCGCGCCCCTGTACCTGGTGGACCTTCCGGGCTACGGTTACGCGCGCCGGTCGAAGGACGACACCGACGCCGCCGGGTTCGAGGCGCTCGCGGCCACGGTGTTCGGACGGCGGCCCGCGGGTCTGCTGCTGGTGGACGCGCGGCACCCCGGCCTCGAGCCGGATCGCCAGGCGTGGAGCTGGTTGCAGACGGCAGCCGGAGCCTGCGCCATCGTTGCGACCAAGATCGACAAGTTGTCGCGCGCCGAGCGGCTGCGCGCGATGCGGGCATGTGAAGCCGCGTTTGAAAATTCCGTGCTGCCGGTTTCGGCGGTCACGGGTGAAGGACTGGACGAACTGTGGACACTGATCGACCGACTACTGAACAGCAACCCGTCGCGCCCCAGCCGCCGGCCGCCAAGGCCAATGGCACGGCAGGCCACGGACAGGCAGCCACCCCGGCGCCGGAGAAGCTAGAGCTTTCGACGCTCAAGGACATGAGCGTCGGCGCGCTGACCAAGATCGCCAAGGGCCTCGACGTGCCCGGCGCGACCGGCATGCGCAAGCAGGAGCTGATCTTCGAAATCCTGAAGGCGCGAGCCGAAAAGAGCGGCCTGATATTCTCGGAGGGCGTGCTCGAGGTGCTGCCGGACGGCTTCGGCTTCCTGCGGGCGCCCGACTACAACTACCTGCCTGGTCCCGACGACATCTACGTCTCCCCTTCGCAAATCCGCAAGTTCGACCTGCACACCGGCGACACGGTGTCGGGCCAGATTCGCCCGCCCAAGGACGGCGAGCGCTACTTCGCGCTGATCAAGGTGGAAGCGGTCAATTTCGAACCGCCGGAACGGGCGCGCGAGAAAGTCTTCTTCGAGAACCTGACGCCGCTCTACCCGCAGGCGAAGATCGCGCTCGAGACCGATGCCGAGAACCTGTCGGCGCGCGTGCTCGACATGATGGTGCCGATCGGCAAGGGCCAGCGCGGCCTGATCGTCGCGCCGCCGCGGACCGGCAAGACGATGCTTCTGCAGAACATCGCGAACAGCATCACCCACAATCATCCCGAGGTCTATCTCATCGTGCTGCTCATCGACGAGCGGCCGGAAGAAGTCACCGACATGCAGCGTTCGGTGCGCGGTGAAGTCATCTCGTCGACCTTCGACGAGCCGGCGCAGCGGCACGTCCAGGTCGCGGAGATGGTGATCGAAAAGGCCAAGCGCCTGGTCGAGCACAAGAAGGACGTGGTGATTCTGCTCGACTCGATCACCCGCCTGGCGCGCGCCTACAACACGATCGTGCCGCCGTCGGGCAAGGTGCTCTCGGGCGGTGTCGACAGCAACGCCCTGCAGCGTCCGAAGCGCTTCTTCGGCGCGGCCAGGAACATCGAAGAAGGCGGCTCGCTGACGATCATCTCGACCGCGTTGATCGACACCGGCTCGCGAATGGACGAAGTCATCTTCGAAGAGTTCAAGGGCACCGGCAACCTCGAGATTCATCTCGACCGCAAGCTGACCGATCGGCGCGTGTTCCCGTCGATCGACATCCAGAAGAGCGGCACCCGTAAGGAAGAACTCCTGATCGCCAAAGAGGAGCTTAATCGCGTGTGGGTCCTGCGCAAGGTGCTGACGCCGTTGTCGCCGGTCGAAGCGATGGAGCTGCTGCTGTCGCGGATGTCGAAAACGAAAACCAACGCTGATTTCCTGTCGTCGATGAGCAGCGGCAAGGGGTGAGTCCCGACCCGACGGGACTGTCGTGGAAGGGCTACGAAGGCCAGGATTACGAAGGGTTCTGGATCGGGCCCGGCAAGCGCTACCTCGATCTCCTCGAACGCGGAATCGCGACGCACACGCTTCCCGGCGGTGACGCGGTGCTCGAAATCGGAGCCGGGTTCGGACGACTCGGTTCCTGCTACGTCGATCGCTACCACCAGGTCCACATGGTGGAGCCAGCCAGCAACCTCAGAAACATCGCGCAGCAGACCTACGGCGATGGCGTCAGCTACCACGATGCCAGCGTCTTCGACCTGCCGTTCGCCGACGGTACCTTCGACGGCGTGCTGATGGTGCGGGTGTTCCACCACCTCAGCGATCCGGACGCTGCGCTGCGCGAGATCCATCGCGTCCTCAGGACCGGCGGGCGCCTGGTCTTCAACTACAGCAACAAGCGCAATCTCGCCAGGATTCCGCGTTACCTCGCTGGCGGCGGCACCAGCCCGTTTTCGCGGGAGATGGAAACCTACAACTCCGTCCTGATCGGCCACCACCCGCAGCACGTCGAGGGGATGCTCGAGCAAATCGGCTTCGTGATCCGCGAACAGTACGCGGTTGGCGTCATGGACAAGGCCGTCGAACGGATGCCGTGGCTTGGCCGCGTCATGACGCCCTCGCTCACCGCGGCGCGATTCGCCGCTCGCTTCCGTCTATCGCCTTCCCAGTTCATCGTCGCCGAAAAGCGATGAAGGTGGTGCTGGGCTGCGATGTGGATCCAGCACTGCCCGCTCCGCTCGTCCGCCGGCCCGACGCTGACATCTGGCGCTGCCTCGACAACATCGACTACCTGCTCGAACGCGCCGGCGATCAGCTGCCGCCGATCACCTGGCTGATCCGATCCGACGAAAGCGTCCGCTTCGCGACCGATCGCTTCGACTCGGGCTACCGGGCGAAGGCGTCGCTGTGGCAGTCGCTGGTTCGGCGGGGCCACGAACTTGGCTGGCACTTTCACGCGATGTCCTACGATGCCTCGCGCAGACGATTTGGATTCGACCCGGAATTGCCATGGCTGGAGGCCGCCCGCGAGGCGCTGGCCGGCCATTTCGACGTGCGCGCCACGCGAACCGGGTGGGATTACTGCAGCAACGGGATCGTCGGCCGCCTCGACGCGATGGGCGTGGCGGTGGACTTTTCGGCGCTTCCCGGCAACATCGTCTGGCAGCAGGCGGGCGACGATCGCGTCGAGATCGACTGGCTGCGCTGTCCCTCGGAACCGTACCATCCATCGGCGCTCGATTATCAGCAGGCCGGGAGTCTGTCGCTGCTCGAGGTCCCGATCGCGCAATTCGCCAACAGCGCATTCGGCATGATCACCCGGGTGTGCTGGCGATTGAAGAACGGCAACCGCTCGATGGCGGGGATCGGCAACAAGACCCGGATGCTGACGCAGCCGTGGAGCGCCCTGCCACGGGCCGCCGGGGTATGGGCGTTCTACTTTCATCCTGAAGACCTGACCGACCAGGGCATTGCGCACGCACTGCGCAACATCGCGACGCTGCGCGATCTGGGTGGCGTGGAATTCGTGCGGGCCAGTGATCTTGCGTAAGGGAAGACTTATAATCGCTGCAGTTGAATCCCGCGAGCTTCTCGCCAACTGCGCCGATGCGTCACGCACGAACATAAGCCGTGGAACTGGCGGGGCAGAATCGGCCGCCGTACGCGGGGCTCAAGCGGGCCCTGCGATGGACGGCATGGACGATCGGCGTCGTCTGCATCCTCGCCAACCTTTCGATTCTCTCCCGCGCGCCGATTCCCTGGATCGACGAGGTCTACCTCGCCTCGGTCGCCAACTCGATCGCGCACGACAGCGAAGGCGTCGAACGCCTGTCGCCTCGGCCCGAGTGGGTGGACGGCTACGAAAAAGTCTACGGCCCGGTGTTCTTCCAGGTCGAGTCCGTCTTCATCAAACACTTCGGTCTTTCGCCGTTCACCGGCCGAGCCACTGCGTGGCTGGGCGCGATTCTGTTGGCAGCGGCGGCGGCGTACCTGGTCGGGATCGTCGGCGCGTCGCCGGAATGGCCGGCGATTGCCTTCGCGCTGTTCACGCTGACGCCTGAGTTCTCGCTGGTCGCGAGAAACGGGCGCATGGACTCAATCGCGATCGCCTTCGAGTTGATTGGCCTGGCGTTTCTGCTCATCGCCACGCAGGAACGCCGCCGTGCCTGGCTCACTGCGGCAGCTGCCGGGTTCTTCTGGGCGCTGGCGGTCCTGACCACGCCGCGTACGTTGCCGCTGCTGGCAGGCATGTTCGTGGCCGCACCGGTGCTGCTCGTGCCTCCGGAAACGCGGCGCGCGTTCGCGCGCGCGATCGCCGTGCTGGCAGGATCGGTGCTGATCGGACTGGCGCTGTGGTCGCACAGCGAGGGAATCACGATCGTCGGCTGGGCGGTGCGGCTCTGGGACAGCGTCAAAGACGACGCCTACAACATCGTGTTGCCGGGCCACCCGCGCTACTGGTCTCTGGGACCGCTCACCGCGGTGACGCCGGCGGTCGTGATCGCGGGCGCCATCGTGCTCGGCGCGGTCGGCGACCTGCAATTGCTCGCGCGTCTCCATCGAGCGCGTCTCCCGACCGAAGCGCCGCCGTCGGCGGTGCGGCTCGCGATCTGGTATCTCTTCGTCGCGGCTTTTTTTAACGGCGTGTTTTACCTGATCGTGGCGAACTACGCGTTCGGCATCAGCCAGTATTTCGTCATCCCGATGTTCGTGGTGGTGCTGGCCGCCGCGGCCGCCACTGCCCATCGCCGGCCGCGCGCTTATTGGCCGATGATGGCGGGATCTCTGGTGGTCGCGCTCGGCTTCGGCGCGATCCAGACGGTGAAGCTGGTCGAAGTGTGGCAGACGTGGAGCGGCCGCGATGCGAGGCTGATGGAGCAATTCCTCGAGCGATCGGTGCCGCGTGGATCAATCGTGTACGGCTTCGATGAGTATTATTTCTACGCGGTCGAGGAGGTCGGCTCGACCTTCAGGACGTTCAACCTGACCCATTCCGGGCTGAATCATCTGATGGTTGATTTGCCGCCGCCGGCCGCAGAACCGCAACGGAGCCCGGCGTTCCTGCTCTGGCCGGTCGACAACCCGAATGCGCCGTTTCCGGAGTGGTTCAACTGCGCCAGATCGAACGAGATCACGAAGTTCGATGCCGATGTGCAGGCCGTCGGCATCGAGCGCTGGCTGCCGGGATTGTTCCAGTCCTACCGGCACGGCTATCCGCCGACTGTGCTGTATCGTGTCCCTGAGGGCTGTCCGACCGCGCGCCCGGTCGTGGCGCCTTTTTAGAATCACAACATGCGTTATCGACGATTCGGACGAGCCGGCTGGCAGGTCTCGGAAATTGGCTACGGTCTGTGGGGAATGGGCGGCTGGACCGGATCGGATGATGAGGAGTCGCTCGAGGCGCTGACGCGCGCGTTCGCGCTCGGCTGCAACTTTTTCGACACGGCGTGGGTCTACGGTCTCGGCAAGAGCGAGCGCCTGCTTGGCGAAGCGCTGCGTCAGCGGAGTCCCGATGCCCCGGCGGCCATCGTCGCCACCAAGATTCCGCCGAAGAACATGAAGTGGCCCGGTCGCGCGGAATACCTCATCGCCGAGGTGTTCCCGCCCGATCACATTCGCGAGTACACCGAGAAGAGTCTCGAGAATCTCGGCGTGCCGGCGATCGACCTGCAGCAGTTCCATGTCTGGAGCGACAGCTGGACAGACGACCCAGGATGGCAGCGCGAGGTGGACGACCTGAAACGCGAAGGTCTGGTGCGTGCCATCGGCATCAGCGTGAACCGGTGGGAAGCGTCGAATGTGTTGAGGGCGCTGCAGACCGGACTCATCGACAGCGTGCAGATGGTCTACAACATTTTCGATCAGGCGCCGGAAGACGAACTGCTGCCCTACTGCGAAGCCCACGACATCGCCGTGATTGCGCGCGTGCCGTTCGACGAAGGCAGTCTGACCGGCACGCTCTCCCCCTCGTCACACTGGCCGGATGGCGACTGGCGCAATGTGTACTTCAACCCGGAACATCTGGCGGCCACGCTGCAGCGGGTCGAGCGCGTCGAACCGCTCGTGCCCGAGGGCATGGATCTGCCCGAGCTGGCCCTGCGGTTCATCCTGGAGCACAAGGCGGTCAGCACCACCATTCCGGGTATGCGGCGGCCGAGGCACGTCGAGCGGAACCTGGCCGTTAGCGACGGCGTCCAATTACCACCGCGCCTCAGAGATGCGCTCCGCAGTCACCGCTGGGACCGCGGCCCTGTCGCCACCCCTTAGGGGCGTGGTATAATCGGGGTTTCAGGTTCAGGGTCAGGAGCACGCAATGAAGGAAGCCATTCATCCCACGTACCACGAAGTCGAAGCGCGCTGCGCGTGCGGCGCCACGTGGAAGACACATTCGACCAAGCCCGAGCTGCACCTCGAAATCTGCTCGAGCTGCCACCCGTTCTTCACCGGCAAGCAGAAGCTGCTCGACACCGAAGGCCGGATCGTCCGGTTCACGAAGAAGTTTGGCGCGCAGACCTCAGAGACCCGGAAGAAGGCCGCCAAGAGTACCAAGCCGGCAGTGCACGCCGGGCCGCGACTCAAGAAGGAGTCGCCGGTCTCCGCCGAGCCCACGACGGCGCCGACCACAGGTAAGAAAGAATCGCCGGCGTCGGTCAGCTAGTCAGGCTTCGAACTTCAGGCTCTCGAACCTGAGTTCGTCGTTCGCGATTTTCTTCTCCAGGCGCGCCACCCGGTGGCGCGCCGCTTCTCTCCAGGCCACGTCAGGCCGCTGTTCCACGCTCAGTAACGCAAACGTCTTCGCGGCTATCAGATCCCGTTCACGGTGTTCGTGATGGATTGCGAGCGCCTCCGTCGCCTCGCGGAGGATCGCGGGCGGGCAACGTCGCATCTCCAGAATCTGCCGCCAGCATCCGGCCGCGTCGGCGTAGCGGCGCTCGCGCCGCAGCAGGATCGCCAGCATCCGCAGGCTTTCAATCTTGACCTGCGCCGAGGAAGCGCCGGAGGGGCTGCGATCGCACGTCGCCACGGCCTGCTCCAGGGCGGCGATCGCATGATGATCGCGGCCGGATCGAGCATAGGCGCGCGCCAGCGCCAGCGCTTCGCGGCCGTCGCGCGCGGCGCCCGGTCCGGCGTGCGCGAGCTGCAGCAGTCTGGCCGTGAGCGCCGCCAGCGTCATCAGGTCGAGGCGATTGTGCTCGAGTACGGCCTCGAGTGGCCGTGCATCGCCGCCGCGGACGAACTGGAAATAGCGGCCCGGAATCTCGAACCCCGGGACGTCGCCGCTGCGGCGCGATCCGAGAATCTGGCGCTCGAGTGTCACCAGTGAGCAGCCGCCGTCGGGGTCGCGCCCTGACAGTTCGGTCGCCATGGAGTAACCCCGAACGGGCTGGCGTTCGAGCGGCCGCCGCCTCCAGAACTGACGCGCGGGGTGCAGCACATCGACATGCGGCATTCCGGATCCAACCCAGGGAAGGCGATGAAACAGGTAGCGCGTTTCGAGCAGTGGCGCGTCGAACGACTTGCCGTTGAAGCTGACGAGTGCGCCGGCTCGAGCAAACTCCGCGGCAACCGACTCCAGCAATCGACGTTCGTCCGCGTATCGAGTCAGCAGGAACTGTCGCGTCCGAAAGGCGCCGTCGGACTCGAACCACCCACAGCCGACCAGAAACGCGAGCGTGCCGGCGCCGCCATTGAGGCCGGTCGTCTCGAGGTCGAAGAATACGAACGGCACCTGCGGCGCACCGGCGGCAAACAGCATCGCCTCGTGCGAGCACCGATCGAGGCTGGCAGCCATCGCGCCAATCTCGTCGCGGCCGTGCCTGGCGTCCGGATTCCAGCGGCGATCGACAACGAACGACTCCGACTGCCAGCTGCCGCCGAGCGGCGACAAATCGATCGAGGACGGAGTCGAAAGTCGCGCGACGGGCGCGGCTGGTCGAGATCCGTCGATCGGGAGACGCGAGTCAGGAGTCGTGAGTGCGGCCTCGCGCGTCGCGCGGTTCCCGGTGCTGATGACGCCTCGAATTCGATCGGCCAGCGAGCTCAAAACGGGACCTCCGACTCGCGGACGTCGGACGTGTCGGAGAGTCCGGATAGTCCCTCGAGCAGATCGAGAATCCGGAGAGCCGCGATCTTTGCCACCGGGCCGGTATTGCCGATCGGGCCGACACAGCCAGGACAGCCGTTTTCGCACTCGCATTCGGCGATCAACCGGCGGGTGGCGACGAGCAGCTCGTGGTGCAGCCCGAACAGCGGCGCACTGAAGCCGATGCCGCCGGGGTAGTTGTCGTACACAAAGATTCGCTGCGGTCCCGCGGCGGCCACCTGCGCCTCCGCTTCATCGCTGTTGATGGAAATGCTGATGTCGTGGCCATCACACATCAACAGCAGTTGTGCCACCTGCTTCAATGCGAACGCGAGACCGACGACACCATCGCGGCGATCATCCGACGCATACGGCAGCGCTCCCATCACCGGTGCCGGAATGGTCAGCCAGTAGGAGGTCGTGTGCATCTGCTGCTCGGGCAAATCGAGCTCGCCCGAACCGATGTTCTCGTTGGTGTAGAACTTGATCTTCTTGAAGCCCACGACGCGCGACACCACGTGTACCTCACCGTGCGAGCGGACGCTCGGCCAACTGTGTCCGGGCCGAGCAAGCTCGGCCCCTACGTGGTGATTTCGCGGTTCGGGCCGAGCAAGCTCGGCCCCTACGTCGTCATCCCGTAGGGGCGGAGCTTGCTCCGCCCCGTGATCCAGAGCTCGCTCCGCGCCATCGTCAACCGCGAACGTATCGATCGCGGTAACCTTCGTATAGGTGATGGCGGTCGTGTAGTAGTCGCAGTCGATTGACCGCACGAACGCCTTGCGTCCTTCGAAGTCGAGCTTCTCCACTTGGTACAACTGTCCTTCGACGATGTAGATCGCCTTGGGGTGAAGCGTCCCGGGCCCGCTCGTGAAATCGGTCTCGCCGATCACCCGCGCATCACCCGTGATGTCGACGATCACGAAGTTATCCGACGACACGGAACGCAGGCTGACCGCGTCCGCCGGGTACGACTCGTTGGTCCAGGTCCACGGCGACGTCTCGGACGCGCGGTGCACCAGCCCCTGTTCAGCGAGCAGTGCCAGAATCTCCTGAACATCGTGGCGGCCGAACTGCTCGTCCGGCGTGAACGGCAACTCGAACGTCGCGCACTTGATGTGATCGACCAGGATGTGGAGGTTGTCGGGATCGATCAGCGCCCGCTCGGGCGACGCTTCGAAGAAGTACGACGGATTGCGCACGACGAACTGATCGAGCGGCGCGCTGCTTGCGACCATCACCGCTGCCGATCGGCTGCTGCGTCGTCCGGCGCGGCCCGCGCGCTGCCACGTCGAAGCAATCGTCCCGGGATAACCGGCCATCACCGACACGTCGAGTGCACCGATGTCGATGCCGAGTTCGAGGGCATTGGTGGAGACCACCGCCCGGACGGCGCCCTCGCGCAGCCCCTTCTCGATCTCACGTCGTCGCAGCGGCAGATAGCCGCCCCGATAGCCGCGGATCTTTTCCGGAGCGCCGGGCACACCCTCAAAATCGTCCTTCAGGTAGGTCGTCAGGATTTCGGTGGACAAGCGGCTCTGCGCAAAGACGATCAGCTGCAGGTTTCGCTTCAGAAACTCTGACGCGATGCGCCGCGTCTCGCTGAGATACGAGCGGCGGATGCCGAGCTGCTGGTTGACGACCGGCGGGTTGACGAACACGAAGAATTTTTCGCCGCGAGGCGCCCCGCTGCGATCGACGATCTCGAACGGTTGCTCGGTCAGCCGCTCGGCCAGCTCGCGCGGGTTGGCGATCGTCGCCGAGGAACAAAGAAACACCGGATCGGATCCGTAATGGCGGCAGACCCGCCGCAGGCGCCGCAACACATTGCACAGGTGACTGCCGAAGACGCCGCGGTAGGCGTGCAGCTCGTCGATGACGATATAGCGCAGGTTCTCGAACAGCTTGGCCCAGCGCGGATGGTGCGGCAGGATGCCCGAATGCACCATATCCGGATTGCTGAGCACCAGATGCGCGCGCGATCGAATCGTCCGCCGAGCGTCCTGGGGGGTGTCGCCGTCGTAGGTGAAGACGCCAATGCTCGGCGACGAATCCGCATTCTCGCGACCGGATCCCGCCTTCGCCAACTGCTCGCACATCGCCTGCAGCTCCGCGAGCTGATCCTGAGCCAGTGCCTTCGTCGGAAAAAGGTACAAGGCACGGCTCGCGGGATCCTGGAGGATGGCGTTCAGCACCGGCGCGTTGTAGCCGAGCGTCTTGCCGGAAGCCGTCGGCGTAGTCACGACGACGTTGCGGCCCGCCAGCGCGTGTTCGATCGCCTCCGCCTGATGCGTGTAGAGGCGCTCGAGGCCGCGCGCCTGCAGAGCCTGCGTCAAACGCGGATCGAGTCCCTCGGGGAAAGGCGCGAATTGTGCCGCCACCTCGGGCAGACGACGGATTGCAGTCACGTGCAGATCTGGCGTGTCCGGACGTTCGGGCAGCCGGCCTGGCGCCAGACGATCCAAGGCAGCGTCGAGAGCGCCGTCGCGCGCGGAACGTGTGGCAAGTCCAGCACTTGCGGCTAGATCGCCGTTCGGCATGGCGAGAATCGTATCAGCAGGCCTGGGGGCGATCAAGTGGTGAAAGTCCAGCCAAACACCGTGCTAGTCTGGCGGCGCATGAGCGACCGCGACCATGAAGCGCCTTTCCGTTCCGAAAAACTGCCCCGAACGCTCGGCCTGTGGAGTTCCGTCGCCCTGGTCATCGGTATCACGATCGGCTCGGGTATTTTCCGATCACCGGCCGGGATCGCTCAGAAGGTGCCTCACCCCACGGTGATGCTGCTGCTCTGGGTCGTGGGTGGCGGCGTCACTCTGTGCGGTGCGCTGTCATTGAGCGAGCTCGCCTCTGCCCTGCCCGAGACCGGCGGCTTGTACGCCTATCTGCGTGAGGGTTGGGGACGTCGCCCCGCTTTTCTTTTCGGGTGGTCCGAACTCGTGCTGATTCGCGCCAACGCACTCGGCGGTATCGCGGTGGTGTTCGGCGAATATCTGCTCCGCAGCATCGGGGTCGATCCGATCGAGCACTACATCGCTGCGCGCTGTCTGTCGGCGGGCGCGATCGCGTTCGCCGCCGCGGCCAATATTCGCGGCGCCGGCGTCGGCGCCTTCATCGTCGGCATCGCGACGTGGGCGAAGTTCGCCGCCCTGCTGGTGCTGGCCTGCTCCGCCTTTCTGCTGGGCAGCAGCCATGGCGCCACGATCGCGCACCTGACGACCGGGACAGGCGCGCCGCTGGCGCTGAGCAGCATGGGACTCGCGCTCGTCAGCATTCTGTGGGCCTACGACGGCTGGGCCGATCTCTCGTTCGCGTCAGGAGAAGTGAAGGATCCGCAGCGCACGCTGCCGAGAGCGATCATCATCGGCACGCTGGCGATCATCGGGATTTACCTGCTCACGAATATCGCCTACCTCTACGTCAACTCGATCGAGACGGTCGCCCAGTCGCGGCTCGTCGCGGCCGACACCATGTTGGCGATCTTCGGCCGCGGCGGTGTCGTCCTGGTCTCGATGTTCGTCATGATTTCGTCGTTCAGTTCGCTGAACGGCAGCATGCTGGCCTCGCCTCGGGTCTTCTTTGCGATGGCCGACGATGGCATGTTCTTCGAGACGATCGCAAAGGTCCACCCGAAATACAAGACGCCGTACGTGGCGATTCTTCTGGCGGCGCTGCTTGGGATGATTCTGGTGATGAGCCGCAGTTTCGAAGCCCTCACCGATACCTTCGTGCTGGCGATCTGGCCGTTCTACGCGCTCGGCGTTGCGGCAATTTATCGGCTGAGGAAATCGCGGCCCGACATGCCTCGGCCCTATCGCGCCATCGGTTACCCGGTGATTCCAGCGATCTTCGTCATCTCGGTTGCCGCCTTCGTCGTCAACGCGATCGTTCAGGACCCCGTTTCGACCGGTCTGACGTTCGCGCTCATTCTGGCGGGGCTGCCGGTTTATCAATTCGCGTTCAGCTCGCGCACGCGTTGAACGCCGGTTCTTGCGCTTTTTGGTCTTGACGGTCCACGACGACCTGTTACGCTCGTGCCATTCGGCCGAGACGACCACCGGAGTGGCGACGTGAACACAGGTGAGACGCGGGTGCGGCGCCGGGGATTCTTCCTGCAGTCGCCGGACGCCGAGGCGGACGGCGATCACGAAAGTCCTGAGGGTCTGTTCGTCCGAGTCAGCGTTCCGGTCGCGAGCCGCTCGGGCCGGATGACGGCAGGCGGCTCACGCGCCACCACGGGAACGGCAGCCGGCGGGCGATCCCAGCGCAGCGATAAAGCTGAAGGCGACAGCCGACCGTCGATCAGATCTGGGAGCGTGACTGGCAGCCGTCAACGGGCACACTTGCCCCGCTGATCCAGCTGGCGCGCGGCGACGCGAGAAACGCGACCGCCGCCCCGACCTCTTCGGCTTTGCCGAAGCGACCGAAGGGCAATTCCTTCCGCACGAACTCCGCCATCGCCTCCGGGTCTTCGACGACCCGGCGATCCCACGAGCCGCCGGGAAAGCGAATCGATCCAGGCGCAACACTGTTGACGCGGATGTTGTCACGCGCCAGTTGCTGCGACATCGCCTTGGCCAGGCTGATCTCGGCCGCTTTCACGGCGTTGTAAGTCATGCGGCCGCCCGACTCGCGGCCCCAAATCGACGCGATCATCAGGATGACGCCGCCGCCGCGCCGGCGCATCTCGGGCACCGCCAGCCTGGATGCGCGCGTCGCCGGAAACAGCGTCTGATCGAACGCCTCCTGCCACTCCGCGTCGGTGGTGCCGACAATGTCGCTGCCCTTGGCCGTACCGACGTTGTTGACGAGGATATCGAGGCCGCCGAAGGTCGCGACAGTCCGATCGATGACGTGGGCGACGCCGGCGGGGGTCGCGAGATCCGCTGTGACGGCGAGGACGCGATCGTCGCGGCCGGCGAGGGTGCGAAGTTCCGAGGCGGCTGCCTCGAGAACCGCGGCTCCGCGGGCGCAAACCGTGACGTGACAGCCTTCCTGGACCAACGCGCGAGCGCACGCCAGACCGATGCCCTTGCTCGACCCGGTCACGATGGCCACCTTGCCGTCGAGTTGCAGATCCAAGCTCAGCGCCCTCCGCGTCCGGTCAGATCGTTCAGCGTCCAATCGAAGGGCTTGTAGGAGAGCTGAAACGTGTTCGCGGTCAGCATCTCTTTCTCCATCGGCAGCACGTTCGGCAGGATGAAGGCGACGACGGCACGCTCGATGGGGCTGCGGCTCGAGAGGCCGGCAGGCGCCTTCTCGGCGTACGAGGCGACGAAATCCTTCTCGCGCCATGAGAAGATCGAGCTGACGCTGACCTTCTCGGCGCTCCGATCGATCTGGGAACACTGCGCCCGGCCGGTGCACTCAGCGGCGGCTTCCGCCAGCTGCTGTTCGATGCGATCCCCGACAAACGCTTCGCTGCGCAGCCGGCCGCTGCCAACGGCACCACGGCCGATGGCGAAGTAGACGCGGGGATCGTGAAACTCGGCCAGGATCGTTTGCTCGATCTGATCGAGCGTCACGGCGCGGCCGGCGGCATGATGTGTCGACTGCTCGAAAGCTCCCGGAATCTGGCGGATGCTCTTGGCCGGATACGCGGCAGCCTTGCCCTGGATCGGGTAGTGATCGATGACGGTCCGCAGTACGAACGCGTCGTAGGCATTGAGCCAGAAGGCGATCTGTTCGGCGCGCGGCTGCTTGTCGATCTCGACGTTCGCTATCCCGTTGATGAACCCGTCGAGCTTGCCTCGATCGGATTTCAAGGCCCGATAGTAGACGTCGCCTCCACGCACGTAGAGATCGAGCAACTGATCGAGCGCATGAGCTTGTCCTCCCGCCGTTGACGGCGTTTGCGCACGGGGCGCCGACACAATCAACGAAACCGCGACGAGCGTGATGAGCAATCGCATGGCGATCGACTATACCCGATGGTCGAGGAACCGCGTGAGCGCCAGGTTGAACGCCGCCGGCTGCTCGAGATTGGACAGGTGGCCCGCACCGCCGATAACGACCAGTTCGGAACCAGGGATGGCCTGCTGCATTGCTTCGGACAGTGGACGAGGTGTCACGCGATCCTCATCTCCGACGATGATTAAGGTCGGCACGTGAATCGACGCCAGCAGCGGCACCGAATCCTGACGGCTGATCAGCGCGCGAATCGCACCTGCGATTCCATCACTGGCATTCGCCAGCACGAGCGAGCGCACCTGGTCGACGATCTGCGGTCGCGCTGCCAACGTGGTGTCGCCGAGCAGCTTCGGCAGCATCTCGTCGGCGATCGCCGACGCTCCCTTCGCTTCCAGCATCTCGAGCATGCGCCGACGAGCGGCGACGGCGTCGGGTGTATCCGCCTGTGGCTTCGTATCGGCCAGAATCAAGGCGTGGATGTAACGCGCTGCCAGCCGCAGCATCGCGAACGCGACGTATCCACCCATCGACAGGCCACTGATGACGGCCTGCTTGATGTGCAAGGCGTCGAGCAGGTCGATGATGTCGCCGGCATAATCGTCCATGGACGAAACTGCCGGCTCGACCGAGACCGTGTCGAACCCGCGAAACTGCGGAACAAGGACGCGCCAGCCGCGCTCGGCCATGACGAGCTGGTCCTCCCACATCCGTGCATTGAGTGGGAAAGCGTGGAGCAGCACGAGCACTCCACGAGGACGCGCCGCCGCCGCGCCGCTGGGAAGAGCTTCGAGGTATCGGAGTCGGCCAACTGAAGGCATTGTGGCATTCTGACACCAGTACGTATGCTGACACTCTCGACTCTCGGCATGTGCGCCTACGGTGCGTATTCGATCGGCTGGGCGATTCTGGATCTGGTTCGTGGCGCCAGACTCGAATGGTGGGCGGAATGCGGCCTGATTGGCTTCGGCACACTGCTCATGGTGGCCGCGGCGTTCGTCCGCGTGCGCCTGCCGGGCGGGCTGGCGTTTGCGCTGGGCGCGGTGCTTGGACTGCAGGCGCTCGCAGTCCACGACGCGGCGCATCTCGGCACGGGTCTGACCGCACAGATCGCGCGTGGCGTCGTCGCGATGCTGCTGGTGCTGCTCGGCTACACCGGCGGGATCAGCGCTTCTCGGACCTGACCAGTGCGGCGAGCACGCGATCCTGATCGTGGGAGGATCGGATGCGATCGGCGGCCGCGACAAATGCCTGACGATTCTCCGGGGTCAGCGTGCGGCCGTGCAGCAGTGCCAGCAGGGTCTCCGCGCGATCGTAGTCGGATGAGATCGACGTGGTGGTTTCGAGCAGGGACTGCAACACATCCGCATTGAGCGGCTGCTTCCTCGCCAGCTCGGACAGGACGCGGCGGCGCTCGAAGTCCGACGACATCGTACGCACGGCCTCGAAGAACGGCTCCCGGGTGGCGGAATCGACGCCGTAGTTCCGCACGAACGCCACCAGGACCTGGCTGCGATCGTAAGGCGACCTCACGGCAGCAGCGGCGGCAAGCAGCGACCGGCTGTCCTTCGAGGACAGCGGGCCGCCATCGACCAGCTCAGTCAGCACGACGCGCTTGTCGTAGTCGGATTTGATGTGGATGACGGCCGGCATCAGTGCAGAGCTGTCGGTGGCGGCAGCGCGGTTCTTCATCACCGCCAGCAGCACCTGGCGTTGATCGTAATCGGACCGCATCGCTGACGCGGCTTCGACATATGCCGCCAGAGCATCCGCATCCAGGGTCACCCGATCGGCGACCGTCTTCAGGACCTGACGTCGATCGTAGTCGGATGTCATCTCGCGGCGGACCAGCAGGATGACCGGCCGAACACCAGGTGCGTCGAGATGCGCCTGCTCAACGAGCGCGACCAGATACAGCCGGCGCGCGTAGTCGCTTCCGAGCAGATCGACTTCGTCGAGCACGCCTTTGACACCATCCTTCTGGAGAATCGATTTCACTCGCGATTCCGCGCCGAGGCCCGAGCGACGCACGAACGCCGGCAACTGGGTCGACAGCCAGCGCTGCGCGTCGGCGTCCCACGCGCGGGGTAATCCGCCGATGTACAGAGCGTGCGATACGGCGCCGCCACTCGATCGAATCTCGATCGTGTACGGGATGAGATGACTCCAATCTCGCAGCTTCAGGAACCCATCGTCAGACAGACTCAGGACATCGGTGAGGTCGTCCTTGAACACAATCGAACCGTGCAAGGTGACATCGACGCGCCGGCCGTCCTCGCTCCATTGCATGTGCGTCTCGCCGCGACCGGAGACCGGCGGTGGCGCTGGCGGTGCCGGCGGCGCAGGAGGCGCTGCTGAAGCGGGCGGTGCTGGCGGAGCCGCTGGTGCGGGCGGCGCAGGGCGTGCCGGCGGAGCGGGTGCCGCGGGCGGAGCGGGAGGAGCCTGCGCCGCCAGAGGCGGAGGCGGCGGTGGTGCAGGAATCGACGGCCACGAGGCTGCAGGCGGTGCCAAGGGCGCCAGGGGATCCGGGGGCGCGGGCGACGACTCTCGAACCTGCAGTGCGGACTCGGCGTACGCGTTCGAGCGAAGCGTCAGCCATCGCAGCTGATGGACCCCGCCTGCGGTAACAGTGAACAACAGCGTGAGTAGAAGCGTGACGATCCAGCCCGGCGATCGCGGCTGGTCGGTCGGCGGAACCTTCAGGATGCGGCGGACGCGATCGAGCAGCGGACCGCCGGTCGCGGCCATTGCGAACTTCGCTGATTCCGTGCGCCATCCTTCGAGCTCGGCGAGCGCACGCGCGTAGCCGGCGGCATCACCGCAGAGCGCTACTGCGATCTCGTCGCAGCAGTGCTCGCGTTCGGTGCGAATTCGGGCGGACATCCACCAGACGGCCGGATGGTAGAACAGCAGCGTCTCCGCCAACGTCTGCAACACGTTGACCAGGTAGTCGTGCCGGCGAATGTGCGCGAGTTCGTGCGCGAGCAGCGCCTCGACCTGGCCCGGCGTCAGAACCGAGAGCGCGGCCACGGGCAGAAGAATCGCGGGACGCAGCCAGCCGACGACCGTCGGCACGTCAACCAGCGAGGACTCGACCACGTGTGCTGCGGCAGGAAGACCGAGGCGGTAGGCCAGCCTCCGGCAGACGGGCTGCCATTTCGAGGCATAGGACCGCATCGCTGAGCGGTGCAGGCGCTGCACGGACCAGATGCCGCCGACCATGCGCAGCACAAGCAGCACCACACCGAGCAACCAGACCACTGTCACCGTTCGGGCGATGCGATCGATAAACGTGAGGTTGATCACCGACACGGTGTCGACGGCTGCTGACCGTCGAGCCATCGATCCGGAGGTCGCATTCGGCACGGTGACCCCGTTGCGCCGCAACTGTATTGCGAAGCCGTCTCCCGATCCGACTCGGGCGTCGCCATGTAAGCCGGGTTGGTCGGTCGCAGCCGTCGCGGCGCTGGACCATAGCACGCGTCCAGTGGCGATTGGCGCCGCGATCATCAGCGCCAGACCGGCGCCGGCAAGCGCGTAACGCACCGCGGCCGGCTGCCGTTCGCTCAGCCGGAGTGCAATCGCAGCCGCACCCGCGATTGCGGCGCCTTGCCACAGAAAATGGATCAGCGACCAGCCTGCGATTTCGAGCAGCGGCATCATTGCGATCCTCCGGATTTTGTTTCGAGCAGCTTTCTGATCTCGGCCAGCTCCGCCGGCGAGGTTTTGGTGGCCGAGAGCGCCTGCAGCACCAGCTTCGCGGCTGAGCCGTCAAACGCCCGATCCAGCAAATCCGCAATCAGCTGACGCTGGGTCTGATCCTGGGTATACGCAGACCGATAGATATGTGTTCGCTCGGATTCGTCGCGAACGACCAGTCGCTTCTCCGTCATGATCTGCAGCAGCTTGAGGACGGTCGTGTAGCCGATTTCGCGGCCGAGAACCTCACCAATCTGGCGGACCGTGCTCGGTCCCCGCGTCCAGAGCACGCGGAGGATCCGCAGTTCGGCGTCGGTCGGTTTTCGGCGCGGCGTCTTCATGGTCCGAATTATCTACGACGCTCTTCGTAGATGTCAATACGAACATCTTCGTATTCATGAATGCTCTACGAAAAGGCTGGAAGGAGGATCGCTACAGTCGCCGCAGCACGGCCGCCATGACCATGCTGCCGGTCACGTTCTCGGTGGTGCGGAACATGTCGGGAATCGTATCGACCGCGAGCAGGATACCGATGCCGTCCACCGGCAGATTCGCCGCGACCAGTACCGGCACCATCGCGATAATGCTGCCGCCGGGCACGCCCGGGACCGCGAAGGTGGTGAGAATCACCGTAAAGACAATCGACGCGAGCTGCGAGGTGCTGAGCGGGACGTCGTAGAGCCGCGCGAGAAACAACACCCCGACCGGGATCGCCACGGCCGCGCCGACCCGAAACACCGAGGCGGCGAGCGGCAGGATGAAACGCGCGACGATTGGCGACAACTCCGCGCGCTCGGCGCTTTCGACCATGGCCGGCAACGCCGCGAGCGACGACCGGGACGCGAACGCCACCGCCTGCGCCGGCGCGCAGAACGACAGAAATGCCGACGGCGACATTCCGCTGGCAAGGATCCCAACGGGATAGAGGATGAGCACGCCGACCAGAAGCGTCAGCGTGACGACCAGAACGACATAAGCCAGCACCGCGCCGGCCGCCGAGACGCCGAGCTTCGACGCCAGCGGGATGGCGAGGGCGAACACGCCGATCGGTGCGAGCTCGAGAATCATCGTGACCAGGCGCTGCATCGCGTCGGCGATGCCCTGTACGACCCGCAACACCGGATCGCGACGTTCGGCGCCAACACGCGCGAGCGCCACGCCGAACAGTACCGAGAACACGATGACCGGCAACATCTGACCCTCTGCCGCTGAGTTGAAGACATTCTGCGGCACAAGATCGACGAACCATTGAACAAAGGTTGGCGCGCTCGAGCCTGTCGCGGCGCCTGGCGTCGCCGCTCCGCGCAGCGCAGTCGCGGCGGCTGGATCGACGTGAACCCGCGCCAGCACCGGCTGTGCGATCAGCATCGCGACGATCGTAGCGGCGAGCAGCAGCGCCACCGCGATCGCCGCCGCGCGGACGCCGGCGCGGCCAAGCGCGCCGGTCGAGGCCATCGAGCCAACGCTGGCGACCAGCATCGTGACCACCAGCGGCATCACCGTCATGCGAATCAGGTTGATGAAAATCGTCCCGATCGGCGCCGCCACCGCGACGAGCGTCGCCGCCACTGACGAAGTCGCTCCAGCCAACGCCAGGCCGAGCAGAAACCCGGCCACCAGGCCGATCAACACGCGCGTGGTCAATGACATGAAAGTAAAAAAGGGCGGACCGTCGCCGATCCGCCCTTCACATTTCAGGTTCAGAACTCTCTACTCTTCTGCCTCAGTCATTCCCCCGTCCGCGGCCCATCATCGCTCGCTCCGTCGACGGCGGGACGATGTTCTTGGAGCGGAGATAGACATAGGCCGTGCCGGCCATTTCGTTGCCATGCACGATGACGCCATAGAGCGCCGCCGCACGGGTCTGTTCGTTCGGACCGGCCTTCACCATTTCCAGCGCGCTTGCGTCGGTCACCGCATCGAACGCCTTGTCGCAGAGCGCGAACGATTCGGCAAGCGCCTTGGTGATGTCGGCCTTGCTCGTCAGATCCTTCTCGAGATTCTTGCCGGCCATCGGGTTGGGCACACCCGTGAGGCCCGAGCACTGACCGAACTGGCTCTGCGCGATGTGGGTGATCACCTGGCCGTAGGTCCGCGCTTCGGGCGTCGAGCCGGGCTTGAAGTTGTAGTCGGCTTCCGGCATCTTGTCGGCGGCGGCGATGAAATTGGCCTTGAGGCCGGCGTAGCCGCGCTGCAGGCTGGTGGCGAGACTCACCTTCTGGCCGGCGGCCGGCATTTGGGCGAAGACAGTCGACGCGCAAAGAACAACGGCGGCCGACGTAAACGGGGTGAAACACTTCATTTAGATGCTCCTTGAAAGAGACGAGTGCAACACGTGACTGTACGCCAAGCGTCGGACAGGGTTCAAGGGAGGCGCGACTCGCCGGCCGTTCCGACCCGCAGCTCGCCCGCCACCGACGCGTCGACATCAACCGCCGCGACCGCGAAACGCCGCGACCACGGCCGCGGGCGTCCGAATACGGACACCAGGGTACGATCCCCGGGGGTCACCGAAACGCCGACCAGGCGACCGAGCTCCCGGCCCATCCGACGGATACGTGTGGAGCGGCTCAGGAGCAGGACGTCTCTGACGATCGGCATCGGCCCGACCTCCAGCGCTTCGAGCAATTCGACTTCGCCGTCTTCGTGCACCAGGGCGATGGTCGCGAGCGGCTCCGATCTGATCTGCGGTCCGAGCTCGCCGTCGGCGCTGAAGATGATGCGCCTGATGCGCAGACCCAGCGGTTCGAGCTCGAACGCGGCCAGCCGTCCGGTGCGCCGGCCGTGCTCGCGAACGTACGACCCGAACAGCAGGTCCATGGGAAAATTCTATGTGCCTCTTGACCCTTACGCAACGTCAGGGCTGATCATCCCTGACGAGGCAGCATGAATCGCCGAACCGCCGCGATCTATCGGATTCGGGAGTTCGCCGCGCTCGCCGGCGTCACGGTCCGTGCGCTGCACCACTACGACCGACTCGGCTTGCTGAAACCGAGTGGGCGGTCCGACGGTGGTTACCGGCTGTATCGCGACAGCGATTTCGGCCGCCTCGAGCAGATCGTCGTCTTGAAGTTCCTCGGTTTGTCGCTCCAGCAGATCGGCCGGTTGCTGCAGCACAAGTCGCCGCTGGCCGAGACGCTGCGGCGTCAACAGCACGTGCTGGCCGGCAAGCGCCGCCAGCTCGATCTGGCGATCGAGGCGATCTCGCAGGCGGAGCGATCGATTCAAACCGGTACGGATCCGGATTGGGATCTGTTCAAACGAATTGTGAAGGAGATTGAGATGCAGAACAGCACCGACTGGTCGAAGAAGTATTACAGCGAGGATGCGAAGGCGAAGATCGAGGAGCGCAAGGCGCTCTGGAATCCGGAGCTGCAGGCGCAGGTGACGAAGCAGTGGACGGAGCTCATCGCCGACGTCGAGGCGGCGCTCGGCGAGGATCCGGCGGGAGCGAAGGCGCAGGCGCTGGCGGCGCGATGGCGCGCGCTCGTCGGTCAGTTCACCGGCGGCGATCCGGAGGTTCAGAAAGGCTTGAACAGGATGTGGGCCGACAAGGCAAGCTGGCCGATTCAGCAGCACGAGCAGTTCGACGTCGATTCACGCGTGCAGGAGTTTATCGTCAAGGCCATGAAGAGCTAGTCTTGGAGCATGACGCTGACTGAATTCAAGGCCACCGTCGGCGGGGCCGAGCCGCCCTCGGTTTCAGCCGCCCTGCAGGCGCTGTGGCACGACGCACACGGAGACTGGGACCGTGCGCACGACATGGCCGACAGCGTCCAGGACGAAACCGGCTCGTGGGTGCACGCCTACCTGCACCGCAAAGAGGGCAAGGCGGACAACGCGTCGTACTGGTATCGTCTCGCCGGCCAGCCTGAAGCGGTTGATTCGCTGGAGGCTGAATGGGATCGGATCGCCGCCGCGCTTCTCGCGAAGGCGTCATGAGAAAAAAGGGCGGGCCCTATGGACCCGCCCTTTGGACTTCAGCGTAATTCGGAGTTGCGTGCGTCGCCGCGGCCCGAATCCTCAGGCACACCCAGAGGTGTTCCCGCAGTTGCTGCACTTGTAGCAGGCACCGCTGCGGATCATGATCGACCCGCAGGTCGTGCACGGCGGCGCGTCTTCCTGATTCTGAATCGTCGAGTACGACGTCGCGGTCGTCGGCGCAGCGGCCTGCGGCGCCGGAACTGCTGCCGGCTCGGCCGTCCGCGTCAGCGATCCACTCATCTCCGGCTCGCGGCCGTTGACTCCGGCCGCATACTGCGCCTCGTTCGACAGGAATTTCGACGCCAGCCACCGGAAGATGTAGTCGACGATCGACTTCGCGAAGCGGATCTCCGGGTTGCGGGTCATGCCCGACGGCTCGAACCGGACGTGGCTGAACTTGTCGACCAGCGCCTGGAGCGGCACGCCGTACTGCAGCGCGTAGGAAATCGCCTGCGCGAAGGCATCGGCAAAGCCCGAGATGGTCGAGCCTTCCTTGGCCATCACCAGGAAGATCTCCCCAGGCTGGCCGTTCTCGAACAGGCCGACGGTGATGTAGCCCTCGTGGCCGGCGATGTCGAACTTGTGGGTGATCGCCGACCGCTCGTCCGGCAGCTTGCGCCGCGTCGGCTGGGTGACGAGCGCCGCAGCCGCCGCCTGCGCGACTTCCGCCGCCGTCTTGTCCTTCGACGTGTTCAACGGCTGGGTCCGCTTGCTGCCGTCGCGATAGATCGACACCGCCTTGGCGCCGAGCTTCCATGACTGGATGTAGGCCTGCATGATGTCTTCGACAGTCGCCGCCTTGGGCACGTTGACCGTCTTCGAAATCGCGCCGGAGATGAACGGCTGCGTCGCGCCCATCATCTTGATGTGGCCCATGTAGTGAATCGAGCGCTCGCCCTTCGACGCCTTGAACGCGCAGTCGAACACCGGCAGATGCGAATCCTTCAGGCCGGGTGCACCTTCGATGGTTTCGTTCCGGTCGATGTACTCGATGATCGCGTCCACCTGCGGCTGCGAATAACCGAGCTTGCGCAGCGCCATCGGCACGGTCTGGTTGACGATCTTCATCAGCCCGCCGCCGACCAGCTTCTTGTATTTCACCAGTGCGATGTCGGGCTCGACGCCGGTGGTGTCGCAGTCCATCATGAAGCCGATGGTGCCGGTCGGCGCCAGCACCGTGGCTTGCGCGTTGCGGTATCCGCTCTCTTCACCAAGCTCCACCGCATCGTCCCAGGAACCCTTGGCCGCGTTGTAGAGATCGGACGGCACGTTGCGGCCGTTGACGTCGCGCATCGCGTCGCGGTGCTTGCGCATCACCCGCAGGAACGGCTCCCGGTTCTTGTCGTAACCGGAGAACGGACCGCCGTGGTCGCGCGCGATCCGCGCCGACTGTGCATAGGCCTCGCCGGTCATCAGCGCGGTCAACGCCGCCGCGTAATCACGGCCGCCGTCGCTGTCGTAGGGCAGGCCACGTGACATCAGCAGCGCGCCCAGGTTCGCGTAACCCAGCCCGAGCGGCCGGTAGGCATGGCTGTTCTTTTCGATCATCGGCGATGGGTAACTGGCGTTGTCGACGATGATCTCCTGCGCGGTGATCAGGGTGCGAATCGCCGCCTTGTAAGCAACCACGTCGAACTCGCCGTCCGCCTTCACGAACTTCATCAGGTTGATCGACGACAGGTTGCACGCCGAATCGTTCAGGAACATGTACTCGGAGCACGGGTTGCTCGCGTGGATGCGATCGGTCTCCGGGCAGGTATGCCACTCGTTGACCGTGGTATCGAACTGCATGCCCGGATCGCCGCAGATGTGCGTGCCTTCGGCGATGAGGTGCATCAGTTCGCGCGCCTTGTAGGTGTCCATCACCGCGCCGTCGCGCACCGCCTTGGTTTCCCACTCGCCGTCGTCGAGCACCGCGCGCATGAACTCGTCGGTTACCCGCACGCTGTTGTTCGAGTTCTGGAAGAACACCGACGAATAGGCCGGACCGGTGAACGAGCCGTCGTAGCCGGCGTCGATCAGTGCCCAGGCCTTCTTCTCTTCCTCGACCTTGCAGTTGATGAACTCGACGATGTCGGGGTGTTCGGCGTTGAGGATGACCATCTTGGCGGCGCGGCGGGTCTTGCCGCCCGACTTGATGACCCCGGCGAACGCGTCGTAACCCTTCATGAACGAAACCGGACCGGACGCGGTGCCGCCGCCGGCGAGCAATTCCTTCGACGATCGGATCGGCGAGAGGTTGGTGCCGGTGCCGGATCCGAATTTGAAGAGCATGCCCTCGGTCCTCGCCAGCGTCAGGATCGAATCCATCGTGTCCTGGACCGAGTTGATGAAGCAGGCCGAGCACTGCGGCGCCTTCTCGAAGCCGCAGTTGAACCAGACCGGGCTGTTGAACGCCGCCTTCTGGTAGACCAGGATGTGCTTGAGGTCGTCGCTGAAGGCCTGCAGATCCTCGTCGCTCGCGAAGTACTTCTGCATCTTCGCCCACGCCGTGATCGCGTCCACCACCCTGCCGATCAGCTGCTTGACGCTGCGCTCGCGCTCGGGCGTCCCGATCTGGCCGCGGAAATATTTCGAGACCACGATGTTGGTGGCCTGCTGCGACCAGGCCTTCGGAATCTCGACGTCGCGCTGCTCGAACACCATCTCACCGCGATCGTTGCCGATCGCAGCGGCGCGAATCTCCCACTCGACCTCGTCGAACGGATCGACGCCGGCTTCGGTAAAGAAGCGCGGAAATGTCAGTCCCACCACTGCGGCTGTCCTGGCTTTCGGACGCGGCTTGTCCGCATCAACGGTGAACGGCGGCGCGACGGCTCCGCTGTTCTCGACGCTCTGCTGGGTGGCACCGGCGGCCTCGTAGGAAACGCGCTCTTTCATATCTGTCGACTCCGTTCAATCCAGGGTGGTCCCTGGATCGGCGACGATCGCCACCCGCCCCGGAAGCGACCATCGATGCATGTTGTGGAAAACTTCGGCCGATCGGAACCGTATTACCCTTCGCCAACTCGCGAGAAAGTGGGATTCCCTCGCTCGTTCGCTGTGTCTCGGCCGGCGGATCAATATGCGCTCGGTTGGCAGCTTTGTCAAGCGCGTAACACCACATATTGTGGCCCGTTTTTAGGTCACTCGCAAGATGTTGACATTCCGACTTATCTGCTGCCGAGCTGTGCTGCGAGCGCCGCGGCTTTTTCCGCGAAATTTTTCGCAAACACCAGGTTCTTGACGCGCAGCGCTTCGTCGGCCTGGCTGATGAAGCGCTTGGCCGTGTCGTACTGCGTCCGGGCGTCCACGTTCAGCGCGCGGTAGTCGACCCGGTTGAGCTCGCTGGTTGCCTTCACGAGCGACGCGCGTATGCCTCGTTCGACCTCGCCCTCGACCTGCGCCGGCGCCGTCTGCAGCACGGTGGGCCTGGCCGGCTCCTCGGCCGGCTTGGACGGCTCGGACGGTGCCGGCTCGGGTTTGACCGGCTCCGGTCTCGGGGTATCGGCGCGCGGCTGTTCACGCGGCGCAGGACGCGGGAGTTGCGGCGTGTTGTGCGCCGGTTCCGGAACCAGCGACACCGGCGGCGGCGCTTCCGTATCGTTGGGCGCGACGTCGCGCGGCGGCGGCGCCGGCACGTCGAGCGGCGGCGCATCCGCGATGGTTTTGGGACCGGTGTGATTGCAGGCGGCCGCGCACAGCGGCACCAGCAGCAACGCGGTGCGTGCGTGGCCGAGAGCGCGACGCCGGAATCGCCCGCGGTGGAACGTCATCATGCTTGTGGGAGGAGGACGCGGAACGTGGTTCCGCTGCCGGGCGTGGACTGTACTTCGATCTCGCCGTCGTGCATCTGCACGGTCCGGTAGACCATCGACAGCCCAATACCGCTCCCCTTCTCCTTGGTGGTGAAGTACAGGTCGAAAATCCGCTTCAGGTGATCCGGCTGGATGCCGCTGCCGGTGTCGGTGAACGCGATCGATACCCGGCCGCTGCGCGCGAAACGCTCCGACTCGCACTGGATCCGCAGCGTGCCTCCGGCCGGCATCGCCTGACAGGCGTTGAGCGCCAGGTTCAAGAACGCCTGTCGCAGCATGGT
Organism: Vicinamibacterales bacterium; assembly: GCA_036489235.1. Classification (GTDB taxonomy): domain Bacteria; phylum Acidobacteriota; class Vicinamibacteria; order Vicinamibacterales; family CAVVIG01; genus CAVQFC01. Next base: position 25,883 of record DASXGC010000105.1, read on the forward strand.
CGGATCGCCGTTGACGTCGGCCCCGCCGGTGCACTCGCTGACGAGTTCGACGCGGGCGCGGTCGGCTTCGGGACGGACGATCGCAATCACCTCGTCGATCAGCGGACGCAGCGGCACTGGTTGCAGCTTCAGATCCTCGGGACGCGCGAACGTCAGGAAGCCCTGCATCACTTCGTCGAGGCGGCGGATCTCGTTGGCGATCACGTCGACGTGCTGCATCGCCGCGGCGCGATCGACCGGTGCCTCGGCCACCGATACCGCGGCGCCGCCGCGCACGCCGATCGCGGCGGTGGTGCCGACCCGCTGTCGCAGCAGCTCGAGGTGGATCATCATCGCGTTCAACGGATTCTTCACTTCGTGCGCCACGCCGGCCGAGAGCCGGCCGAGCGCCGCGAGCTTGCGCGAGTAGCGAACCGTGGACTGCACCTGGCTGAGGTATTCGACGTTCCGCGCCACGAGCATGATCCCCACCAGCGCACCCTTCGGATCGTTGATCGCGTGCGTCATCACCAGACGCTCACCGCTTTCGCCGAACACGGCCGAGAGCGGACCACGTGAGTGCCCACCGACCAGCGTCTGCTCGGACAGCCGCCGCAGCGGATGATCGGGCGCCAGCAGGCTGTCGAGCAGCACACCGGTCGCGGCCCGCGGCAGCAGGGTCCGCATCGCCGGGTTGGCAAACAAAAACGCCCCGCGCGCGTCCACGATGGCGACCGCGTCCTCGAGGTGTTCCACCGCCGATTCAAGATTGGCTACCTGACCGGCCATCTGCGAACGATCGGCGGACAGCTGCTCGCTGACGGTGTTGAACGAAGTACCGAGCTCGCCGAATTCGTCGTGCTGATTGAGGTCCAGCCGGACGCCGAGTTCGCCGCGGCCCAGCCGGGTCAGGCCGCTGCGCAGCACGTGAATCGGACGCAGCACCAGCTGCGCGAGCAGGATCGCGACCAGCACCGCGATGCCCAATAACAGCAGCGCCGTCGCCACCGCGCCGCCGAGCGAGTCGTTCAGCTCGCTGCGAATCAGCAGCGTCGAGACGCCGACGCGAATCGATCCGAACTGCTCGTCGCCAAGCAGCAGCGGCTCCTCGAACAGCAGGTTGGTGCCCTGCCCAGAGTAGATGGCGCGGACCTGCCGCCACCATGGCTCCGACAGCACGGTGCGGAGGTTGCCGCCGGCCGGCAGCGGCTGTCCTTCGAGCGCCTGATCGGCGTGGACCGCAGCTTTGCCGTCGAGATCGGCGATCGCGGCAAAGGTGACGTTCTTCGCGAGCAAGCTCGCCGACAGCATCGAGCGCAGGCCCGGATCGCGCCGCAGCGATTCGAACGGGTCGACGCCTGGCACGATCACTTCGCGCGCGCGGCTGTAGATGGCGCCGGCCAGCAGCTCCGCTCTCGCCTGGCTCTCCCCCAGACTGACCCGCGCCAGGTTGACAAGGTTCAGGACGCTCAGCACCACGACCACCGCCCCAACGAGCGAGGTGACGATGAGAACCTGTTTGCCTTTGATGCCTAGTCGCATACGCGTTGAACTCGGGGCTTGGACGCTAGGCGCTCGGAGGCTATTCCGATCGCTTGGGCCTGAGCCTCAGCTTGTTCAGCTTATTGTGAAGCGTCTTCAGGCTGATGCCGAGGATTTCCGCGGCCCTGGTCTTGTTGTCGCGGGTGTGCGCCAGCGTCATCACGATCAGGCGCCGCTCGGCCTCCTCGACCGTCGTCCCCGGGGCCAACGCCACCTGAGGCTGCTGCAGTACCGGCGGTTCTTCGGCCAGCGTCGGCGGCAGGTGCTTGGCCTCGATGAACGGACCCGGCGCGAGGATGGTGGCGCGCTCGATCACGTTGCGCAGCTCGCGCACGTTGCCGGGCCACGCGTACTGCTCGAGCATCCGCATCGCCTGCTGCTCGACGCCGGCGATCGCTTTCTGATTGCGGGTGTTGAATTCGTTGATGAACGCCTGCACCAGCAGCGGCAGATCTTCCTTCCGCTCGCGCAGTGTCGGCAACCGGAAGGCAAACACGTTCAAGCGGTAGTAGAGGTCTTCGCGAAGCGTGCCCTTCTGCACCGCTTCGACCGGATCGATGTTGGTCGCGGCGATCACCCGGACATCGACTGACTGCTCGGTCCGTCCGCCGAGCCGCCGGAACTTGCGTTCCTGCAGCACGCGCAGTAGCTTGACCTGTGTCGCCGGCGTCATCTCGCCGATTTCATCCAGGAACAACGTGCCGCGATCGGCGAGCTCGAAGCAGCCCTGGCGACGATCAGCAGCGCCGGTGAACGCGCCTTTCTCGTGTCCGAAAATCTCGCTTTCGAGCAGCGTCTCCGGAATCGCCGCGCAGTTGATGGCGATGAACGGAAACGTCGCGCGCGGACTGAGCTGATGCAGCGTCTGCGCCACCAGTTCCTTGCCGGTGCCCGACTCGCCGGTGATGAGCACCGACGCCGAGGTCGGCGCGGCCTGCTCCACCACCTGATAAATCTTGCGCATCTCCGGGCTGTTGCCGATCAGCGGTCCGAAGGTGCCGTGCTCGCGCAGCTGGCGCCGCAGCGCCTTGACTTCGCGCATCGTCTCCAGCCGCTCGACGATCTTGTCGAGCAGGATCTTCAGCCGCTGGATGTCGATCGGTTTGGTGAGGTAGTCGTAGGCGCCTTCCTTCATCGCCTCGACCGCGGTCTCGACGGTGCCTTGCGCCGTCAACAGCAGTGTGGTGACGTCGGAGCCCTGCGTCGGCAGCGCGCGCAACAGCGCCAGGCCGTCCATCCGCGGCATCACCAGGTCGGTGATCACAATCGCCGGGCGGAAGCTCGTGACTTTCTGCAGCGCCTCTTCACCGTCGCCGGCAGAGTCAGCTATGAATCCCCAGCTCCGGACGAGTTGTTCCAATCCCACGCGCGCGGCCGAATCGTCTTCGACGATCAACACTCGTTCAGACGTGACCGTCTGGGTGTCATCCATCGTTCCGGTTTCGCCGGCCATCGTGGTCGTCATTCGTTGAGCCTCAACCATGTCATTTTTACATTCTGGCTGCCGATGTCGCCGGATGCAAGCTGAACATTTGAATCTTTTTGTTGGCCGTTTCCTTGCACAGCGCGCGCGGCCTCGGTCGAAAACACGTCTGCACTACTCTTAGGTCTTGCTGCAGCCTGAAACGGAGCCGCCGGCAGTTGCTCCCGATCCGTCCGATGCCGCCCAGCGGCTCGTCGCGCTGACTGAGGTGGTGCTCTGTTCCGACTTCGTGACCCAGATTGCCGTCGGTGGCGCTCTGGCGGCGCTTGGCGTCGCGCCCTACGTCAAGGGGACGACCAGGCTGAGCGTGTCGTACGTGGTAGCGCTTTCTTTGGGCGACGCGGCGCTGCTCATCGGGTTGATGCTGATCATTCTGCGTGCGCACGGACAGAGTCCGCGCCGGATCTTCCTCGGCAAACGGCCGGTGATCGGCGAGGCGCTCCTCGGAGTGCCGCTGACGTTCATGGCGTTCGGCATCGCCGCGGCCGTGCTGCTTTCGGTGCTGCGTTTTGCGCCGTCGCTCCACACCGTCGCCGACAACCCGCTGCAAAGCATGCTGACCACGCCGCGGGACGCGTGGTTGTTCGCGCTCGTGCTGGTTGTGGCGGGCGGCGTGCGCGAGGAAATGCAGCGGGCATTTCTGCTGGATCGTTTCGAGCGGTGGCTCGGCGGCGCCCGCCTTGGCGTCCTCATCATCAGCATCGGTTTTGGCGCCGGCCACCTGACACAGGGCGTTGACGCGACGATCGCCACCGGACTGCTGGGGGCATTCTGGGCCGTGATCTATCTGTGGCGCCGCTCATGCGTGGCGCCCATGGTCAGCCACACCGCGTTCGACCTGCTGCAGATCCTGCAATTCTTGGTTCGGCGCTAGACGCGGTCACCGGCTCGAACGACCGGCGCGCCCGCGTCAGCTTCCCAGATACAGATCGATGACGTCCGCTCGGCGCCGCAGTCCGGTCATCCACTCGTCGATGAGTGTCTGGCGCCGGTCCGGTGCGGCAGCGAAGCGTTGTGACAGGTAGGCGGCGATCCGGAGGTTCTGACGCAGCGTTTCGCGCAGGTGGAGCTCGTCGATGCCCGACCGGGTGAGCGCGCTGCTGAACGCCGCAGACGACGGGAATCGGTCGCGCACGATACGAATTTGATCGTCCACCGCTGCCGTGGTCGGCTCGGCCGGCGCGTAACGATCCACCTCCGCCAGCACGAGTTCGCGGTCGATAAGCCGGGTCAAGACGGCGCGGATTGGATCCCCGGCAGCGGGCGCCGGTTCGAGACCGAGTTCGAGCGCCGCGTTGACGTCGCTCAGGGTGATGAGCTGCTGGGCGACCACCGCCAGCACGCGATCGATCAGCTCGGCGCGGACCACGGTCGTCGAGGTCACGACCGCGAGGATCACTCCAACCACTGCCCTGCACGCCAGCCGAAATCTGAAGTCTTGAATCTGCAGTCTCATGATCTAAAACGCCTGCCCGAAACTCACGTACCAAGCGGTCAGCGATTCGCCGGGCTGCGGACGGATCTTGAACCCGAGATCGATTCGAATCGGGCCGATTGGCGACTTGTACCGCACCCCGCCGCCTACCGCGCTCCGCAGTTCGGCAAAATCGATGAACGACGCGCGCGCAAACACGTTGCCGGTGTCCACGAACCCGACCACACCAAGCCCGCCTTGGACCGGGACCCTGAGTTCGGCGTTGAAAATCACCAGCCCGTCGCCGCCGATCGGAAAGCCGTCGACGTTGATGGTGTCGTGAACCAGGTCCGGCGGAACGTGGCGCACGCCCAACGAGTCGAGCGCGAATCCGCGCACTGTGGTGTCTCCGCCGGCGAAGAAACGTTCCGGTTCGGGAATCGGATCCTCGAAGTTGAACTCGGAGGCGAGCCCGACCCGTGCGCTCCCGGCCAGCACGATGCCGTTGGTGTGCGGCAGCAGGTGAAATCCCTGCGCGGTGAAGTACGACTTCACGAACCCGACCTGCGATCCGATCGCTTCGGCAGCGATCTGTCCGCTGGCGCTGAGAAACAGCCCCGATCTGGGGTTGAACTGATCGTCGCGGGTATCTTGAACCAGTGACCCGGTGAACGACGACAGCCGGACCGGTTCGGGCGAAAACAGACGATCGATGAGCGGGTCCGACTCGTCGATCTTCACCTCGAGCAACTCGGTCCGCTGCAGCTGATACGAAGCGGTCGCGACCAGCGACCGGTTCAATCGCTTGGACACCTGCGCGCTCGCGCTCTCTCGCCGGTAATTGAAACTCGATCGGATCTGCTGTTCGATCGTCACGTTCACCAGCGCGTCGAGCGGCGTGTCGAACAGCCGCGGCTCGCGGTAGGTGCCGACGACACGGTATTCGGTGAGACCGTAGGTGTTGCCGGTCACCACCGGGCCCTCACTGTCGTCGACGGATCCCTTGGGGTGCAGGCTGATGCTGGAAAACAGGTTCAGCGATCGATTCTTCCCGAACAGATTGCGCCGGCCGATTTCGAGCGAGGCGCGCGGCGCCGCCTCGTAGACCTGATCGGCGTTGCCGGTGACCGCGTTGGGGACGGTGATGCGGCCGATTTCGAAACCACCGCCATAGGCGATGGTGGTCGGCGGTGCTTCCTCGATGGTCACCAGCAGATCACGCTGGTTCTCCTCGCCGTGCGGCAGCTCGGTGATCTGGACCCGATGGAACAGTCCAAGCTCGGTCAACCTCCGTTGACTGTCGTTGATCGCGCCGACGCTGAACGGCCCGCCCTGCTTGACCTGCAGCTCACGCTCGATGGTCTCGGTGCTGGTCCGCACGTTGCCCACGATCAGAATGTGCTCGACGAAGATCTGCGGTCCTTCGCGGACCGTGAACTGCACCGTGACGTGGGTGTTGTCCTGGCTGAATTGCGGCACGGCATCGACGGTGACGCTGCCGTAGCCGAGATTCTGATAGCGGATCTGGACGCGTTCGCGGTCCGCCGCGATCTGACTCGGGACGAACGGCGCGCCCGGCTGCAGCGCCACCGCAGCGCCCAGCGCGGCCGTATCAATCGCGACATTCCCGGTGAACGTCACGCCGTCCACCACCGTGCGCACTCCCTCGCTAATCGCGATCGTCACCGCTACCGGCACCTGGGCGACGGCCGGCGCGGTCGTCTGAAAGTCCGCAGTCGGCCGTGCCGTGGCCGACGCATAGCCGCGTCGCCGATAGAAATCCTGGACCGCCGCGGTATCCGCGTCGAGCCGCTCTTCGGAAAACGGTTGTCCCGCGTGGAGTCGGACGATCGGCTCGAGCTCGGCCTGCGTCACCGCGTTGTTGCCCGACAGGTTCAGCGACGCGACCCGATATTGCTTGCCGGCTTTCACGTCGAAGGTGATCACCAGTTCGCCCTGAATCTCTTCGCGCGAATGCGCTGCGGTGGCGTCGCGATAGCCCTGCGCCCGCAATCCCTCTTCGATGCGGTTGCTTGAATCCTCGAGCAGGTCCTCGTCGACGGAGCCTTCGCGCTCGACCGGTACCAGATCTTCGTGTTTGCTGGACGGCAGCGGATCGCCGGTGAACTTCACGCGAACCAGCGGTCCGGGCGCCACCGTCACCGTGACGTTGGCCACGCGGTCGTCATCGACCAGCTGCACGGCCGGCAGCACCTGCGATTCGTAGTAGCCCCGCTTGCGGCGCTCCTCGACATATTTCTCGATCCGCTGGTTCAGGGCTTCGCGCCGGTACGGCGCGCCGGTGGTCAGGCGCAAACGTGCGCGAAACTCCTCGGGTGAGACGGTGGGACGGCCGACAATCTGCACCTCTCCGATCGTGGTGCGCGGGCCGGGATCGATGGTGAACACCAGCGTCGCATGCTCGGGCGTATGCGCGACCTCGGGCCGTGGCGTGATCGACGCTCGCAAGTAGCCTTCTTCACGCAGCTCGTCGCCGATGATCCGCGTCATGTCGGCGAGCCGGCCGAGCGGTGGCGACGCGCCGTATCGATCGACAACCGCGCGGCGCAGCTGCCCGACGTCCACGCCGGGCACATTGAGCGGGCCTGCGAACTGAATTTTTGTGACCGGATGGATCGGGACGAGGTCGTAGCGCAGCACCACGCGGCCGCCCTCGAGCGTCGCGTCGACCCGGACATCCTCGAACCGCCCCAGACTGAAGAGATGCGCGATGCTCTCGCGCACCTGCGCCATCGACAGCGGCTGTCCGGCGACGGTCTCGACCACCTGCGTCAGCAGAGGATCGGTGGTGTCACGCCCTTCGGTCAGCAGGCGGACCGACGCAATGGTGCGGCCGAGATAGTCAGTGACCGCGGCGTCCGATCGCGGCGCCGTCGCGCACCACAGCCCCAGACCCAGCAGCGCCGCGCGCGCCATCGCCGATCGGCGCAGCATCAAAACACGTGCCTCACCCTGAACTCGAGCGCGTAGGTCTGCGAATCCTCGTTGCGCGACAGCACCCAGGCCATCCGCTCGCTCTCGTTGTACTCGATCAGAATCAGCTGGTCGTTGACGGAGGTATTGACGCTGCGCGAGAACGTCAGGTAGATGCGCTCGGAGATCCGCTTGCCGATGGTCACGCGCGCAGTCGGGTTCAACCGCGCGGTCTGTTGATTGAGCTGGTTCGGATCGACGAACGATGGCGTCACCTGGAAGTTGTCGACGCCGAGCGTCTGCTCGACGACACGGCCGACTTCCGAGGACAACGGCCCGGCGATGGCCTGGGTCGCGCGGGCGGTCAGAATGTCCGCCTGCGCCTGATTGGGATTCTGCAGGGCGCGCAGTTCCGGCGCCGTGTCCTGCGTGCCGCGGCGGACGTCGCTGAACAGCAGCGCCAGGACGTCGGCGGTCGGCAGCCACGGATCAGAGGTGATGGTCGGCCGCATCTGCTCGCTCGTGCCGGCGAACCCGACGGTCACGTGATAGGTCTGGCCGGGCACGCGCACGTTGGTTTCGGCCTCGACGTCGAAAAACGGTTCGATCTTGGTCGGGTTGGTGAAGCCTATCGATCCGCGCGTAATCCGGTAGCGCAATCCTTCGAACGTGACCTCGCCTCGCTCGATGTCGGCGTGCCCGGAAATCACCGGATGTTCGTAGGTGCCACGCAACGTGAGATCCGCGTTCGCCACCATCCGCGCCAGGTTGTTCTCGACCCGCAGCGTCGACGGCACCAGAATCTGGACATCCAGCTTCAGCGGAACGATCGGCGGCACTTCGCTCGGTCCACCGCCGCTGGCGGCCGCGGCCCGGGACGCGGCGATGTCGAAAATATTTCCAGGCGTGTCGATGCGCCGGCTCCAGAGCGCGTTCTTCACCGTCACCAGACCCGACAGCGTCGGCGCCTTGACCGTGCCGCTGACCGCGAGATCCATGTCAACCACCGAGCGGATGCCTTCCGGATAGCGCAGCCGCATGTCCTCACCGCGCGCCGTGATATTGAGGTCGGTCGGCACATAACCGTCGAACCCGATGCGGCCGCCGAACCGCACCTGCCCGCCGCCCATCGTCGCCGACACATCGTCGAGTCGAATACCGCCTTCGTCGAACTGAATCGTCCCGTTGATCGCATCGAGTGCGTTCGGCAGCGACAGGTGACGAAGACGGCCGTTGACGATCGTGGCGTTGCCGGAGAACTGGGGACGCCGCAACTGTCCGTCGATCGAAGCGGTGAGCTGGGCGCGGCCGGACGCGCGCACGTTGCCCGGATACAGGCCCTGCAGAATGCCGAGGTTGGCATCACCGGTGGCGCTGACCTTGACGCGATCGTGGTCGAGATCGACCGAGCCGAACACTTCGAGCCTGGTGCCGTCGCCCTCGAATTTGAGCGGCGCGGCCTCGCTGCCAAGCAACACCTGCCGCTTGTCGAGCGCGACGTGTAACGGGCCGGTGTTCTTGACGGCGTAGTCGAGCAGCCGCACGTCGAGCGCGTCCACGGTTCCGTCCACCGTCAGGCCATTGAAATCCGAGAGCTCACCGACGACGCGGATCGAACCGCTGGCGACGGCGGTGGTGAATTCCGACAGGCTCGGCTCGAACACGCGAACATACGGATCGAGCGAGCTGTCGTGAAAGCGGAAGGTGATCTCGGCATCCGCCTTCGGCGTCAGGGCGATACGACCGGTGCCGGTAATGGCCAGACGAGGCGAGGCGGCGTTCACCTCGCCGCTCAAATCCTTGCCGCGCAGAGCCAGCGTACCGGTGACCTGGCCAACGCTCTCGTCAGCCACGGCAAAGCTGTCGACGCGGAACCTGACGTCGTTGCGCGGTTGATCAAACGTGCCGCTGCCGCTGGCGGTGAACTCGGCCACGCCGGTCAACGGCGCGCTGGCGGTGGTGAGAAACGCGAGCCGCTCGACGGGAATCCGACGGCCATCGGCGTTGAACGAATAGGTCGAGTCCCAGCCGACGAATGCCGCGCCGGTGATGGTGCCGGTGTCTTTCGCGAGACTCAGGTTGTCCAGCCGCACGCCGGCGCCGTCGAAACGCACCGACGCGCTCATCTTCTGGAACGGCTCTTTGTAGGCGACACCATCGTCGATCGACATCGCACCGAAGCCGATCGGACGTTCGTAGCGGCCGGTCAGGTGAAACTCTCCGGACATGAGCCCAGACACCGGATAGTCGTCGACGCCGAGTGCGTGTCGGAGGCTGTCGATATCGCGGCGGGTCAGCCGCATCCGCGTATTGATTTCCTCGCCGCCGTCGTCCCTGGGATAACCGAGCGCAAATCGACCGTCGGCGCGAATCTCCGAATCGCCGTGACGGACAATGCCATCCGTGACGTTCACATAGCTGTCTTCGACAACGATGCGGGCAGAGCCGTCGCCCCACAGCGTGTCGAACGCGCGCATACCCTGACCGCTGAACGTGCCCTCGATCCGAGGGCTGCGAAACGCTCCGGTCATCGTGCCGTCGAACTGGCCACGACCGCCGAACAGCACCGGCCGCTTCGGCGATCCGAAGTCGGTGATGATGCCGGCGAGCAGCTGATCGCTCTCCTGCCAGTCGCGGCTGGTGACGTGAAACGGCAGACGCGAGGCATCGCCCCACTGGGTGGCGCCGTCGAACGAGACATAGGTGCGCTCGGTCGCGAATCGACCTTGTTCGACCGTCACCTCGTCGGGTCCGTAGCGATAGGTGAGCTCGGCGGCAACCGGCAGGTGCGCGGGCAGCGCCAGCGTCGTGAACGGACCCCACTCGGCGCGGGCATCGCCGGCATCCGCCAGCGACGCAGTCATCGGCGTCACGCCAGGCGGCGGCGCCACCACCAGCCGTCCTTCACCCCGATGCTGCGAGAAATCGCCCGACGGCCACTCCAGAACGTTGGTGAGCGAAGCGGCGCCGGCGAACCGCAGTCCGCGCAGTTGTTCGAAGTCGCTCAACTTTGCAACGTCGACATTCTTCAGGGTCGTGCCGAATCGGTGGGTCGGCGGAGTCGGCGCGCCAAACGGCTTGATGTTGTAGGTGAACTGCGCCTCGCCACCCAGGAACCTCGATCCGGCGTTCCACACCTCGAAGGACTCCCGCGTCCATCGCAGCGAGCCATACAGGGCGGGAAAGCGGTAGTCGTTGAGGCCCGCCAGCTCGCTCTTGAACGTGCCGGTGAGATCGCGATCGGTTTCGTCACCACGCTTGATCAGCCGGAAGATTCCCGTAAAGTCGCCATCGCCGCTGAGGTCCCACTGTGCGTCCTTGAAAAACAGCCGGCGCATCCGCGGAAACTTCACCCGCGACTGAACGGTGTAGGTCTGGGTCGGCCAGTGCGCGAGATCGACATCGCCGCGCGCCAGTGTGGACGCGCCGTCAGTGTCCAGATCGATGCGACCGAGGCGGATATGCGAGCCGTCGATCACGAACTCGGCTTTCATCTTCGCCGACATCGGCACGAAGTCCTGGATGCTGACCGTGCCGTCGCTGAATGTGGCAGTGCCGTGATAGTTCGGGAGGTTCTGGATGTTGACGTCGAGATTGCGGCAGACGACGCCCCACGGGGTTTCGTGGTCCTCGAAGGAAAACTGGCCGCGGTAAGCGCGCAGCCAGCGCAGCGTGACCGTCACCGGCCGCGGCCGCGACGGCTTGCCGTCGTCATGGTTGAAGCGCGGGAAGTTGTGGGCGCCGTCCCACCGCTCGACCAGCATCTGCCAGTCGGTCATCTCCACCGACGAGATGGTGATGTCCGGTTTCCGTGCGAAGGCCGGAATCCAGTCGAGTCCGAGATCGATCCGCTTCGCCGTGAAGAACGGACGATCGCCCTTGTGGAGGCCGTCGATCTGGAGATCGGTGACCACCACTTTTCCGTTCAACAACCGGATGTGCAGGCCGCCGATATGAAGCGGGCGTTCGATGTACGCGGATCCCGCCGTCTCCGCGCGCTGCCGGATTTCTGGTCCGAGATCGATCGTCACCGACGCGACGATCGACGCCGCCAGCAGCGCTACCACGATCGAGAGGCAGTAGCCGAAGTAGCGAAGAGTCTTGCGGACGCGGGAACGCGTGAACACTTTCACTGAATGACGACGAGCAAAGCGCCGGCCTCCACTGACAGACCCTCACGGGCGTGGACTTCGGTGACGACTCCATCGCGCCCGGCACGCAGCTCGTTCTCCATCTTCATCGCTTCGACGACGACCACCGGCTGACGAGCCGTCACGGTGTCGCCGGGCCTGGCCAGAACGCGAACCACCTTGCCTGGCATCGGCGCCATCACCCGGCGCGGGCCGGACCCGCCGCCACCGGCCTCATCCTTGCGGCCCCAGCGGCGCCGGCCGTTCAGCGTCACCGCCACCGGCGTCGCTCCGACCCGGACCGTCAGCGCGCCGGCCGCGTCGGACGCCAGTGTCACTTCGTAGCTGCGGACCGGGACCCTTGGCGCCGCCCCATCGATCAACAGCGACAGCGTCTGCGTGTCGATGCGCGCCGCATCGACGTGAAGCGTCCGGCCGTCGATGCTCACTGCAAAACCTCCGGCCGCGCCGGTCGCCCGCGCCACCGTCACCTGGCGGAGTTTTCCACCGACCTCCACTTCGTATTGCATCAGCGGAGTCCATCCAGCCGCGCCTGTGCGCGCCAGCGCCGCGCCACCAGCGGGCCCGCGCTGGATGCCCCGGAGGTCATCGATCCCGCAGACATCGCCGCCTGCAGCGCGGCGCCGATTGCCGCCACTTCGTCTGCTTCCGCCGAGGGCTCGACGAACGGCCGACCGTTCCGCGCCTTGAGCTCATCGTCGAGATACGTCGTATGGAAACGTCCGTCGATGAAGGCCGGCTGATCGAGCAGCCACGAAAAGAACGGCAGCGTCGTCTTGATGCCGGTGACCAGATATTCGGAGAGCGCACGGCGCATGCGTGCAATCGCGAGCGGCCGATCCTCGGCCCACGCGATCAGCTTCGAGATCATCGGATCGTAGAAGATCGGAACGTCGAGTCCGGCGCTGGCGCCGCTGTCGTCGCGAATGCCGGGACCGCCCGGCACGCGCAGCTGCGTGATCCGACCCGGCGACGGCAGGAACCCATTGTCGGGGTCTTCGGCGTAGATGCGGCACTCGATCGCGTGACCGACCGGCGCGAGCAGGCGCGCCGGATCGAGGTCGAGCCGTTCGCCGCGGGCGATCCGAATCTGCCAACGCACCAGATCGACGCCGGTGACCATCTCGGTAATCGGATGCTCGACCTGCAGCCGCGTATTCATTTCGAGGAAGTAGAACTGCCCGTCTTCGTCGAGCAGGAATTCGATCGTCCCGGCGTTGGTATAACCGACCGATCGCGCCACGGCCGCCGCCGCGGCAGTCATCGCGATGCGCAGCGCCGGCGTCACCTGCGCTGACGGCGATTCCTCGACCACTTTCTGGTGGCGGCGCTGGATCGAACACTCTCGCTCGACAAACGGCAGCACGGTACCGTGCAGGTCGCCGAGAAGCTGAACCTCGATGTGTCGTGGCCGTGTCAACCGCCGTTCGAGATAGACCGACGCATCGCCGAACGCCGTGCCCGCCTCCGAACGCGCGGCGCGGACGGCGGCCGCCAGATCGGACGGATCGGCGACCGCGCGCATGCCTTTGCCGCCGCCACCTGCCACCGCCTTGACGAGCAGCGGGTAGCCGATCGACGTCGCGATCGCGGCGATCTCCTGGTCCGAAACGTCGGCGCTCAACGCCGTCTCGGCGCCGGGCACCACGGGTACGCCCGCGCGCCGCGCAGCGGTCCGGGCTGCGGTCTTGCTGCCCATCGTCTCGATCGCTTCAGGCGTCGGACCGATGAAGGTCAGGCCGGCGTCACGCACAGCGGCCGCGAAGTCTTCGTTTTCGGCGAGGAAGCCGTAGCCCGGATGCACCGCGTCGGCGCCCGATCGCCGGGCCGCGTCGATCAGTCGATCGATGTTCAGATAGCTTTCGCGCGGCGCACTCGGGCCGATCGCGTAGGCCTCGTCGGCGAGCCGCACGTGAAGTGCCGCGCGATCGCACTCGGAATAGACCGCGACCGTCGACACCGCCATCTCGCGGCACGCGCGAATGATCCGCACCGCGATTTCTCCGCGGTTCGCGATCAGGACTTTCTGAATGGGGGCAGGCAGAGTCTGGTCCTTTGTTCTTCGTTCCTGGGACTTGGCCCGTCCTTGGTCCCTGGTCCCTGGTCCTGATTGCGCTCCTGCGATCAACGGACCCCAACGGCGCAGCAACAGCGGACCACCGGCAGACCAGGGATCCTGGTCCCCGTACCATTCTATCGTCAGCGTAGCGGCGGTGTGGCGGCGGGCGGACGTCGATGGTGGGTCGCCTGTTCGTAGGAATACGCGAGCGCCAGCAGGTGAGCTTCGCTCCACGGGCGGCCGAAAAACTGCAAACCGGCCGGCAGCGTCCCTGCCCTCGTGAACCCCATCGGGACGGTAATCGCGGGGAAACCAGTGGTCGGCGAAAAGACCTGGTTGTTGTCGCCGCCCGGCGTGTTGAGGTCGCCGATCAACCGCGGCGGATTGCTCCACGTCGGATAGACGAGCGCGTCGAGCTGCTTACCATCCATCAACGCGAGAACCGCGGTGCGGAATTTGTCGCGGCCGGCTTCGCGAGCCAGGCAGCCGGCCGATTCTCCCGGCACGTCGTTTCCGGCCTGGGCACTCTCGAGCCTCGCCTGAATCGAGGGGTGGAACTTGCGCGACTTGATGATGTCTTCGAGCGAGTGCAGCGGCGCCTTGTCGCCGAGCGCCAGGAGGTAGCGGTTCAGGTCGTACTTGAACTGGTTGCAGCCGGCGCCCTGCTGACGTCGCAGCGCGTCAAAGCCGTCGAGCGGCGTCGGGTCAATCACTTCCGCGCCGAGGTTTCTCAGTTCTCCCACGGCCCCGCGAAAAACGGCGTCCACTTCGGGATCGAGCGTCGGCGTATCGTAGGCCTCGTGCAGGACGCCGAGGCGCGCCCCCTTCAGCGCATCGGCTCGCAGCGACGCGCCGTAATTCGCCTCGATGTGATCGCGCCCGGTCAACGTGATCGGATCCGTGGGATCAGGACCGGCGATCACCTGCAGCACCGCTGCCGTATCGGCGACCGTACGGGTGACCACGCCGGCAATGTCGGCACCAGAATTGAGCGGCACCACGCCGGACCGGCTGACCAGCCCCATCGTCGAACGAAGCCCGACCAGATCCTGATGTCCGGCCGGACCGCGAATCGAATCTCCCGTGTCGCTGGCGAGGCCGAGCGCGGCGAAGTTCGCCGCCACGCCCGCCGCGGATCCGCCGCTCGAGCCGGCCGTGACGCGGCTGGTGTCGTACGGGTTGCGGGTGTATCCGGGCAGGATCGAGTTGACCGTCTCGATCGGGCTGAACGCGAACTCAGCCATGTTCGACTTGGCGATCATCACCGCGCCCGCGTCGCGCAGGCGTTTCACGACGAACGCGTCCTTGCCGGTCATCATCCCCTTCAACGACAACGACCCCGCCGTCGTCGGCATGTCGGATGTTTCGTAGTTGTCCTTGACCAGCACCGGGACGCAGTGCAGCGGGCCGACGGCGCCGGACTGCTTGAAGCGGCGGTCGAGATCATCGGCGGTTTTCAGTGCCGCGTCGTTGACCAGGACGATGGCATTGAGCGCGGCGCCCTTCTTGTCGTAGGCGTCAATGCGCGCGAGGTACTGCTCGACCAGCGCGCGGCAGGTCAACGAGCCGTCGCGCAGAGACGACTGGATTTGCGCGATCGTGGTCTCTTCGACGCGAAAACGCGGCGGGGCCTGCGCGCGCGGAGCCTCGATAAACGCGATGGCCAGGCAGGCCGGAATCACTACACGCAGCAGTCGTCGCATAGCGCGTAGTGTATCCCGCCCCGCCACCACTCAATGCGGCGGCAGGGTTCCAAGATTCACGAATCCGGTACGCTTGGGAAACGGGAACGGCAGCGTTCCCCGTTCGCCGCGCATGTGAAACCACAGGACGACGCGACCCGGCAACAGCGCCGAAAAGGCATGCCGGCTCACGCCGTCGAAGAACGAGCGAAATACGACGCCGCCAGGGACGTCAAGCACCTCGTAGCGGCCCGGTCCGACAAAATCGTGGGAGAAGCGTGAAGCAATCATGAACTTCTGACGTGACAGACCGGATTCAACTCGCTCGTCCTTGCGAACGGTCGGAGCCAACTGCACATCGATGCGAGCCAGCGAACGCAACCATACAGGCCACAATCTGAAGCGAACGCCACCGTCGGGCGCTTTGCTCCAATGCACGACGCGTCCACCTTCCCACCAGTGCCATAGAGCGTCAGCGATCGCCTCGCGAATGGATTCGGCCGATACCCCACCGAATCGAAAGCAGGTCATCGTGACCATACGATCGCCGTCCAGACAGCCTGTCTGGTGACACGGGTCCGGGTCCAGCAGAGACTGGACGGCGATCGGGAGTAAATCGAACGATTGACGGGCGCGCAGGTCGGCGACGATCGCCGCGATCGCAGCGTCGCCGCTCGTTCGACGAAGGTTCTCCACGTCGTGCCGGACGCCCTCTCGATGCTCGGGCGAATCCGAGGCCGACTCAATTGTGCTCAGGAGCCCGTGATTGCCGTTGTCGACCGCCGCAGTCACGCAGAAGATCGCACGCCGGGCATCTTACCCCCGACCCGGCGATTGACCCGCCCTAATCCGCCTGCCCTAAAAGAGGAACTTCGCGGCGAACTGCACCTCCCGCGACGACCCCGAATCACCCGTGGGGAAGCGCGTGTTGCTGATCACCCCAAACGACGTGCTGCCGACCGTAGCCGTGCGTCCGGGCTGACCGAGGTTCGCCTGGTTGAACAGGTTGAAGACCTCGAGCCGCAGCTGAACCCGCGCGGTGCCCTGCAGCGTCAGGTTCTTGATGAACGAGAGGTCGGTGTTGCCGAAGCCCGGACCGTAGATCACGTTTCGCGGCAGGTTGCCGAAATGCGCGACGCCGGCCGCGTTGTACGGCAGCGCGAAGACCGAGGCCGACGTGCACGAGCCGGCAACGCGCGGATCGCAGACAGTGTTGCTCGCGAACCAGGTGTAGCTCGTGACCGCTCCGGTCACGGGATCGAGCACGGGCGCCGGCGTGATCGCCGGCAGCGCGCCGATGAGGTCGGGCCGCACCGTCGTCGTGCCTGTGATCGTCGCGATGTTGGTCACGATGTTCAGTGGATTGCCCGTCTGCGCCTGCTCGACGACGACGACCTGCCAGCCGTCCTTCCACCGGTTGCCCTTGAACGGCAGGTCATACGACGCGTTCAGGGACACGCGATGACGGACGTCGAAGTCCGACGGTCCCACGCTGCCTGCGAGGTTCGTGTTGTCCTGCGCGGTGAGCGTGCCATCGTACGAGTTCGTATCGGTCGACTTCGCCAGCGTGTACGCACCGGACAGCTGCAGGCCGTGCGAGAGACGTCTATTGGCAGTCACCCACAGGCCTTTGTAGTCGGACCAGCCGAGGCTCGTGGTCTCCGTGATGTTCCCAAGCTGAGTGCCGGGGAGGATCGGGCTCGAGGCCGACAGTTTGGGATACGGACGCACGATCCCGCCCGGCGTGGTGAACTGGTTGGAGTTGATCGGAATGCGCTGACGGTCGCCGTGCGATCCGAAGTAGCCGACCATGACGCCGGTCCCGCCGAACTGGCGCTCGACGTTGACATTCCACGTCTGCATCCGGCCTGGCTGGAAATTCGGATCAGTGAATGACGGCGCCAGGGCGGACGCGCCAGCGGTGGTCAATGCGGTCGCGAGGTTGATGTTGCTCGCGGCCGTGCCCGCCGCCTGTCCGGAAAGCGGCGTCGTGAGCGGCGGATTGTTCGACTCTCCGACGAAGTAGCCGGTATTGGTCTGGTTCACCATCACGGCGTACGCGGCGCGGACCGCGAGCGCGCCGTCGGCGGTCGGCGTCCAAACCACACCGAGGCGCGGCTGGAAATCGCTGCCATTCTTCGTAACCTGGGTAAAGCCGTTCGTGCCGATTTGGAGCAGCGACGAGGTGGTTGGATCGAACGTGACGAGCTTGTCGGTGCCTTCGGTCGGCGACGGGAGGGAGTCGTAGCGCAGGCCGACATCCAGCTTCACTTTCGACCCGAGCGAGATCGAGTCCTGGACGAATGCGCCAATCGCGTTCACGTAGGCGTCGTATTGGAGGCCGCCGAGCGTCAGGTTGAGCACACTGCCGAATCCCTGCTGAAACGCCGACACGCTCGGAAATGTGAAGGCTCCGGGATCGCCATTGTTGGTGTTGTGATGAGTTCGACGGAATTCGCCGCCGAACTTGATGACCTGGTTCCCGTGCAGGTAGGTCGCGGTATCACCAATCGCACTCGTCGTCACCTCGCGAGCGCTCGGAAAGCCCGCCGGACCGCCGATGTTCAACCCTGGACCCGAAATCGTGATCTGCGGCAGCGCGACCGGCACCGTCTGTCCGAGGTTGATCCCGAGCGCATTGGTGTCCACCTGCGTGGTCGGATTGAAGCTGATGCTGATGCGGTTGTAGCCCGCCCGCACTTCATTGACCAGGGACGTGCTGAAGACGTGCGTTTCGTTGACGGTCAAGATCTGGCGATGGCCGCCGCGGTCGTCGCCGAAGCCCGCGACCGTGTTGCCCTGCGCGTTTGGCTCGTGGCGGAAGTCTTTCTGAAACGCGTAGTAGACGTGCAGATCGTCATTGGTGGCGATGTTCTGCCGGTAATCGCCCGTGCCCTGATCGATGGTGACTGGCGCGAGTTCCGATCCGATGACGCGAAGACCGGTCGAGTCGTTCGCCTTCGGGATGTACTGAAGCAGGTTCTTCGACACCGGATCGGTGACCGCCGCCCGCTGAGCCTCGCTCAGCGTCCCGGAGTTCAGGTCAACGCCCTGCAGGTGGCGCAAGCCTTCGTAGCTGCCGAAAAAGAACGCCTTGCTCTTCACAATCGGTCCGCCGAGGTTGACGCCGAACTGCTTGCGATTGAAAGTAGACTGCTCCGCCGGCGGCGGGTTGAAGTAGTTGCGCGCGTCGAGCGCCTGGTCGCGGTAGAAGATGAACCCCTCGCCGTGCATGTCGTTGCTGCCCGAGCGCGTCGAGACGTTGACGATGGCGCCCGAGTTGCGGCCGTACTCGGCGCTGAACGTCGAATTGTCCACCTTGAACTCCGACACGGTGTTGATCGACGGCTGGAACGTCACCTGCGAATTCGACAGGTCGTTCACGTTGATGCCGTTGATCATGAAGTTCACGGAGGTCTCGCGGTTGCCGGCGGTCATGAACGAGAACCCGCCCTGGCCACGCAGCGGAGCGCTCAGGCCGGCGTTCTGCGGCGACGTCGAGCCGCCAGGCATCAGCGGACCGAGGTCCACGAAATGCCGGCCGTTGAGCGGAATTTCCTGCACGGTCCGTTCGGCCATCACCTGGCCGACCGACGTGGTCGTCGTGTCGATGAGCGGCGCGGCGCCAGAGACCGTGACGTTCTCGGCGAGGGCGCCGACGCCTAACTTCAGATTGAGCCCGATGGTCTGCGCCGGACCGAGATCGATCTCGCGCTTCTGGTCCGTGAATCCGTCGAGGTGGGCGGTGATCTCGTAGTGCCCCGGCGCGAGCGCCGCTGCGACGTACTGGCCGGACGCGTCAGTGACGACGGTGCGCGCCTGGTTGGTGGCCATCAGTCGGACGACGACCGAGACGCCGGGCATGACCGCGTTCTGTGTGTCGGTGATGGCGCCCTGAAGCGTGGCCGTCGACTGTGCATGCGCCGACCGCATGCCGACGACTGAGACTGCGACGAGTAGCACCGCGGTCAATTTCCATCGAAACATGCGTTTCTCCTCTATCAGTAAACAATTGTCACGAGATGAGCGACGTATAAATACGTTCAGCGACACGCCAAGTCAATGCACAAGAATGTCGTCTTGCACCCTGAAGGGCGTGTTTTGTCGCTGGCGGATGGCCGGATCCAAAAATCCGGCTAACGTCGTTTAGAGAGGGATGTTGCCGTGCTTCTTCGGAGGGTTCTTCGCGCGTTTGCCTTCTAGATTCCTTAGGGCTGCGATCAACTTGCGCCGGGTCTCGCGCGGATGAATCACTTCGTCCACGAACCCGCGTGAAGCCGCGATGTACGGGTTCGCGAACTTCTCGCGGAACTCCTCCACCTTCTCGGCGCGGGCGGCGGCGGGATCGGCGGCGGCCTCAATCTCGCGCTTGTAGAGAATCTTTACGGCGCCTTCGGGTCCCATCACCGCAATCTCGGCTGTCGGCCACGCATAGTTGAAATCGGTGCGAATGTGTTTGCTCGACATCACGCAGTAGGCGCCGCCGTAGGCCTTGCGGGTGATCACCGTGACCTTCGGCACCGTCGCTTCGGCGTACGCGAACAACAGCTTGGCGCCGTGACGGATGATGCCGCCGTACTCCTGCACCGTGCCGGGCAGGAATCCGGGCACGTCCTCGAACGTGACCAGCGGCACATTGAACGCGTCGCAGAAGCGAACGAAACGCGCCGCCTTCACGGAGGCGTCGATGTCGAGCGTGCCGGCGAGTACTGCCGGCTGGTTGGCGACGATGCCGACCGGGCGGCCGTCGAGACGCGCCAACCCGATCAGGATGTTCTTCGCGTAGTGCCGGTGCACTTCGAGAAAATGGCCATCGTCCACGAGGGTGTGGATGACGTCGAGCATGTCGTAGGGCTGATTCGGCGACGTCGGCACGATCCGGTCGAGCGCCTCGTCTTCGCGGTCGGGCGAATCGGTCGCAGCTGCGCGGGGCGGATCGTCGAGGTTGTTGCCTGGCAGGAACGAGAGCATGTCGCGAATCAGCGCCAGACACTCGCGGTCATCGTCGACCGCGAAATGCGCCACGCCGCTGGTGGCGTTGTGGGTCATCGCGCCGCCGAGCTCTTCTTTCGACACGTCCTCGTGCGTCACCGTCTTCAGCACGTCCGGGCCGGTCACGAACATGTAGCTGGTGTCCTTCACCATGATCGTGAAGTCGGTGATCGCCGGCGAGTAGACCGCGCCGCCGGCACACGGCCCCATGATCGCCGAGATCTGCGGCACCACGCCTGAAGCCAGCGTGTTGCGGAGAAAGATGTCGGCGTAACCGCCCAGCGACATCACGCCTTCCTGGATGCGTGCACCGCCGGAATCGTTCAACCCGACGATCGGCGCGCCGAGCTGCATCGCGAGATCCATGATCTTCACGATCTTCGCGGCGTTGGTTTCCGACAGCGAGCCCCCGAACACCGTGAAGTCCTGCGCGAACGCGAACACCTGACGGCCGTCGACCAACCCATGGCCGGCGACCACACCGTCGCCCGGCACGATCTGCTGCTCCATGCCGAAGTCGCGGCAGCGATGCGTGACCAGCTTGTCGAGCTCCTCGAAGGTGCCCGGATCGAATAGCAGCTCGATGCGTTCGCGTGCCGTCAGCTTGCCGGCGGCGTGATGACGATCGATGCGCTCCTGGCCGCCGCCGAGCTCGGCGCGGCGTTCGAGGTCGTCCAGAATCTGCAGGGGGTCGGTCATGTCTGATGCGCTCAGGCTTTTGCTCCCTGCGATTTCTCCCAATCCTTGAGGAATTTTTCGAGACCGCTATTGGTCAACGGGTGGTTGAACAGCATGTCGATCACCGCCGGAGGACAGGTGGCGATGTCGGCGCCCATCCGCGCGGCTTCGGTCACGTGGATCGGATGGCGGCAGCTGGCGACCAGCACCTCTGTGGTGAAGTCGTAGTTGTTGTAGATGTCGACGATCTCGCGAACCAGATCCATGCCGTTGGTCGCAATGTCGTCGAGGCGGCCGACGAATGGACTGACGAACGTGGCGCCGGCCTTGGCGGCGAGCAGTGCCTGCGCCGCCGAGAAACAGAGCGTGACGTTGACCCGGATGCCCTCGCCCGACAATGCCTTGCACGCCTGGATGCCGGCGCGCGTCAGCGGCACCTTGACGATCATGTGCTGATCGATCTTGGCGATGTCGTGCCCCTGCGTGATCATGCCGGCAAAGTCGGTGGCGGTCACTTCGCCGCTGACCGGGCCTTTGACGATCTGACAGATCTTCTTCAGGTTCTCCTTGAAATCGCCCGGCTCCTTGGCGAGCAGCGTCGGGTTCGTGGTCACGCCGTCGATGATGCCGATCGCCGCGAGCGTCTCGATGTCCTTGATGTTGCCTGAGTCGATGAACAGCTTCATGGTGCTCCCTCAGAATTCCAGACTTCAGATGTCAGACTTCAGCTTTCGCGTTCAGATTTCAGATGCGACCGGGTTCCGAAGTTCGCCCACACCCTCGACCTTCACGGTGACGACGTCGCCGGCGTGCAGTGGACTGACTCCTTCCGGTGTTCCGGTCGAGATGATGTCGCCCGGCTCGAGCGTCATGACGAAGGTGATGTA
>DASXGC010000150.1:0-7941 GCA_036489235.1 Vicinamibacterales bacterium
GCCTCGGCGCCGACGCGATCGCAGAGTTGGAACGAAGCGAGCGCCGGGCGCTGGCCGCGGTCCGGTCGGTTGTCGTGACCAGCGCGGCGACCGCCAGGTCGCTGGCTGCGTATGGTGTCAGTTCCGACCGCGTGACGGTCGTCGAGCCGGGAACAGACCCGGCTCCTGTCGCGCATGGCGGCCGGATGCCGTCGGAGGTGGCCCTCTTGTGTGTGGCGACGCTAACGCCGCGAAAGGGACACGAGCTGCTGTTCGGCGCACTGTCGTCCCTGGCGCAACGCAATTGGAGGCTGACGTGCGCAGGCAGCGTTGACCGCGATCCGCCGACGGTCGAACGGCTCCGCCGTCAGCTTGACGGCAGCAGCATCGCGGATCGCATCGAGTTCGTCGGCGACCTCGACCGGTCCGCGCTAGATGTTTGTTATGACGCCGCCGACCTGTTTGTGTTGCCGACGCTCTACGAGGGCTATGGAATGGCGGTCGCAGAGGCGCTTGCTCGCGGCCTGCCGATCGTGAGTACCGCCACCGGCGCGATCGAGCAACTCGTGAATGGCGGCGACTCACCGGCTGGAGTCGTTCTGCCGCCGGGCGACGAGCGTCAGTTCGCCGATGCGCTCGCGCGTGTCATCGGTGATGACGACTACCGGGGCCGGCTGGCTGAGGGTGCACGCCAGGCGCGCGGCCGCCTTCCTACCTGGGACGCTGCCTGCGATCGTATGGCTGCCATGCTCGACGCCAGCGCGGGTCGCGCCTGATGAGCGGCTTCGATCCCGAGTGGCTGGCGCTTCGCGAGCCGGCCGATGCTGCCGCCCGCTCGTCCACGCTGACCGTCAAGCTGGCAGAAGCGTTTCCGGTGGAGCGGCCTCTCCGCGTGCTCGATCTTGGTGCCGGTACTGGCTCGAATGCTCGATTTCTGTCCCCCCGCTTCTTGTCGAAACAGCAGTGGACGCTCGTCGACCATGATGCCGCGCTCCTGGCGCGTGCCTCGGAATCACGAGGCGTTGACCGTTCAATATGCCGGATCGATATTGTCGAAACAGACCTGTCGCAGTTCGACAATGTCGGCGGCCTTTTCGCGATGCGCGATCTCGTCACCGCGTCGGCGCTGCTCGATTTGGTTTCCGACGAGTGGCTGCGACGACTCGCAGACCACTGTCACGAGGCCGGTGCCGCTGTGCTGTTCGCGCTCTCGTACGATGGCCGGATCGAGTGCTGGCCGGCCGACTCCGAGGACCAGACCATCCGCGCGCTCGTTAATCGTCATCAGCGAACCGACAAGGGTTTTGGTGCCGCGCTCGGGCCCGACGCGACTGCGATCGCTGCCGCGTATTTCAAACGGCTCGGCTATAACGTGAGCGTCGATTCGAGCGACTGGCGGCTGACGGCGGCGGACGGCGTACTTCAGCAACAGCTAATCGACGGATGGGCTTCAGCGGCGACGGAGTTGGTGCCGTTGGACAAGGCGCTCATCGACGACTGGAAGCATCGCCGTCTGGAACGTATCGCGAGCGGTCAGTCGTTGCTGGTCGTCGGCCATCAGGATCTGCTCGGCTTGCCACCGGCTCATCCTTCGGCCGTCAAATCACCCGGGTGATGGGGGGCTGGTCGTCGCTTGAATCGCCCGGCTCGTCCTGACGCTGCGGTCCGATTTCGCAATCGAACAACACATCCGCGCCCATTCGAAACACGCGATAGCGAGGACGATGGCAATCGCTGAGCGCCTCCGGCGGTGTCAGCCGAATCGCCGGACGGCCGTCACCGATCAGCAAGGGAGCAATCGCGATCTGGAGACGGTCGAGCCGCTTTGCTTCGAGAAACATCGAAACTGTCACCCCGCCGCCTTCGACGAAAATCCGCCCGCAGCCACGTGCCCGCAGCATGCGCAGCAATTCGCTGACATCCACCGTGTCCTCGTCACCCTCCAGCGCCACGAGCGTCGCCCGACCAAATCGATCTTCTCGGGGTTGCGCCAGCGATTGGGCGCACACGTAGAGGGTTTCCGCGGCATCGTCTGTGAACACGCGAAAGTGGTCGCCTAGCCGGCGCGCTGGATCGAGGACTACGCGTAAGGGGTTCGGTCCCGGGACCAGGCGGGTCGTCAACCGCGGATCATCTGCAGCGACGGTGCCGGCGCCGACCACGACCGCGTCGCTCAGCGCTCGCATGCGATGGAGGTGCAGGATGTTCTCCTCGCCGGTGACGTATTGCGATTCGCCCGAGTGCGTGGCGATGAACCCGTCGAGACTCTGACCGAGGTGGCCGACGACTGTCGGCTGGGCGGTGCAGAACGGCAGATAGAGATCGATCATCGCGGTCCGCGGGTCGTCGGACGGCAAAACCGTGCGCCAGCCGGTGGCCGCACACCACGCAATCATCGCGTCAGGGTGTCCGGGATTGATGGGCTGCAGGACGCCATTGTCTACGAGTGTCAGCGCGACCGGTTCTCCCGAGTCGGCAATGTGCTGAGCACCGCGCGCGGCTGCGAGCACGATGCTCCAGGCCTCCGCTGCCGTCTGCGCCGTTTGTGACGTCGTCTGCTTCACGAATCCTCGCCGCGTAGATTATCATCGAGGTACACGCACTTAGAAAGGGTTCGTCGATGTCTCGATCATTCAACTCTGCAGGCGCAGTCATCGCAGTTCTGATCACCACGTACGCCGCCGTCGCGGCACAAGGCGCTGCGCCCGCGCAGGCGCCCGCCTCCGCGCAGAAGAAGCCGCTGGTGCCGGTGGCGACCAATACGGTCACCGCCAACCCCGATGAGTTTTACGGAGAAGGCGTGACCATGACCGCCGCTGTTGGTGCGGTGTTGTCGAAGTCGGCGTTCTCAGTAGACCAGAAGCGCGTCGGCCAGACGATGGGGAAGCCGAAAGGTCCGACCGACGTGCTGGTAATCGCGCCGACCTTGATCACGTCACCCGATCCCGACACGTATGTCACGGTGATCGGCGAGCTCGTGAAGTTCAGCCCGGAACAGATTGCGAAGCAGGCAAAGGACTACAAGCTCGATCTGTCCCCCGAGGTGATCGCGAAATACAACGGCCGTCCGGTGTTGATCGCGACCCAGGTCATCAATGAGAAATTCGTGGACCTGGCGAAGAAGCCGTTGCCGGCGATGACGGCCGACGAGATCGCGCTGAGCAAGGTGATGAAACAGGTCGGGCCGGCGTTCACGGCGCTGCGCGCCGGCATCGACGCCAGCAACGTCGAAGCCACGGCGAAGAACGTGGCCATCCTGAAGCAGTCATTCGCCGAGACGGAAACGTTCTGGAAGACGAAATCGAAATCCGACGCGGTTCAATGGGCGGCTGACGCGCGCAAACAGGTCGACCTGATTGCCGCGGCAACTGTCGCTGCGAAATGGGACGACGCCAAGGCGCCCGCGACTGAGCTCGGGAAGTCGTGCGCGAGCTGCCACGGTGCGTATCGCGAACGCCTGGAAGACGGGACCTACCGCATCAAGACTGCGAAGTAGTTATTCGGCGCGAAGCGCCTGCACCACGTCGACGCGCGCGGCGCGAGCGGCGGGCAGCAGCGCGCCGAGAATCGCCGCGACGATCAACACGGTCGCGGCACCCAGGATCGGCAGCACGCCAGGGATTTGCACGTGCTCGATGTAGCTGCCGATCACACGGGCCAGGGCGAAGCCGCCCGCTGCGCCCGCCGCGACCCCTAACGCCGACATCACAACGCCCTCACTCAAAACGCTGGCGAGAATCGACCGCGGCTGTGAACCGACCGCCAGTCGTATCCCGAACTCGCGCGTACGTCCGCTGACCGAGAACGCGAGCACGCCGGCGACGCCGACAATCGAGATCGCGAGCGCTACTACCGCGAATCCACCGAAGACGATGGCGTTGAGGCGATCGGGGGCGAGCACCTCCGCCCTGACGTCGTCCAGGGTTGCCGCGCGCTCGACCACCTGATCCGCTGCCATTGCCCGGATCGTGCGCGTGATGCCCGGCACCAGGGCGTACGGATCGCTTCTGGTGTGGACGAACAACCGACCGCCGCCGAGCTCCTGCTCGAACGGGTGATACACCGTCATGACCGAGCGCCCGTCGATGCGTTCGTCGTTGATGTCGGCGGCGATGCCTACGATGCGGCGCGGATCCGGCGCGATGCCGATGAACTTCATCACGCCGTCGGTCCAGACCAGATGGCGGTTGAGCGGATCCTTGCCGGGAAACAGTTGTTGCGCGAGGTTGGCGCTGATGACCACGACGCGCTCGGAGCCGTCGCGGTCGGCGTCGTTGAAATCGCGGCCGGCGACCATCGGAATGCCCAGCGATGCGAAGAATCCCGGCGACACCGTGCGAAACAGGGCTCGTGGGTCGTCGGCGCCGTTCTCGCGGGTCCGTCCCTCAATCGAAAACTGAAAGCCGTCACCGAAATTACCGGCGTCGCGCCACGGCACGTTGCTGCCGAACGCGACCTGATCGACGCCCGGCAGCAGCCGAACCTGGCGCTGCACTTCGCGATAGAAGCCGCGCACCTGATCCGGTGTGCGACCGTACGAACTCACCGGCACGTTGACGGCCAGCACGTGCGCCGTTTCGAAACCGGGCCTGGCAGCCTGCAGCGTGAGCAGCGTATGCAGCAGCATGCCGGCGCCGGCCAGCAGCACGAATGACGCCGCGATCTGCGTCACCGCAAATAGCCGCAGGCGCCGGTTGGTGGCGCCGGTGATGCGGAGGCCGCCACTGGTCAACCCGAAGCCGCGTGAGCTGTCAGTTGACGGCAGTCGCGGGACGAACGCCAGCAGCACCGCCGCGACCAGCGCCAGGCCGACTCCGACCCAGAGCATGCTGGAGTCGAGCGTCAGATCGAGCGCACGGACTGAGAAACGCGCAGCGTACCGAGACAGGACCGCGACCATCGGGCGCGCGATCACGACGCCGAGCGCCGCACCTGCGCCGCACAGAATCACGCTCTCCGCGAGCAGGGTACGACGCAGCGCCAGGCCGCTCGCGCCCAGTGCCGCTCGGATCGCGAGCTCGGACTCACG
Organism: Vicinamibacterales bacterium; assembly: GCA_036489235.1. GTDB lineage: Bacteria > Acidobacteriota > Vicinamibacteria > Vicinamibacterales > CAVVIG01 > CAVQFC01. The sequence continues at coordinate 5,009 of DASXGC010000150.1, forward strand.
CCGGACGCTGCGTGCCAGGATCAGGTTCGCGACATTCGAGCACGCAATCAGGAACACCAGCCCGGACGCCGCCAGCAGGACCAGCAGCACCGCTCGCGCGCGCGACGTGATTTGATCGCGCAGTCGGACGGCATCGATGCGGAAGTCGGACTTCACCGGATACGCCTCCGGGTGCTCCTTGAGGATGGCGCCCTGGATGGCGCGCAATTCGGCGCGGGCGTTCTCGAGCTCCGCCCCTGGGGCCAGGCGGCCGAATAGCTCGGTCATGCGGTGCTCGCGTCCGGTCACCATGGTGGCGGTCATGTGATGCGGGCTGGTGATCACGTTGGCGATGAGTTCGGTTTCAGACGGATACGGCACCGACGGTTCGAGCACGCCGACAATCACCGCCGAGCGGGTGCCAAGCCGGATGGTCTTTCCGAGCACGGTCGGATCGCTGTTCAGACCGGTGGTCCAGAATCGATGGGTCAGGACCGCCGCGCCCGCGGCATTCGGGCCGTCGTCGCCGGTGTTGAGCAGCCGGCCAAGCACAGGCTTCAGGCCGATCACGTCGAAGTAGGCGCTGCTGACCACGCCCGCGCGGATCACGCGCGGTTCGCCGAGTCCGACCATCGTGAAGCCGACAGTCGAGAAGTCGCCGATCTGCGAGACGCTCTTGATGCGCTCGCGCAGATCGATGATCTCGGGGACCGAAAACGTCGTGTTTTCGGTGCCGATGCCGGGCGCGCTCTGACGGATGTAAATCAGTCGCGCCTCGTCGCGGTTGGCCAGCGGCCGCATCAGCACACCGCGCACGACGCTGAAGATGGCGGCATTGGCGCCGATTCCCAGCGCCAGCGTCAGGACGATCGTCGCAGTGAGGCCCTTGACGCGCGCGAGGGAGCGAACCGCGAACTTGAAATCGCTGAATGCACTCATGACGTTCCCTTAAGCGTTCCGCGCTGATTCTGTACGCGTCCAGTCTGACGCGCTATTGTGCCCCAACGGTCCACAAAAACAGCTGTTCGTTTTCGAACACTGTGATTCGCGCAGGCGGCCAGTCGCCGATCGGGAATTGCCGCGAGACGATGCGCGTGCCGGGACGCAGCTCGCGCTTCAGTTTTGACTCGAGCCGCTGGTTCACGGTTGTGGACAGCCACAGCGTGACCACCGTTGCCTGTGAGATGTCGGCCGTGAAGAAATCGCCGGCGATGAAGGTCGTGCGATCAGCGACGTCCCCTTCGCGGGCGACCTGGCGAGAGAGATCCACCAGCCGCGAATCGATTTCGACGCCGACGCCGCGGGCGCCGTATTTCTGTGCCGCCAGGATGACGATTCGACCGTCACCCGAGCCGAGGTCGTAGACGATGTCGCTGGCAGCGATGCCGGCCAGGCGCAGCATTGCGTCCGCCATCGGCTGAGGCGTGCTCGCGAAATGAATGTCCGGGGAATGCGAAGGCTGCTGCTGTTGTGCGGGGAGGGGGCGTGGCGCCAGGAATAAGGCCGCTGCGAACGCCCAGATCCGCAAGTCGCAGATCCTCCAGTCGCAGATCGTCGGATCAGATCCTAAGATCCTCAACTCCAAAGATCCTCAGATCTAGAACGCTTCCTGAATCGAAAGGTAGAACCCGTGCGATCCATCCTTGCCCCAGCCGTAGTCGGTGCAGAGATTGGTGCGCGAGCGTTTGTTCAGCAGGATACGGAATCCGAAGCCCGCACCCGGAGCGGCGGAGTCGAACAGCTTTTCGCCGCTCTCGCTGTCGCTGATGGTCGTGCTGTTGAGAAACGCCACAACGCCGAGCAGACCGTTGGACGTCAGCGTGCCCCGATATTCGACCTCGCCGTAGAGCAGCTGCTCGCCGCGGTATCGGCCCTCGGCGTAGCCACGACCCGAACGGCCGTCAGCGCCGATTTCCGGGAGGTCGAAATACGGCGCAACCCCGCCGGTCACCAGGTTCCCCTGGAACCAGAAGGCGACTTTGTTACGGGAGTTGAACGTGTGATAGGTGCGGACGTCCATGTTCAGATTCTGCCACGTCGCCTGTCCGCCGATGAACCCATCGAAGTACGTCCGGTAAACGACGTTCGCGAGCCAGCCCTTGCTGGCGTTGATCGCGTTGTCGCGCGTGTCGTAGAGCACACCGAAGCTGATGCCGGCCGAGTTCTGCCCGTCCACATCAAAGCCGTTCTTCTGGGTGTACGACAGGTACGCCGAATCGTCGATATTGGAGTTGCCTCCGCTACCGGATCTGACGTCGTTGTGAATGCTGTAGTTGAGTCCGCCGCCGACGAGCAGACCTGGCCTGATACGGCGATAGGCGGTTTCAAACAGCCGGTAATAGTTGTATTTCAGGTTGACGTCGTCGCTAGCCAGCGTGTCGGTGCCGAGGTCGTAGGTGTTTTGCGACGTCAGCTGCAACCGGTTGTCGAGCTGCACGAACCAGCGATCGTCGCTCGTGAACATGCCGAGCCGAGCGCCAAGCATGAACTGGCCTTTCTGGGAGATCCTCGCGCCGCCAGAGATCGTCGAGATATGGGTCGTCTCCTGATCGCCTCGAAAAAAAGCGACGTTTCCCGATACGCCAGCAGTCAGGCCGGTCGATGGCTTCGAACCAATCGAGGGTGTGAATACCAGGTATCGCTTGTCATGCGATCCAGGCGGTGGTGGCACAACCGGCGCCAACTCCTGGCCGCGGACCATGTGCCACAGATCGCCGACATCGATCTGATGCTTCACCACAGCGAGACGCTCCGGTGTGGTTTCCTCGACCTCCGGATGATCCTGGGCGTGCGATGGCCGCACCGCCAATACCAAACCAACCAGCGCGAACACGAATGCTCGGATCTGTCTGTACCGCATCAAATAAGGGCTCTTTATGCATTGTAGCCGTCAGAGCAGATCACAGATAGCCGCCGCACTCTTTTCACCACTCGGCTGATACCGCTCGGGTCGG
>DASXGC010000273.1:0-2800 GCA_036489235.1 Vicinamibacterales bacterium
GGCCCCATGAGCCGTCCCTCCGACATCATTGTGGTCGGCGCTGGAATCGTCGGTTGCGCCGTGGCCTACGAGCTGGCGCGCCGTGGCGCGTCGGTCGAAATCGTCGACGAACGCCCCGTGGCGATGGGCGCGACACAGGCCTCGGCCGGCGTCCTCGCGCCTCACATCGAGGCGCGAGAAGGCAGCCCGCTGCTCGAGTTGACGACGCGCAGTCTCGATCTCTACGACGAATTCATTTCTCGGGTGGCCGCTGAAAGCGGCAATCCGATCGAATACCACCGCACCGGCACGCTCGATATCGCCACCAGTGATGCGGAGCTCGCGGGCTTGCGCGGTGCCGCCGAGATGCTCGCCAAACGAGGCGTGTCCGCCAGGATGATGGACGCGGCGACCGTCCGGTCCGAAGAACCCCATCTGCGGCCTGATGCGATCGGCGGGCTCCTCATCGAGACACATGGTTTCGTCGCGGCAACCGATCTGACCCGCGCGCTCGTGGTCGCAGCGCGCCGTCACGGCGCCAGGCTCCTCGAGCCGAGTCCGGTGCGTCGCATCCGCAATCGCGACGATGGCGTCGTGGTCGAGACCGATCGCGGATCGCTGGTCGGAAACGCGCTCGTACTGGCCGCGGGCAGCTGGTCGGGCGGCATTGCGATTGAAGGTGTCACCGCCACTCTTCCCGTCAGGCCCGTGCGCGGTCAACTGCTCACGTTGGGCTGGACCGGCGCGCTGTTGCGCCGCGCGACATGGAGCAGCCGTTGCTACCTCGTGCCGTGGGACGATGGCACGTTGCTGGTGGGTGCAACGGTGGAAGAAGTCGGCTTCGATGAGCGAGCGACGGTGACGGGAGTGCAGGGCCTGCTCGACGCCGTCACGGCGACGGTGCCGCATGCGGCCGATTGCGGCTTCCGGAGTGCTCGAGTTGGTCTGCGTCCGGCCACGCCGGACGATCTGCCGGTCATCGGCGCCTCTGTTGTGGTGCCGAACGTGATGTATGCCACCGGTCATTTTCGCAACGGCGTACTGCTCGCGCCGCTGACTGCCGCATTGGTGGCGGACGCGATGCTCGAAGGCAAGTCGGATCCGCTGCTCGCGGCGGTCCTACCGTCGCGCTTCGGAGCACTCTGATGCGGATGACGATCGGTGGAACGGCACTCGTCTTGCGAGTGTCGTCCAGCGACGGCAGTTTTACCGCTCGCGCCGAGCGAGAGACGAACGGCGACCCGTTTGGAATCGAGGTCACTGCCGCCACCGAGTCTGAGGCGATCGAGCGCCTCACCGCCTGGCTCGAATGGCAGAGCGAACATGCTGCCGCGCTCGAAGCGCTGCAGGCGGCCGAACGGAACTATCACCGCACCATCGCCGGCAGCGCGTTCGGGGACTCGAACGACGAGTCAGTCGCTGCCCTCGCACGAAGAGAGTCGCTGAGCTCAGTTGACGAGGCGCGCGTGAAACTCGATCGCGTGCGGCGTCAGAGACACGGCGCGCCGGGAGACGCAGAATAAGTCAACCACAGAGACACGCTTTTTCAAATGCTTCTAAACGAAGGGCAAGTGAACTCTGAGCCGCTGTCAGGAAGCCCAGAATGAACCACAGAGACGCTGAGACACAGGCCCACTTTTTCAAACGTTCTCAAGTAAAGGCGAGTGATCGCGGTGCCCCGGTGGTTGAGACGCAGCGACTCGGCAAAGACACGGAGCGCTGTCAGGAGACGCAGAATGAACCACAGAGACTCTGAAACCCAGAGCACACGTTTTCAAGTGTTCTTAAGTGAAGGCGAATGATCTGCGTGCCTCCGGTGGTTGAGACCCAGCGACTCCGCAAAGACACCGAGCGCCGTCGGGAGGAGCAGAATGAACCACGGAGACTCCGAGGCACAGAGAACCCGTTTTTTCAAGTGCTGCTTAAACGAAGGCAAGTAATCTCTGTGGCTCGGTGCCTCTGTGGTTAAGACCCGGCGACCTCCATGTCTTTGTGGTGAATGGTTTCTTTGAATCTGACGCCGAGGAGGTTAGCGTGCCGAAACTCTCCCATGCTGAGGCAGTCCAGAAGCTCACCGCGCTCAGTGGTTGGTCGATCGATGGCGACGCAATCCGCAAGCAGTACACGTTCAAGGATTTCCTCGAGGCAATCGCCTTCGTCAACCGGCTGGCCCCCGAGGTCAATGCCGTGGACCACCACCCGGACATCCTGGTCAACTACAAACGCGTCACGCTTACCTTTTCGACGCATAGCGAAGGCGGGCTGACCGCGAAGGACTTCGACGGCGCCGCGATCGCCGACCGCGTCAAATGAGACTGAAGAAGACCTACAGCTCGCGCGAGGTGGCGGCGCTCACCGGTCTGACCGCGCGGCAGCTGCAGCTGTGGGACATCGGCGGCCTCCTGTCGCCCGCCGTGCCGTCTCATAAAACGGCGGCCGGCGGCTACACCGAACGGCGTTATACGCCGATTGAACTGTTCGAGCTGCTGGTGCTGGCCGATCTGAGGCGTCGCGGGTTCACCGTCCACCAGCTCCGAGAGATTCTGCGCATCCTGCAGGAGCAGTTCGGCCATCGGCTGTTCGAGGCGACCGGTGGTGGCGGCTCGGTCCAGCTATTGACCGACGGCGAGGAGATCTACGCGCGCACCGCGAGCGGCGCCTTTTTCAACCTGCTGAAGACGCCGGGACAACCGATGCTGGTGGTCGGAAACGAAGGACTGCTGAAGGAGCTGAGCGGGAAAGTGCGGACGAAAAGCAAGAAGCGGCGCGTCAGCGAATAGGAAAGATCTTTTCGAGGTCGTCGGCCGGCCGCGGAATCACG
>DASXGC010000331.1:0-1900 GCA_036489235.1 Vicinamibacterales bacterium
TCGAGCCAGCCGGAAGGGCGCATCGCCGCGGTGCGCGCCACGAAAGTCTGGGGCACGACCTGCTTTGTCGGCGAGCGCAATCAGGTGACGATCGATGTCAGCCCCGACATGCTGCGCAAGCAGCTGACGATCATCGGCTCCTGGACCTTCTCGTGGCAGGGGCAAGCGGACTGCGCGCGCTTTGTGGTAGAGCGCAACCTCGACGTCGAGCGCCTCTTCACCCATCGCTGGAACCTCGACCAGGCGGACGAGGCCTATCGCCTGTTCGACACGCAGACCACCGGCAAGGGGGTCTTCCTGATGTAGAAGCGCGTCGCCACCTCGAGCCAGTGCTTCCCGCAGATTGGGGGATGTCGGAAACCTTCGGTGAGGCAGTTACCATCCTTGGGCACCCAGTTGTCGAGCTACGGCGATGGCCTGTGGAGGGCTGGCCTCGACAGTCTCCTCACCCGACCCACGGAGGTGCAGCAAGTTTTGCACGCGCGTGATGGCGCCTGGGAACGTACCACGCTCCCCAATTTTCGCAACCCCAAGGAGAGCTTTTGCGGCTGATTTGCTGCAGATGCAACGATAATTAATAATTGATACAACCGTTTGTCGCGGCCGTGCCAGTCGAGACCCAAAGGGACTGGTCTTGGATCAGACCGTAACCATATCGCTGTTCGCTACATCGGACCCGTGAATTCAACCTCATTGTTCCACCCAGCTGTCGCCGCCTGGTTTGATGGCAGCTTCGCCGCGCCGACGGCGGCGCAAGCCGAGGCCTGGGCGGCAATCCAGGCTGGCCGGCATGTGCTGATCGCCGCCCCCACCGGATCCGGCAAGACGCTGGCCGCCTTTCTCGCGGCGATCGATACGCTGGTGCGTCAGGGACTGGAAGGCCGGCTGAAGGACGAGACACAAATCGTCTACGTCTCGCCGCTAAAGGCGCTGTCGAACGATATTCACCGCAACCTCGAAGCGCCGCTCGCAGGGGTTCGCGAGGCCTTGTGCGCCCGGGGATCACCGGATGTCGAGATCCGCGCCTGGGTGCGTACCGGCGACACGCCGCCGGCCGAGCGCCAACGCATGGGGCGCGCGCCGCCGCACATCGTCGTCACCACCCCGGAATCGCTCTACATCCTGCTCGGCTCCGATTCCGGCCGTAAGATGCTGGCGACCACGCGGACCGTCATCGTCGACGAGATCCACGCGTTGGCGCCGAACAAGCGCGGTTCGCATTTGGCGCTCTCGCTCGAGCGTCTCGCGGCCCTCTGTAATGGCCCTCTATTGCGTGTTGGCCTCTCCGCTACCCAGAAGCCAATCGAACTGGTCGCGCGTTTTCTGGTCGGGCCGGACGCCGAGTGTCGGATCATCGATACCGGCCATCGCCGGGCACGAGACCTTGCCCTCGAAGTGCCCTCCTCACCGCTCGAAGCGGTCATGTCGGGCGAGGTGTGGCAGCAGGTCTATGACCGATTGAGGGAGCTGATCGAGGCGCACCGCACGACACTGGTGTTTGTCAACACGCGCCGGCTGGTCGAGCGGGTGACCCGCCAGCTCTCGGAGCGCCTCGGCGACGATCAGGTGACTGCGCATCACGGCAGCCTCGCCAAGGAACAGCGGCTCGACGCCGAACAGCGTCTGAAGCGCGGCGCGCTGAAGGTATTGGTGGCGACCGCCTCGCTCGAACTCGGCATCGACATCGGCGATGTCGACCTGGTCTGCCAGCTCGGTTCGCCCCGGTCGATCGCAACCTTCCTTCAACGGGTCGGCCGCGCGGGCCACGCCATCGACGGCACTCCCAAGGGCCGGCTTTTCCCACTGTCGCGCGATGAGCTCGTCGAGTGCGCGGCGTTGCTCGACAGTGTCAAAAGCGGTGACCTCGACCGCCTCTCGGTCCCGGGACAACCGCTAGACG
>DASXGC010000407.1:0-10154 GCA_036489235.1 Vicinamibacterales bacterium
CGCGACATTCGCGCACGCAATCAACAGAACGCCGGCGACGATGCCGAAGAGCAGCCACAGCGGTTGCGTCAGCTGAACCCGAATCGGCGATCGGCCCTGACCCGCCGGGAGCAGGCTCATCGTGCCCTTCAGAAACTGTTCACGTGTGTACGCGGTCGCACTGGCGAACGCCGATTCCTGCACTTCCTGCTCGAGCACGCCGTGGAAGTACGGCTGCAGGACGGCGAGAGCCTGCTGCTGACTGACGCCTGGCTTGAGGCGCGCGAACACGTTGACCCAGCGGCTGCGACGGTTGTCCATGTCGTCCCAGTTCGGCGTGATCTGCGCTTTGAGCGAGACCGGGACGAACAGACTCGTCGCCGATCCGATATCGAGGCCGGTGAATCCGCTTTGTGAGACGCCGATCACGGTCAGCGTATTGTTGTTGGCCGTGATGGTCTTGCCGACGATCGACGGATCCGCGCCGTAGCGGTTCCGCCAGTAGTCGTAGCTCAGCACCGCCACGTTTCCCGCGCCCCGAACCTTGTCATCGTCGGACGTAACGAGCCGTCCGATGGATGCGCCCACGCCCAGAACATGAAAGTAGGTTCCTGTGACCAGTTCGCCAGGAACGCGTTCGGTGGAGCCGTCCACGCCGAGTGTGATCGCGACCGGCCGGCGGGCGAACATGCCGGAGAAGATTTTCGGGGTCGGCGCCGGATTGGGAACTGGGAGGCTGACACGTGCGAGCGGCGGATCGCTGCCGCGATCGACGAAGTTGTCGCGGAAGTCCTCGTACATCGTGAACGAGAGCATGTCGCCGCCCGAGTTGTTGCCGTAGTGATTGCGGGCGCCCTTGAATAGCACCAGTTGCTCGGCGTCCTTGACCGGCAAGCCGCGCAGCAGTACTTCGTCAACCAGCGTGAAGATGGCGGTGTTGGCGCCGATGCCGAGTGCGATCGACAGCAGCGCAACCGTGGTGAACAACGGCGAGCGGGCCAGGCCGCGAACGGCGTAGCGAAGATTCCGGATGATTTGCATCGATGCCCGTTTCTTAGACGGGAGCGAGGCCTCAACGGTTGACAGGTCGCTGGCGCTGGGGCATGGTGAATCGATGGGGTGGCAGCGAGGAGGCTTGGTGCTCTGGCTCACGGCAGCGTCCGCCGCCGTGCCTGCCGCGCAGCCGTCCTTCGATCCAGGCCTGGCGCGAGCGATCACTGCCGCGACTGTCAATGACGCCCGATCGCTGCGCGACGTCACGGCGCTCACCGAAGCCGCCGGCGCGCGCCTCACCGGAACCGCGGGCTACGATCAAGCCGCCGCCTGGGCGGCCGGTCAGTTCCGTGACGCAGGCATCGCCGCGGTTGCGCTCGAGCCGTTTGCGATCGGGCGCGGCTGGCAGCGCGAATCGGCGCGCGGTCGCGTCGTGGCTCCGATCGAGCGACCAGTGCAGATCGCGTCGCTCGGCTGGATGCCGTCGACGCCGGATGGTGGACTCGAGGCCGAGGTGGTGGTGCTTCACAATCTCAGACCGGACAGGATCGCGGCGCAGGCGTCGCTGAGAGGGCGCATCGCGCTGCTCCCGGAGGGCGAGCCGTACGGAAGTCCTTACGATCGCAGTCGCAGTCACCAGAAGATCGACGGCGAATTGCGGACTGCTGGTGCGATTGCGATTCTGTCGCCGGACGGCGGTCCGGGAAACGAGCTGAGCGCCCGCTGGCGAGGATTCAACGCCGATCTCGGCGCCCTGCCCGCGGCGCAGATTGGCAGAGACGATGCAGCCGAGATTCGAGGGTTGCTCGAGCGTGGACCCGTACGCGTCGCCCTCGAGATCCACAACCGTGTATCCGACGGCCCGATGACGGCGCCTAACGTCGTCGCCGAGATTCGGGGTCGCGAGACGCCGGACGAATGGGTGCTGGTTGGTGCGCACCTCGATGCCTGGGATTTCGCGACCGGTGCGCAGGACAACGCAACCGGCGTCATTCAGGTGCTGGCGGCCGCGCGCGCGATCGCCGCGCTGCCGCGTCCGCCGCGGCGCTCGATCCGCTTCGTGCTGTTCGGCGGCGAAGAACAGGGTCAGCTCGGGTCCACTTCGTACGTCACGCAACACGAGCGCGAACTGGCGGGCGGCGTGGCCATGCTGAACACCGATGCGGGGTCGGGCCGAACCATCGGCTGGACGTCACCGGGCCGGTCCGACGTGGCGCGCGCGCTCCAGCCGTTCGCCGATGCACTATTGACCAGCCTGCGCTCCAACCAGATCGACCAGAGCCTGCGCTACGCATTTCAGTCCGATGGTGCGCCGTTTCTCGTTGCCGGCATCCCGCTGCTCGATCTGAATGCCGACGATAGCGAGTACGAGGACATCCATCACAAGGTCACCGACACAATCGACCGTGTCGATGCTCGCAATGTATCGATTGCGGCGGCCACTGTCGCCCTGACGGCTTGGACCATCGCCGACGCACCGTCGCGGATCGCGCCGCGACTGGATCGGCGCGCGATTCAGCGTCTCTTGAGCAAGGAGGAGTGATGCGAATCTGGCTGCTCACCGCCGCGGTGTGCCTGGCGGCGGCGTCGGCGACGGCCCAGACCGATGTGAAGGGGTCGAAGGACCATCCGCTGTTCGCGCGCGTCCCCGGCTATTTCATCGAGTCCTACGATGCGCAGGATTCTTTTCCTGCCGAAATCAACACCCATCCACGGACGCAGGTTGTCGGCCGCTTCTGGAAGATCATGTACTCGCTTTCGCCAGACGCCAAAAACGTGAACCCCGTCGACATCGCGAACCGCTATGCCGATATGGCGATCAGGCAGGGCGGGGCGCTGCTGGTCGACGAGGTCGATGACAGCGGCGGCACCACGGTGGCGGAGATGATCATAGACGGCAAGCACATCTGGCTCCAGTTATCCGTCAGCAACCAAGGCGGCGTTTACGACCTGACCATCGTCGAAGAAACGCCGAAGACCGGTTCCGAGCGACGCTGACGCGAATCGGCGCGATGTTGGTTGAACGCATCCTCGTTGCAGATGATCCGAGAGTCGCCCGCCTTCCGAGATGTCCGAGACGACGCCGGGCCGGCTAAAGCCGGCCACTACGAGTGTGCGTTTGTAGCGTCCGGCTTCAGCCGGACCTGGCGAGTGTGCGTTTGTAGTGTCCGGCTTCAGCCGGACCTGGCGAGTGTGCGTTTGTAGTGTCCGGCTTCAGCCGGACCTGGCGAGTGTGCGTTTGTAGTGCCCGCCTTCAGGCGGACCTGACACCGCGCCGCCACTGCTCGGATCTCAAAACACCAATCGCGCGCCGAGTTCCAGACGCCGCGCCGCCGACGCCGCCGTCGCCTGGCCGAAAAACGGCGACGTCTGTACGCCGCTGAAGTTTGTCGCGTTGGTATGGTTCGTCAGGTTGTAGCCCTGCAGGTAGAGCTCCACTCGGTAGCGCGCGTCGCTGGCACCGGACGGCATGCTGCGCAGGGGATCGGCATCACCGCCACGAACAATCGCGACCTGCGGCCCGCCCGGCCCGGTTCGCGGCGCACCGCCAAAGCCGACCGTCCAGCTGAGGCGCGATCCGACATCGACGATCGTGCCGCCGCGACCGGTATTGCGCGTCACCCCCACGGGACGATCGTTGCTGACGGTATCGTGGTTATCGTCGAAGCCGGTCGTAATGTTGTAAGGCAGCGCTGACTGCAGGCGGATGGCGGTGCCGAGCGTCAGCTTCCTGAAGAGCGGAAAATTCGCGAGGCTGGTGAATCGATGCCTGGCGTCGCTCAAAGCCGGACCTCGTTCGGCCGCCAGGTCGTGACTGTCAGCCGGAAGGTTGAATGCTCCATCGGTATCGTTGATCGAACGCGCGAGGGCGTAGTTTGCAGCGACGAAGATGCGCCGTTCGGGTCTCGAATAGTTGACGTTCACGAACATTGCGTTGAACGACGAGGAGGCGATGGACTCGACGCTGGTGATGGTGCCGGCGAGCGGATAGGGGCGCGTGCCATCGGCCAGCGGTGCGTTCACGTCCACTCCGCGCAGAAGGTCCACGCCGCGGCGCGCGACGAACATCGCGCTGACACGGAGGTTGCCGGGCAGTTGCCGCTCGACGGCCGCGTTCGCCTCACGCAGGCTGGGCTGCGACAGGTTCGACGCGAGCTCGACGCGTCCCGCCGGCAGGATCACCGAGTTTGCACCACTCGACGGGATCGGATATCCCGGGGACGTAATCGTCGAAATCCGCTGGTGCGTGCCGTCGAGTTGCACCGCCTGCTCGTAGGTGGCGGCATCGAACCAGTCGAAGAACACGCCGGCGCCCGCTCGGATCGTGGTCCTGCCGTCCTTGAACGGCGACCAGGCGATACCGCCGCGCGGACCGGGATGCACGCCGCCGATGTGCTGCTGCGCTTCGACACGGATGCCGCCGCTGACGGTCAACTCCCGTCGCAGTCGGTAGTCGTCCTGAACGTAAACCGCGCCCTGCCACTGCGAGACCGCAACCTCCGGATCGCCGACGTTTCGCGTGAACGTCGTCGGTTGCGCGGCATTGTATGCGTCGAGGCTGGAGAACGTGAAGGTGCCGCCGGCATTTCGCGCCACGTTCGTGTCGTAGCGGCCGCCGTCAATCTGAAATCCGGCGCGAATCGCGTGCTTTCCCGTCGCGATGTCCAGGTCGTCGGCGAGCTGAAGTTCGTTGGAATCCTGTTGCCCGCCGATCTGCGCGCCGCCGGAGTTGAAAGCGTTCAACACCATAACCGTGGGCGCCAGACTCGCTGGCGTGTACGCGGTGGACAGCGACCGCCATTGAAAGCGAAGCTCGTTGTAGAGCGACTTCCGGATCGACCCCGCCATCGACCCACGGACGAGTGCCTCGTCGCTGACCTGCCGGTAGGCGCGGTCGAACAGGTCGTAGTCGCCGATCCCCTGGTTGTCGAGTTGATTGTGATTGCGCTGTCCCTCGAACCGCAGAATCTGATTCGCGTTGAGCGCGTGCTCCAGGCGGGCCGACCAGTTCAGCGTCGTATTCGGCTTTTGTACGGAGTCCGCGAAGTAGCCGGTCGGCAGCGCTGCGACAATCGTCTTCGAGTCGAATGCGTCCACCGTCTCGGCCGACAGCGCCAGCGACGTGCGCTTCTTCCACAACGGACCGCTCAGGGAAAACGCCAGACGACGAAAGTGTTCGTCGCCTTTTTCCGGGGCGAACGGGTTACGGGCGTTCAGCGCCGCATCGCGGACGCCGATGTTGGTGGCGCCGCGCCAGTTCTCGAGACCCGGCTTGGTGATGATGTCGATCGACATGAAGCCGGGCTCGTGCGTGTCCGCAGCGAACATGTTGCGATGAAAACGAATCTGCGCGATCTGATCCTTGGGCGGCAGCTTGCCACCGCGAAAACCGTTGACCCGCATCACTGCACCCGGGCCTGCCATGTCGTTCAGGATGCGCTCCATTTCGTCCGGATCATCGGGCAGCTCGTTGATGGCGTCGGGACCGAGCACGGTCGCGAAGGCGTCGCTGCGCGGATCGGCGCCGCGCTCGCGCGCGTCGCGCCCGACGTCCACCGTTTCGGCAAGCCTGGCAATCGCCAGCTTCACCTCGCGCCGGTTTTCGCCCCGGCGTACCCGCGCCTCGCGGACGGTTGCGGTTTCGAAGCCGGGTGATTCGACTCGAATCGTGTAGCGCCCTGGTACGAGTGAGGTCAGGCGTGCCTCGCCGTCCGGCCCGGTGTCGAGCGATTGTGCCGTTGCATCGGGAGCGATCGGCGTCAGCGTCACGCGCGCGCCGACGATGACTGCGCCGCTCGGGTCGACGACCACCACGTGGAAGGTGGCGTCTGCGGCCCCCTGGGCGCTTGCCGCCCAAGGACAGAGCAGCGCCAGTACGAGCAGCGCCGCTCGGCCGAAGCCCTTCACAACGTGATCGGCCCGATCCACCTGACCCGCCTGTCCGTTACCGCTGCGCAAATGTGCCGGGCTTGAAGACCGGGTTGAGCGTGATGCTCTTGAATGTCATTTCTTCGGCCGGCTTGCCGTCGATCGACCGTGACAGGTGATGCGGAACCATGACGCCGTTGACGTTCTTGTAGTCGTCCAGGAACAACTGGATGTCGACGAGATCGGCGGCGGGCGGCGGCGCATCCCCGTGTTCAGCCGGGCGCGCGCCGTTCGGTGGTGCCGGCCCGCGCTGCGTCTGGATCACGACCCGCGGCGCAACCCCGCGGTAGGCGAGCATCAGCGGCCGGTGAGTGGTCTTGTCGAGAAAGATTTTGACGGCGAAGCTGCCTTCTCCCTTCGCGTCCACCACATCGGCTTTGCCATCGTCGGACTCCGCTTCGCCGCCGTATGAGTAGTCGAGCGGCATCGACGCGGGCGACGTGAACAGCAGCGCGAGCGCGGTGCGGGCGAAGTCGGCGCGCGCGTTTCGCATCGCCTGGGTTGCGGCGTCGCCGGTTGGTGCCGGCGGCATGCGGATCATCGCGCCCGGCGGCGGGTTGACCGCGTGCTGATGACGCAGCAGCGTTTCGCCGTTAATCCCCTGCTCGGTGATCACCGTGAGGTCGCCCATCGGGTTCATCGACTCGGTGCGCAGGATCTTGTCCGGCAGTTCCAGATCGATCGTGATCTCGCCGCTCAACTGACGATCCTGCAGGGTTCGCTGATAGGTGCCGGTCGCGGTGAGTCCCTTGATCTTGTTCAGATTCTTCTCGCCGCCGAGAGCGGCGCGCGCCTGCGCGAGCAGCTGTTCGACCTTCTGATCGCCGGCCGCTCGTGCCACGAAGCTGCCCAGCGTCATCAGCAGCGACAGCAGATAGACAATCACGCGTTGCATCGTTCATCACCTCGTCAGGGAGTATGACGATGGACTCGCCCGCGCAGGTGTTATCTGTCGGCAATCGTTTTGTAAGAAATGTAAAGCGCGCGAATTTGGTGGAGGTTTCGCGTAGAGTGAACGTCGTGCGGCGCTTTTCCTGGCAGCTCCCGGCGGCTGCCATTCTGCTCGTGCTCCTCGCGACGCTCGCGACCTTTCAGTACCGCTGGCTCGGAGAGGTGAGCCGGGCGGAAGGCGAGCGCATGCGCGGCACCATGCGGACTCGTGCGGCAGACTTCAGCCAGGAATTCGATCGCGAAATCTCGCGCACCTACCTGGCGTTCCAGATTCCGACAGAGCGATTGGGTGTCGACCCAGCGTCAGAACTGAGCGCGGCGTTCGAGCGGTGGCGCGCAGCCGCGCCCGCGCCGGCTTTGGTTCGCGAGATATACCTGCTCGAAGGCGCTTCGTTCGACACCGGCAAGCTGCAGCGTCTCAATCGCACGACCGGGCAGCTCGAGCCGGCGGAGTGGCCCGCCGACCTTGCCGCCTCCGTCCGCGACGTCCAGCGGCCACTGCCGCGGATCTTCGGCACCTCGCCGTTGCCGATGATGACTGCCGATGCCATCGACGTACGGGCACTGGCGCTGATCGTTCCGCTGCCGCGAATCTCGAAGATTGCAGACAGTCAGCACGTGGCGGTTCTGGCGGACTCCTCGTTCGCGGGACGGGTGCTGATCGTGCGGCTGGACGCCGACGTTCTGCGTCAGCAGATCCTCCAGCCCCTGATCGCGAAGTACTTCGGCGAAGGCGAGGCTGCCGAATATCACGTGACCATCGTCAGCCGGGACGATCCCTCGGCGACGGTGTTCGCGACCGGCGGTGATCCAGTCACTGCCACCGCCGCTGATGTAACGGCGGGCCTGTTCGACCTGCGGCCCGACGAAGTCAACCGTCTGGCGCTGACGTCAGTCGCTCCGCCCGAAGCGGGACAGATCAAGACGGAGCACATGGCCATCACCATCGTCCGCCGCGGCGGCGCCGCCGATGGACCGCGCATGCTGCTGTCGGCGGTCGGGTCCAACCAGGGTGTATGGCAGGTGCGCGTTCGTCATCGCGACGGCTCGCTCGAAGCGATCGTCGCGCGATCGCGCCGCCGAAACCTCGCGATCAGTCTCGGCGTGCTTGGACTGCTGGGCGCGAGCTTTGTCCTCGTGGCCGCGGCGTCCCGGCGTCAGCAGCGGCTCTCGCAGCAGCAGATGGAATTCGTCGCCTCGATCTCGCACGAATTGCGGACGCCGCTGGCGGTTATCTGTTCGGCCGGAGAGAACCTTGCCGACGGCGTCGTCGCCGATGTGACGCAGGTCAGGAAATACGGTTTGTTGATTGAAACCGAAGGACGGCGGCTCGGCGACATGGTCGAGCGCGTGATGGAGTTCGCGGGTATCAGCTCGGGCTCGCATGTCCGCCTTCGACCGGGTGTCGATGTGGCAGAGGTGCTCGCGTCGGCCGTGCGCGGGACCAGCAGCGAAGCCGCTGAGCGTGACGTCAGCGTCACGCTTCATCCTCACGGCGGGCTGCCGCCGATTACCGCCGACGCTGACGCTCTTCGATCGGCAGTGCAGAACGTCATCGGCAACGCGGTCAAGTACAGCCCGCCCGGGTCGACCGTTGACGTGCACGCCGGCACGAGCGATGGGGCGGTCCGGATCCAGATCGTCGATCGCGGCCTTGGCATCGATGCAGCCGACCTCCCGCATGTTTTCAAGCCGTTCTTTCGCGGCCGTCGAGCGGTCGACGCACAGGTGCGCGGCAGCGGCATCGGCCTGAGCGTCGTGCGTCACGTGCTCGACAATCACGATGGGTCGATCGCGATCGACAGCCACGTCGGTCAAGGCACCACCGTCACCGTCGAACTTCCGGAGCAACGGTGACATTGACGCCGCGCATCCTTCTGGTCGAAGACGAGCCGGGCCTGCGCTTGACGCTGAGCGATCGGCTTGCCAGCGAGGGCTACACCGTCGAGACCGCGAGCGACGGCGCCGCCGGTCTCGCCGGCGCGACCAGCGGCGCCTTTGATCTGATCGTGCTCGACGTCATGCTGCCGCTGAAAAATGGGTTCGACGTGTGCCGCGAAGTCCGACAGCGCGGGGTGACGACCCCGATCCTGATGCTGACGGCGCGCGGACAAGTAGTGGATAAGGTCGTCGGGCTCAAGCTGGGGGCGGACGACTACCTGACCAAGCCGTTCGAGACGATCGAGCTGATGGCGCGGCTCGAAGCGTTGCTTCGCCGTCAGCCGTCGAGTGCGCAGCCGGGCGGCGATGTCTATCGTTTCGGGGAAGTCAGCGTCGATTTCCGGCGAATGGAAGTGACCCGCGCCGGCGCGCCTGCCGACCTGTCGGCGCGCGAGTTCAAGCTGCTGAAGCATTTCATTGCCCACCGCGGCGCGACTCTGTCGCGAGAAGCGTTGCTCGCCGACGTCTGGGGCTACGACGAGACGCCGCTTACTCGTACCGTCGACGTCCATGTCGCCGGCCTGCGGCAGAAGATCGAGAACAGTCCCAAGGCTCCCGAGTACCTCGTCACCGTGCACGGTCTCGGCTACAAGTTCGTCGGCTGAGACACCCGGCGGCCCGCCACCGAGTCACTGAGACACGGAGGCAGGCCACCACCGGGCCACTGGGACATCGGGCCGCCTACCACTGAGTCACTGAGACACGAGGGCAGCCGACCACCGAGTCACTGAGACACGGAGATCATCAAGGGTACGTTCGCACTTGTGATCTTCGTCGATGAGATCTCCGTGATTCCGTGGCTCTGTGGTGATTCGTCCGTCGACTTCGTGGTTTGCTCTTTGCACCGACACAATTCCGATCCGCGCGATCTCGCCCACCAAGTCGCTGAGACGTAGGGCAGCCCACCACCGAGTCACTGAGCACGGATATCATCAAGAGTCCCTTCGCATTTGTGATTTTCGTCAATGAGATCTTCAGGACTCTGTGGCTCTGTGGTGATTCGTCAGTCGACTTCGTGGTCTGCTCTTTGCGCCGACACGATTCCGATCCGCGCGATCGCGCCGACCGGGTCATTGAGACACCAGGTGGCCTACCACCGAGTCACTGAGACATCTGGCGTCCTACCACTGAGTCACGGAGACACGGGGATCATCATCAGAGTACGTTCGCACTCGTGATCTTCGTCAATGAGATCTCCATGACTCCGTGGCTCTGTGGTGATTCGTCAGTCGACTTCGTGATTTGCTCTTTGCACCGACACGATTCCGATCCGCGCGATCGCGCCGACCGGGTCATTGAGACACCAGGTGGCCTACCACCGAGTCACTGAGACATCTGGCGTCCTACCACTGAGTCACGGA
>DASXGC010000029.1:0-4665 GCA_036489235.1 Vicinamibacterales bacterium
ACACCACTCGGGTGAGCGGCCGCTCGCGATAAATCCCGCGCACGGTGAGCTCGGGATCGTCCGCCAGAATGGTGCCGACGCCGACGCCGATCGCGTCAACCTCGGCGCGCAGCCGGTGGGCATGCCGGTTTGCCGCCGCAGACGTCAACGCCGTCCGCGCGCCGCGACGGCTGGCGATCCGGCCGTCCAGGCTGGTGGCCGCCTTCAGCACGACGAAGGGCCGCCCCTCGGACATCAGCGTGAAAAATGACTGGTTCAACGCGGTTGCCGCTCGCGCACACAATCCCACCTCGACCACGACGCCTGCTGCGCGAAGAAACGCGAAGCCGCGACCGCTGACGAGCGGGTTCGGATCCTCGACTGCGGCGACCACGCGACGAACGCCCGCGTCGACCAGCCGATGGACGCACGGGCCGGTACGGCCAAGGTGGCAACACGGCTCGAGCGTGCAATAAATCGTCGCGCCCCTCGCTCGCGTCCCCGCCTCCGACAACGCCCGGACTTCGGCATGCGCTTCGCCGGCCCGCTCGTGGTAGCCCTGCCCCACCACGACGCCATCGGGCGAAACGAGCACCGCGCCGACCAGCGGGTTCGGGCTGGTCCGGCCGCGGCCGCGCGCCGCGTGAAACAGCGCCCGCTCCATGTAGTCGCGATCTACCACTTCTCCTCGAAGAGACCGTCGACGTACTCGTCCACCGAAAACGGCACCAGGTCGTCGATGCCCTCGCCGACGCCGACATACCGGATTGGCAGCTTCAAGTCATGGGCGATCGCGACCGCGACTCCGCCCTTGGCAGTGCCGTCCAGTTTGGTGAGCACGATGCCGTTGACGCCGGCGACCCCCATGAACTCGCGTGCCTGCGTCACACCGTTCTGGCCGACCGTCGCGTCCAACACCAGCAGCACCTCTTGCGGTGCGCCTGGAACTTCGCGCGAGGCGATCCGCCGTATCTTCTCGAGTTCGTTCATCAGGTTGACGCGGGTGTGCAGGCGGCCCGCGGTGTCGACGAGAATCGGATCGCGGCCGCGCGCCCTGCCCGAGGTAATCGCGTCGAACACCACCGCGGCGGGATCGGCTCCTTCGCGCGCGCGCACCAGGTCCACGCCGGCCCGGCCGGCCCAGATCTCCAGCTGCTCGACGGCAGCGGCCCGAAACGTGTCCGCCGCGCAGATCAGCGGCTTCTGGCCTTCGCTCTTGAGCAGACTGGCGAGTTTCCCGACGGTCGTGGTCTTGCCGGTGCCGTTGACACCGACAATCAGTGTGATCTTCGGCCGATGAGCGACCACGACCGGGAGATCGACCGCCGCAAACACGTCGCGGATTTCCTGCTTCACGAGATCGCGCAGGCTCCGCCCTTCACGCGTGCGAGTCTTGACGGCGGTAATGATCCGGTTGGTGGCGGCGACGCCGATGTCGGCCGAGATGAGCAGCTCTTCGAGAGCGTCCAGGGTCTGGACGTCGATCGCGCGCGACCGCCGCTCAGGCGCGTCGGCAACGCGAACCAAGTCGTCGAATCGGTCAACTATCTGCTTGGTGGTGCGCGAAAGCCCCGCGCGGATGCGGCCGAGCAAACCCATTCAGACGATCTTAACCGGTCTCCGCTTCCGCCCGCTGCCTCCGCAACATCAATGTGTCGAGTGCCGTGCGCACGTCGATGCGCCCCTCGAGCACTTCGGACATCTGCGTGGCAATCGGCAACTCGACGCCGTGCCTGGCGCCGAGCGCCAGTGCCGCGCCGGTCGTGCGAACGCCTTCGGCAATCATCTTCATCCCGGCCAGGATGTCCGGCAGCGAGCGGCCGCGCGCCAGTTCGATCCCGACGTGGCGGTTGCGGCTCAGATGTCCGGTACAGGTCAGGATCAGGTCTCCCAGCCCACTCAGCCCGGCCAGGGTTTCGCGACGGCCACCGGCTGCGCCAGCCAGGCGCGTGAGCTCTGCAAGACCGCGGGTGATGAGCGCAGCCAGCGCATTGTGGCCAAGGCCCAGGCCTTCGGCGACGCCGGCGGCGATGGCAATCGTGTTCTTCAACGCGGCGCCTATCTCCACGCCGATCACATCGTCGCTGCCGTACAGACGGAAGTACGGTCCGCGGAATTCGTGTTGCACGAGCTCCATCGCCTGTGCGTCGAGCGACGCCGCGAGCACGGCGGTCGGCAGCTGTCGCGCGACTTCGATCGCGAAGCTCGGCCCGGACAAGACGACCACCGGATGATCGGCGCCGGCTTCACTGGCAATCACCTCGGACATCCTCAGCAGCGTGATGGCTTCGAGCCCCTTCGTGGCGCTGACGATCACGGCGCCCGGCGCGAAGTTCGACGACGCCGCCCGAATCACGTCCCGGCAGCCGTGAGAGGGGATCGCGGCGACCACGAGTTCGGCACCGTCAAGCGCCTCGGGCAGCGAGTGCGTCACCGAGACATCCGGCGGCAGTGTCACGTCAGGCAGGTAGACGGCGTTCGCTCGCCTCGCCGCCATGTCGTCGGCCAGCGCCTGATCGCGCGCCCACAATTGCACGGAGTGACCAACACGTCCGAGGTGGACTGCCAGCGCAGTGCCCCAGCTGCCGGCGCCGAGGACGGTCACGGTCCGCATCAGACGCGCGCTCCAATCCGCCGTTCAGTCCCGGTCCAGATCCGGGCCAGGTTCGATCGATGCCGAAAGACGATGATTGCCGCCGACGCGACCGCGCCAATCACCGCGGACCACGGGCTGCCGAGCGCGTAGGCGATTGGCGGCAACGCCAGCGTCGCGAGCAGCGAACCGAGCGAGATGTATTTCGTCATCCAGACCACCGCCGTGAAGATCGCCAACGCCGGCGGCATCGCCAGCGGCGTCACCACCAGGAACACGCCGCAGGCGGTCGCAACGCCCTTGCCGCCGCGAAAGCGCAGCCACAATGGATAGATGTGCCCGATGATGGCGGCGAGACCGGCGGCTGCGGGCGCCGCTGGATTCGACGTGAGGCGTTCGGCGAGCCACACGCTCGCCGCACCCTTCGCCATATCGAGCGCCGCCACCAGCACGCCGGATCTGACGCCTGATGCCCTCATCACGTTGGCCGCGCCGAGGTTGCCGCTGCCGGTGTGGCGCAGGTCAACGCCCCACTGATTCGATACGAGCAGCGCGAAGGGAATCGTTCCAATCAGGTAGCCGGCGACGACTGCAATCAGGATCATCAAGCCGTTACCTCCGTTCGCGTTCCGCCCATTCGCGCTCACCCTCGACGTCGCTGACCAGCAGGCGGGTCATGTTGAGCGCGGACTGCGCCGCCTGAAACTTGACCATTTCGCGGCCGCCAACAAACCGGAACGTCCGAACCTTCGAGCCCTTGTCGCTGGCAACCGCAACGGCCACCGTGCCGACCGGCTTTTCGGGCGTGCCGCCGCCTGGACCGGCGATACCGGTGATGCCAACACCGATACTGGTTCCGGCGCGGCTGCGAATTCCCTCCGCCATGGAACGAGCGACCGGTTCGCTGACCGCACCATGCTCCAGAATCAATGTCTCTGGGACGCCGGCCAGTTCGGTCTTGGCGCGGTTGCTGTAGCAGACCACTCCACGCTCCACGTACGCCGAACTGCCCGGTACATCGGTTAGCCGCGACATCAACAGACCACCGGTGCACGACTCCGCCGCCGCAATTGTCAGCGCGCCTTCGCGAAGCAGCCCGCCGACCACCGCTTCGAGCGACTGGCCGTCAGTGCTGTATACCGCGGTGCCGAGCACATCGTGAAGCTCGCGGACCGCGGGTTCGAGCAGCCGATCGGCCTCACCAGGGTTGGTCGCCCGCACCGTCAGGTGCAGTTCGATCTGACCGAGCACCGCGAGGATGGTGGTGCTGATCGGCGACGGCAGACTCGCCCACTTTCCGTAGATGGGCGCGGCCTGCGCGTCGACGTCTGATTCGGCCCGGCCGGTAATCTTGAGGACTCGACGGAACAGCCCGGCCCCGTTCGATTTGGGCGCCAGCCGGTCTGCGATGACCACTTCGAGCATCGGCGTCATTTCTCTTGGGGGGCCGGGCAACAGCAGAATGCCGGCGCCACCACTCTCCAGCCACAGTCCCGGCGCCGTGCCGTTCGCGTTTGGCAGGACAACCGCGCCATGCGGGACCATCGCCTGGCGGCGGTTGATCTCCGGCATCGTCATACCGCGCCTGACAAAGCGATCGCGGATCTGGCCAACGATGGTTTCGTCCACTGACATCTGAAGACCAAGCGCCGCAGACACCGCGTCGCGCGTAACGTCGTCCTCGGTCGGGCCGAGGCCGCCTGTGATCACGACGAGATCGGCCCAGACCAGCGCAGCTTTGACCACCGTCGCCAGTTCGTTCACGTCATCGGCCACGACCGCCTTGAAGCGGACGTCATAGCCGACCGCGTTCAACCGCTCGGTGACCTTGAGCGAGTTGGTGTCGACGCGAAACGGCGTCAGCATCTCGCTGCCAATCGCCAGGATGCAGGCTTTCATACGCGCATCAATGACGGGCTCTAGCGACCAAATGACTGAATGCCAAAATGACCAGCGGCCCAGAGTAGCGCACGAAGCGCAAGGTTTGCGTACACGGCGGCCATCCCATCGTCAGCCATCACGCCGATACCGCCGTGCAGCTGTTCGAGGCGATTCGCAGGATACGGCTTGATCACGTCGGCAACGCGGAACAG
>DASXGC010000036.1:0-4335 GCA_036489235.1 Vicinamibacterales bacterium
CTTGGTCGCGCTCGCCAGCATCTTGCGTGGCCGCTTGGATGCGATCTCGAAGCCGTAGCGGATGATCCTCTCGATGCCGTTGCGCGTGAACACGCCGACCTGCTGCGCCACTTCGTGCTTCGTCCCGCGGTGGATGCGTCCGCCGACCCCCGAATACTCGCCTTCGGAGTTCTCGCGGACGCAGACCATGTCGATGTCCGCGGCGCTGCGGTTGGCCAGCGGTGACGTCAATCCTGCCAGCAGCCGCATCGGCCTCAAGTTGACGTATTGATCGAAGCGCTGACGAATCGCCAGAATCAGCGCCGCCGAGATGCCATCCGGAACACCGGGCGCGCCGAGGGCGCCGAGATAGATGGCGTCGAACTTCGCCAGTTGCTCGAAGCCGTCCTCGTCGAGCATCCGGCCGTGCGCCTTGTAGAAGTCGCACCCCCACGGAAACTCGGTGAACGACAGCCCGACTTCGCGGCCGCAGGCAGCCTCCATCGCGGCCATACCCGCGGGAATCACTTCCCGGCCGATACCGTCACCGGCGATGACGGCGATTCGAAACGACGACGACATGCATAGCTCCTGTTGAAAACGAAAGGGCCCACGCGGCGCCAGCCGCCACGAGGCCGCCGAGCGCCGGGGTGATCAGGCCCCAGCCGCGCCCGTGCGTCGCAAACTGAATGATAAGCATGCTGCAGACGCCGGCCAAAATCGACGCCCATGCGTCTCTGGTCGTGGTTTGCGGGACCAGCAGCCCGCAGACGATCGGCACGAACAGGCTGACGGTCAGCAACGTGTAGAAAATCGTCAGCAGCGTGACGATGCTGGCGGCGGTCAACGCCAGGAAAAGCGCCGCGGCCGCGCCGCCGAGCGTGGCCCATCGCGCTACCGCCAGCACGCGGCGGTCTTCTGCGTCCGGAGCGACGAATCGCTTGTACAAATCCTGCGACAGCGACGTGGTCAACATCAGCAGCACTGCGTCTGCGGCGCTGATTTCCGCCGAGAACACCGCGGCGACGCCGATCGCGCCGATGAACGGTGGCAGCCCCTGGACCAGTACCGTTGGCAGCGCCAGCTGGCTGTCGGCCAGCGGCGGAAACATCGCCCGGCATGCGATGCCGAGGACAACCGGAACGCCGGCATAGAGAAAAAGGCCGAGCGCATTCAGACTCACACCGAGCCGAACCGCGCGATCGTCGCGGGCGCCGAGCACCTTCTGGAGCAGGCCCGGAGAAATCACGAACGCCGGCGCGAACGCGAACAGGTACGTCGCCGCCACGTCGGCGCGCCAGAAAGTCCAGTAGGCGCTGTCCTCGGCGCGCACCTGGCGGAGAACGGTCAATCCGCCCGCGGCGTAAAAGACCAGCGGCACCGCGATCGCAAACCCCGCCATCTTCACCGCCAGCTGCACGACGTTGACCCGCGCCGAGGTCAGGAGTCCGCCGGCGATGAAGTAGACGGTCACCACCGCCGCACCCGCCGCGCACCCGATCGGCATGGGCACGCCGGCAACGACGGCGAGAATGGTCGCCAGGCCAATCAGCTGCGACGCGAGGATGAAGGTGGTGCCGATCCACAACAGAATCGAGATCGTGGCGCGGACCGACGCGCTGTAACGGAACTCGAGGTAGTCGCCGACGCTGCGCAAGTCATGCTGCGCGGCGACCCGCCGCATCGCTGGTCCGATCCAGAAGGCGAGGGCCAGCGATCCGAGAGCTGCCGATCCCACCCACCACCACGCGGCCAGCCCCTGCAGGTAGCCCTGTGCCGTTGCGCTGACGGTCGATCCGGCGCCGATGTTTGCGGCGAGTATGGTCGAGAAGATCAGCCCGGGACCGAGTTGCCTTCCAGCGACGAGAAAATCGGCGCTGCCGCGCACGCGCCTGCCGATCCACAGGCCGAGCGCCATCAGCCCCAGCGAGTACACGCTGAGGACGACGAGGTGAAGGTTCACTTGAGATCGCGAAGGGCGGGGTAGCCTGGCACGCCTGTGGCCTGACGGACGGCACGAACGATCGCGTCGGCCATCACCTCTGCGGCGAGCTCGCCGATTCTCCCGTAGTTGGCGTCGCCGGTCAGCGTGCCAGTCGCGATCGCGAAGATGGCATCGCCATCATTCGGCGTATGGCTCGGAGAGATCGCGCGCGCGTACCCGTCGTGCGCCATCTGCGCCACGCGGGTTGCCTGCGTCTTGGTCAGTACCGCGTTGGTGGCGATCACACCAATCGTCGTGTTTTCGCCGGCGCCGCCAGCCCGGCGCGGGCCGCCCGATCGCAGCAGGACGCGGGCGTCGGCGAAGCCCTTGCCGTCAGCCGTGCGCGTGCCCGCCACAACCTTGCCGGTGGCTGGATCGATGATGTCGCCAGCCGCGTTCACGGCGACGATCGCCGCCACGATCAATCCGTCCGGCATGGTCAGCGCGGCGCTGCCAATGCCGCCTTTCATCGCGTGTTCGAAGCCACCCATCTTGCCGACTGTCGCGCCGGCGCCCGCGCCGACGCTGCCCTCCGCCACCGGGTCGGCGGTCGCCGCCTTCGCGGCTTGATACCCGCAGTCGGCAGTGGGGCGGATCGTGGGGTCGCCGACCGGCAGATCGAACAATGACGCGCCTGGAACCGTCGGCACGTGGGCACCGCCGTACGGAAAGCCGATGCCCTTCTCCTCGAGGTACTTCATCACGCCGGTGGCCGAATCGAGGCCGAACGCACTGCCGCCCGACAACACAATCGCGTGAATCTGCTGCACGATGTCGACAGGATTCAGGAGATCGGTTTCGCGGGTTGCCGGCGCCGAGCCGCGAACGTCAACGCCAGCGGTGGCGCCGGCTTCGGTCAGGATCACCGTGCAGCCGGTCGGCCGCAGCGTCAGCGTGTGGTGCCCGACCTTGACGCCGGGAACCGCCGTCAACGTGGTGTTGGAATCCGCCGGCCTGAGTGTTTTTGTCGTGCCGGTTGAGGGCGGGCGAGCCTGCCGCCCGGCCGCGGCGACGGCGATACCCGCGAGAGCCGACAGCGTCACAGCGATCCAGGCTCGCGTCATGAGGATTGGGCTATTGTAGAACGCCTCCCGACATGACGCCTGTCGACCGGATCCTTGCCGAAATTGATCGGGCTACGGACGAAATGGTCCAGTTCACGACCGATCTCGTCCGCATTCCGACCGTCAACCCGCCAGGCGAAGAATACGAAGCATGCGCGCGATTTCTGGGTAACCACCTCGCGTGCCATCACTACGACGTCGAGTATTTTCCTGCCGAGGGCCGGCCCGAGCATACCCGCCGCCACCCTCGCGTGAATGTCGTGGGATCCCGGCCAGGAACCGGGAGCGGTCCGGTCATGCACCTGAACGGACATATCGACGTGGTGCCGGCGGGCGCCGGCTGGACCGTCGATCCGTTTGCCGGCCTCGTCCGCGATGGCCGCATTTTCGGCCGCGGGGTGTGCGATATGAAGGCCGGCCTGGCTGCCGCGGTGTTCGCCGCCGAAGCGATCGCCCGCGCTGGTGTTCGCCTGCCCGGCACCATCGAGATCAGCGGCACGGTGGATGAAGAAAGCGGCGGCTTCGCCGGCGTCGCGTGGCTGGCGCAGGTCGGCCGCATCACCTCGGCGCGCACGGACTACGTGATCATCCCCGAACCGATGAACGTGGATCGGATCTGCATCGGTCACC
Organism: Vicinamibacterales bacterium; assembly: GCA_036489235.1. Classification (GTDB taxonomy): domain Bacteria; phylum Acidobacteriota; class Vicinamibacteria; order Vicinamibacterales; family CAVVIG01; genus CAVQFC01. The sequence continues at coordinate 3,658 of DASXGC010000036.1, forward strand.
GCGGCGTCTACTGGTTCGAGTTGACCACGCGCGGTCGAACCGCCCACGGCAGCATGCCGTTTCTCGGTGTCAGCGCAATCGACGGCATGAATGCGGTGCTGACCGCAATGTCACGGGAACTTGGCCCCGAGCTGGCGCGGCGGGTCACCGCGATGCCGGTGGTTCCCGACGCGGCGCGACACGCCACGCTCAACGTCAACGCGATCGAGGGCGGTCAACCGGTTGAAGGCCTCCAGACACCGTGCGTCGCGGATCGCTGCCGCGCGATTGTCGATCGCCGGTTTTTGATCGAAGAGGGCTTTTTGCAGGCCAGGCAGGAGATTGACGCGCTGATCCGGCGGACGGTCGATGCGCTTCCGGGAATCGAGTGCGAGCTGCGCGATCTGATGGTGGTCGATCCCGTGCAGACGCCCCTCGACTCGCCGGTCATCGGCGCGCTCGACGGAGCGATTCGCCAGGTGCTGGGCTCCGCCGCCAGCCTGGTGGCGAGTCCCGGCACCTACGACCACAAGCACATCACGCGGATCGCCGGCATCCCGCATTGCGTGGCCTACGGGCCGGGCGAACTCGAGCTGGCGCATCAGCCGGACGAATCGTGCCGCATCGCCGACCTGGTGAATGCGGCAAAGGTCATCGCCCTGGCGACGCTCGACCTGATGAGCGCCGGGAGATAGACTG
>DASXGC010000055.1:0-8153 GCA_036489235.1 Vicinamibacterales bacterium
AGCGACACCTCCGGAATCCGCGTGCGGCCCTTTCGCGTCGTCAGGCTGATGACACCGGTCAAGGCATCGCTGCCATACAGCACACTGTTGGCGTCACGCAGCATCTCGACACTCTCGACGCCAGTGGTCGCGACGTCGGAGAAACTGAACGCGCCACCGATGTCGTTCGCGGGGACGCCGTCGATCAGCACCTTGTTGAAATTCGAGGCGCCACCACGAACGTATACGCTGGCGGCACCGCCACGCGCGCCGGTCTGCACGACGTCCGCGCCGGGCACGATCCGCAGCGCTTCGAGCACGTCGGTTTTCGCGAGCGTATCCAGCGTGCCGCGATCGACAACGGTCACCGATGCGCCGACCTGCGACTCAGGTAAGGCGTTGGCGGACGCGGTGACGACGATGTCCTGCTGGAGTTGCCCGATCTGCAGCGACACGTCGACCGTGGTTCGGCCGGCGCCGGCAAAAAACGGTGCGGTGGAATGCGGCTCGAACCCCGTCGCCGTCACCACGATCTGATAGCGATCCTCGGCGACCGCTTCGAACGTGAACTCGCCCTGGGCGCCGGTGACCTTCTCGACGGTTTGTGCGGCACCCTGCCGGGTCAGGATAACTTTCGCTCCGGCCACCCGTGCCCCCAGCGGATCGACCACGGTTCCGGTGACGGTCCCGGACGCCGGCTGTGCGCCAACCTGTTCGACACTGCAGACACCGACTGCGAGCAAGAGACCGAAGACGAGGGTGATGCGCGATGCAAGTCGACTGAGGGAAGAACGACGGGAAGAGATACGAACCATGACGAGGCCTCCGCGGGCGAGCGGCGGACTGACGTCAACAACCGAGGGTGCAGGAAAACGGCGGGAGCCGGAGAATCCAGAGCACGCTCTCTGTCGTCGCAGAAAGTCGACCGCAGAATGTTTGGGTAGGTCTCCTGGCTCGGAAGTGCAGAGCAATCTACCTGCTCTGCGACTGCTTCACCTTCCCCGGCCAACGGCCGAGTGGTGTTACGAAGCAGCGTCTTCACTTACAGTGGCGGGACCGCGCCGGACTTGCACCGGCTTCCCTGTTATGCCCCTCGCGGGCACCCAAACGAGAACTAGGTTATATCACGATGACGAAGCGCGCAGTGGCGGTGGCGGAGAGGTAGGGATTCGAACCCTAGATAGCCTTACGACTATAACGGTTTTCGAGACCGCCGCTTTCGACCACTCAGCCACCTCTCCGCGAACCTGTAATTCTAGCATTCAACGCTCCGCCTCGGCCAGATCAGGAGCGCCTCGCTTTGAAAAATGCCTGCATGATGTCGCGGCATTCGCTCTCGCGGATGCCCGACACGACGTCGAAACGGTGATTCTGTCCGGGCAGTTCGGCGCCTCGAATCATCGACGCGACCGCGCCGGACCTCGGCTCCGCGGCGCCGTAGACGAGCGTATGGATCCGCGCGTGGATTAGCGCGCCAACACACATCAGGCACGGCTCGATCGTGACGCACAAGGTCGCGCCGGTGAGCCGATAATTGCCGAGGCGTTGCGCCGCGTCACGGATCGCGACAATCTCGGCATGCGCGGTGGGATCGTGCGACGAAATCGGCTGATTGAAACCACGGCCGACGATCACGTCGTCGAGGGCCACGACCGCGCCGATCGGCACCTCGCCCGCATCGCGCGCTCGACCCGCTTCGGCGAGCGCCGCCATCATCAATTCTTCAACGTCCAGCGACACACCTTCGGTGTTGATCACTTCTTCGGCCAAACCACGCCCTGATCGAGTGACGTCACCGGCGCCAGCCCCTTGTAAACGAACTTCTGCACGCGCTGGCCGCGATAGGTTTCTGTGGTGTAGACGTTCCCCTTCGAATCGGTCGCGATGCTGTGAACACCATAGAACTCGCCGGGCTGACGACCGCCTTCGCCAAAACTGGTCAGCACTTCGAGCGTGTCCCGCAGCAGCACGCGGACTTTGTCATTTTCGCCGTCCGCCAGGTAGATGTACTTCTGCTGCGGATCCTTCGAGAACGCGATGTCCCACACCGAACCGGAGCCGAGCGTGTTCTTGGCGAAGAACGCTTCCTTGACGAAGGTGCCGTCGGGCTTGAAGACCTGCAAGCGATCGTTCACGCGGTCGCAGACGTAGAGCAGTCGATCGACCGAGAGATCGGCGCAGTGAACCGGGTTCCGGAACTGCTGCGGCGGCGGCGCGTTCGGATCGTACCGCCCCAGATTGCCATCGTCCGGCTTGTGACCATAGGCGCCCCAGTGGCGCTTATATGCGCCGGTCTCCGCGTCGAACACGATAACGCGGTGGTTGCCGTAACCATCGGCGACATACACCTCGTTCGCCTGCTTGTCGATGAAGGTTTTTGCCGGGAGCCTGAGGTTGGCGATGTCGTTGCTGCCCTTGCTCGTCGCCGGCTTCCCGATCTGCATCAGGAATTTTCCGTCCTGCGTGAACTTCAACACCATGTTGTCGTAGAAGTACCCGGCGACGCCGGCCTGGCTTTCGTCCTGCTGCTGGTTCCGTCCAGCGGCGGTCTCGCGCGGCTGCGCGGCCGTGGGTGCTTTGCCGCGGCCGTTGCCGGCGATCCAGACGTTGCCCTGGTAGTCCACTGTGATGCCGTGATTCGAATCGGGCCAGTCATAGCCGGCACCGGGGCCACCCCAGTGGCCGATCAGATTGCCGGCCGCGTCGAACTCGAGAATCGGCGGCGCCGGCGCGCAGCACTGCGCCGTCGGCGGCGTGGTCGTCGCATGGACTTCGCCCGGCTCGAGCGAACCGGCGCGGTGGATGATCCAGACGTGATCCTGTGCGTCAACCGAGACGCCGATGGTCTGCCCGAGAATCCATTTGTTCGGCAGCGGTTTGGGCCATAGCGGATCCACCTCGAACCGCGGCGCTTCGACTCCCGCTGCCGCCGCCGCGGCAGCCCTGCGCGTCAACCACGCCGATCCGGACGCCAGCGCGACGATCAGCACCGCGGCGCAGGGGAGAGCAATTTTCCTGTTCATGCGTCCTCTTCTCTACTTTCCGCGAAGGTCGGCCTTCGCCGACGCTTCATCCTTGAGCGGGGTGACCTTGTCGGGATCGATTCGCACCATCAGATAGGTGATGTGATCGTCGATTCGCGTGAACCAGTGTCCAGTACCTGCCGGGATGACGATCACGTCGCCAGGTTTGAGCTGATACGTGACGCCGTTGCGAATAGAAGCGGCATTGTTGCCCGGCCCGTTCAGAAGCCGGACATTTTCGTTTTCGGCGGGCCGGCGTATCGGGTTGACCAGCTCCGGACCGGTGACCAGGGTACCGGAGCCATCGATGACGTGATAGACCTCGCTGACCAGGTCGTGCTCCGCCGCCGACTGATCCGCCGGCGCCGCCAGCTTTCCCCTGTACACCAGGCCGACGTCGACATTGGACTTGCCGACGTTGACGGCGCGCATCTGCTGATCGGCGACGACGCCACCGCGCGCGATGCCGCGTGCGACGAACGCCTTCACTTCATCGCTGGCGATGTAGGTCGCCGGACAACCGGCGCACGTCGGCTTCGTCTCCTGCGCCGAGACCACCGAACCGCGTCCCGGTTCACGGCCGGCGCCGGACGACCAGACAATCGCGAGACATGCCAAGAGTGCTCGCCGGGAGACCACCGCCGATGGTTTCGAGCCGCTGGCTGCGTTCGTCACGATGCTGCTCCTTTCGGAAAACAGGATGAGCCTAACAGAACCGCTACACTGTGGTCAGCCTCGCTGCCCTTGACGATGAGATGGCCTACCATTCTCGCGGCGCTCGCCGGCACGGTCGCTGCAATCGCGCCTCAGGGCCTGCCGCTGGACGTGCCGCTCGCTACGGCCACCCATACGATTTACGCGCCTGCTGGCGATCTGGTGGCGCCAAGCGACGCCAGCGAGTTCGGGCTGTTGTCGCGCCTGGCTCGAGTCGGCGCGATTCCGTTTGGATTCGAAGCCGACGCGGCCGCTCCGCGCCGGACAACAGGGGCGCCGGTCGAAGCCCACGACGTCGTGGCACACACGTTACGTGAAGCACTGGACGGTTTTGTCAGGATGGACCCGCGATACGAGTGGCGGGATCTGGCTGGCGTACTGGTGATTCGGACGCGTCCAGCGTGGGCGGCCTCGCGCGGTGCGCTGAATCTTCCGGTACGCGCGATCGACTGGCGCGACATCGACGAAGTCGAGGCCTTCAACCGCGTCGCGCTGCTGCTGTACCCGGACGCCGGCCATCCGCCCTTCGAAGGTGTCGCGATCGCTCGAGCGCGTCAGTTCACCGTGCAGCTCGGTCAAGGGACGGTGCTCGATCTGCTGAATGCCGTCGCTCGCGCAGACGGACAGCTCGGTTGGGCGATCGTCTATGGCGAGCCGCCTTCGACGAAACGCTTGACGCTGACGATCGGACACTACGGCAACGGTCCGAGTTACAGCTGGCCGACACTGCCGCCTGGCGTCAGCTGATCGTCAGCAGGGCGCCGGCGGTCATCAGCGCGACGCCGAACGCGGTACGCGGTCCGATCGGCTCGCCGAGAAACAGTGCGGCGAGAACAATCGTCAACGGCAGGCTCAACTTGTCGATGGGCGCGACCCGTGACGCCGGTCCGAGCTGCAGCGCGCGGAAGTACGCCAGCCACGACACGCCGGTAGCGAGCGCGGACAGGACAAGAAACAGTACCGACCTGCGCGAGATCGTCGTCAACGCACGCTGCTCGTTCAGGCCCAGCACCATCATCCAGGCAAAAATCACGACGACGACCGTCCGGATCGCGGTCGCGAGCGTGGAGGGCACGCCTTCGACGCCGACTTTCGCGAGGATAGCGGTGAACGCCGCTGCGACGGCGGAGATGCAGGCGTAGAGCAACCAGGTCATGCTCTACCTATACCCGAAGACCGCGCTTAGCGATGCTGGAATTCCGGCGAGCCGAGGACAATCGCCGTCCTCAGCGTCAGCGACATTTTGGCGACCAGCGCCTCCTGCGTTCGTGTGGACAGATCGCCGCCGAGGACGGCCTGCGCGAACCGGCCGAGATCCTCGTCCGTGTGAGGCAGGTCCACTTTGGCCGCATTGGCGCCGTTGGCAGTCAACGACTGCGCGAAATTGAGCCGGCTGACCAGCGTGCCGGTGTTGATCCAGACGCGGGAGAGGTCGTCGTAGCCGGTCGGCGGCTGACACTGGTAGAGCGGCTCGCCGATGTTCGAAATCGTGCCGACGAAGCTGCGCGGGTTGGTGATGGAAGCGTTGGTCGCGCGCAGCGCGCTGGCGACGTACTCGAACGGCGATTTCACCTTGGCGCGGTAGTCGGACTGGTCGAGGAACTCGCGCGACGTCAGGATCGTGCGCATCACCTCGCGGAGATCGCCGTCGGTCTTGCGAAACGTCTTGGCCACGCGATCGACCAGCGCAGGCGGCGGATCGTCGGCCACGAAATGCTGCACCAGCCTGGCGGCGATGAAATGAGCCGTCGACGGATGCTTCGCGAGGATGTCGAGCACCTGCTCGCCGTCCTCGACTCCGCGCCCGGCCTTGATGGTGTGGCCAAGGACGCGCTTGGCGTTGTGATCGTGCTTCTTCATGTCGAAGAAGAAGCCGGAGCCGTCGTGGGGATTGCGCAGCGTCCAGCCGGTAAATGCGCGCGCGACCTCGGCGACATCGCGCTGGGTGTAGCCGCCATCGACGCCGAGCGTGTGCAGTTCGAGCAGCTCGCGGCCGTAGTTCTCGTTGACGCCGCGCCCGGTCCCGGCGCTCATCCAGTTGTCGAGATAGAACAGCATCGCCGGGCTGTGGGCGGTCGCGCCGAGCAGATCGCGAAAGCGCCCGAGCACGCGGGGACGAATCACGTCGCGCTCGTATTCGACGACCACGGGACGATCCTCGATCTTCCGCGCGTCAACGTTGAAGTGGTTGAACCAGAAGTCCACGAGGACTTCCTGGAGCTGCCGTTCGCTGTAGACCGCGCGCAGCAGCTTCTGCGCCTGGAGCTGATCGAACACGTCCTGGTTCTCGCGCTGGAACCGGATCTCTTCCTGGGTGACGGCCGCCTGCTGGATGGCGTTGATCGGTTTGTCGCCCGGAAGCGTCATCGCCGCGATCGGCTGCAGATGCCAGCGGAGGTAGCGCAGCGGCGGACCGCCGGCTCTCAGCTTCTGGGTGTCGGTGAACTCCTGACGCGCCACGTTCATCGGCTGGTAGTAGTCGGCCGCAAACGCACGTGGCGAGATTTGGAGTGCCTTGAGATCGGCAAGTCGACGATCCAGATCGGCATCAGCGATGCGATCGGGATGGAGCTGGAGCTCGATGTAGGCCTGGAGCCCGATCGCCTGCACGCGCTCGATGCTGTCCGGCCGCGGGCCGAAGGACAGACGATTCAGCAGGTGCGCCGCGGCACGCGGATCGACGGCATGGGCGCTTGCCGGGCCGGAAGGGTTCGGGTTCGAGGCGCAGGCCGTAGCGCCGATGGTCAGCGCCAGGAGACAGCAGTGGACGGCCTTCATCTCTTGTTTGACTGGTCCAGCGGGCCGGAAGTTACGTGTCCGGATAGGATGATGAGAGCTAACCAGGTGCAGGAGACATCATGACCGACGGACAGATTCAGGCAAAGGCGATTATTGCGGCGGCAATCATCCAGAGCCGGGGCATCGACCCCGAAGGGCTGGCGTCGACGAACAAGGACATCAGCAACAAGAAGCTCTCCCACTTGCGCGAGCTGACCGACCGCATCTACAACGCACTGGCGTCGGAAGTGGCGCCCACATAATCCGAGCTCAGCCGGAACGAGTTCGGTCGCAGGATCGTCCTTGCTGCGGTACGATCGCCTTGCCGTGCCCAGGTTCACCCCGCTCGACAAACAATGGCAGCAGTTGATGGCGCTGTGCGAGAACGAATCGAAGTTCCGCAGCGAAGGCGCACATCCGCGGCTGCTCAAGCTGATCGTGTCGTCCATCGAGAGCCTCGCGTCCGACATGGGCTTCAGCCCGCGACGTATCGCCAGTCGCGATTTTCGTGCTCAACGCGAACGCGATCGGATCGTGGGAATCATCGAAGACTGACGTCTGTCCTCTTCGAAAAACGATCCTGCGGATCGTTGAAAGTCGGGCATGATACGCGCCATGACGCGCCGCTCCCTGATGGCGGTCGTGGTGATCGCGCTCACCGCCCAACCGCGGCCGGCCGCTGAACGGCTGCCGCTGCGGAACTATCGCACCGCCGACGGCCTGCCGCACGATCGTGTCAAGTCGATCTTGCGCGATTCTCGCGGCTTCCTGTGGTTTTGCACCGTTGAGGGCCTCGCGCGCTTCGACGGCGATCGCTTCACACGCTACACGGTCGACGATGGCCTGCCAAATCAATCGGTCAACGACATCATCGAAGGATCACCCGGCACCTATTGGATCGCGCCCAACGGTGGCGGCCTGTCGAGATTCGACACCGACCGCGCGCGCTTCACGACGATTCCGTTGAGCGAGGGGTTCCTGCCGAATCGCGTGAACGCGGTGCAACTCGACCGAAAAGGGCGGGTGTGGGCCGGCACCGATGACGGCCTGTTTTGGATCGATGGTCGCGCCTCGTCGCCGGCGCCCCACCGCGAGCAGCTGCCCGCCGGCGCCGGGTCGAGCATCCTTCGGCTCCTCACCGGCCGTGACGGCAGCCTCTGGATCGTCACCGGTCGCGCGCTACTGTGCCGCACTCCGGCCGGCGACTATCTCGCCTACACCGGGATCGATGAAGCGGGAATCGTGCAGGCCATCGCCGAGGATTCGAGCGGACGGATCTGGGCCGGCGGCACAAAAGGCCTGCTCGCGTTTCGGCCGCCGCCGATGGCGGCAGCCGCTCGCGGATCGTTCACCTTGACGCTGCGTCACTCAGGCAACGAAGGCGCCATCGACCCGGTGCCCGGAACGGCCATCGTCGTCGATTCAGTCGGACCGGTGGGCGCGCTCCTCGGTGGATCGACCGGCGTGATCTGGATCGGCACAATGGCCGGCGCGCTCGTGACCTTCGACGGCGCTCGCATCTCGCGCTACGAGTCGGCGCACGGATTTACCGAGAGCCGGATCATCGCGCTCGTCGAAGATCCTGATCGCAACCTGTGGATTGGGACCTACAGCGCCGGCGCGTTTCGGCTCGCGCGCGATGGCCTCGTCAGCTATGGC
>DASXGC010000057.1:0-19551 GCA_036489235.1 Vicinamibacterales bacterium
GTCGCTTGCCGTCCGGGGACACGAGGACGAATCCCTCAGCTGTTTCCCAGGTGATCCAGTCGTCGTTCGGTGACCACGACGGGCTCGCGTTCGGAATGCCGTCCGTGCGAAGCACGATCGGCTCGTCGCCGCTTCCGACGCGCACCTTCGCCAGCGCCCATCGCCGGTCGGTCCACTCCGTGTACGCGATCCATTGGCCGTCGGGAGACCAGGTCGGTGCGCCCTGGTAGCCGTCGTGCGAGGGGGGCACGAGTGGAACGGGTGGCCCACCGGCGGTCTGCGAAATCCAGATCCTGAGGGGCCAGATCGGTTTGCTCGCGTTGCGCTGGTACGCGATCCGCTGGCCGTCGGGCGAGAACGTGGGCGAGCCGAGCATGATCGTCCGATCGTCGCCGAAGTCGCGTTGCGTGATCACAGGGCGATCGCTCGTGCTGCGGTCGCTGCTTCGCAGCCAGATTTCGTCCTGCCCGCTGCGATCGGTGACGTAGGCGAAGCTGTCGCCGCGCGGCGACCAGACCGGGTCGGATTCGTTCCGCGCGGTGGCCAGCAGCGGGCGCGTGACACCTCCGGTCAGCGACGTCTCCACGACGTCATAGTCGGGCTCGCCGGTCGCAAAGACAATCTGCGTCCCGTCAGGTGACGACGAAGGATAGGATTCGCTGCCAGGGCCTCCCGTGAGCGACGCAGCCCGATCCCGCTGGATGTCAGCGGTCCAGAGATGTGAACCCGGCGTCGACAACGACGTCACGCCGAGCACGAGGTGTCGGCTGTCAGGCAGCCAGGCGAAGCTGGTGACGCGCGGCACGACATCCGACCACCACTGGAAGCGGCGATACGGCTGAGCGCCGGACATCGGGACGACCCAGAATCGCCAGCCGCGCTCCTCCGCCTGCAGGTTGATTGATCGTGGCACGGCGCTGATGCCGAGCGTCGCGCCGTCAGGCGAGAACGCGAGAGCGCCCTCGACAAAGCGCTGAGCACCGAACGGTGCGTATCGAGTCTCGGCGCCGCTCGACGTCCGCAGCCACAGCGCCGAGGCGCCGACGATATCCCCCGGCTGCTCGTCGCGAAAAAACGCGATGGTGCGGCCGTCGGGCGTGATCGCTCCGCGGCTTGCGTTCTCGACGACCACCTGCGGCGTTCCGCCTGCGGCGCCCACCGACCAGATGCTGTCCCGGTCACGAGCCAGCGACACGTAGTAGATCCGGTTCCCGTCCGGCGACCAGAACGGATACCTGCAGTCGTACGGGGCTTGCGTGATCTGTGCCGCGGCCTGCGACGACACCCGGCGCGTGAAAATCTGCAGCGTGTCGTTGATGTCGGCCGCGTAGGCGATGGTCTGACCGTCCGGTGACCACGCCGGGAACCCCTGGTATCCAGGGTCCGTGGTGAAGGGCGTGAATTTCAACTCGTTGGGATCTCGCTCCGCCGGCGCGGCGATCATCACCGTGAGAACGGCTCCCGCCACGAACGCCGCCAGCACGGCCGGCGCAAAGAGGCTGCGCTTCCACCAGGGCCGGGGTGCCGGCAACGGCAGTGCCTGCGCCCGAGACGCCAGTTCGCCGAATCGATCGCGCAGCGTGCGGAGATCGCGGTGGAGATCGGTCGTGGACGCATACCGCTCGGCGCGCTCCTTGGCCAGACACCGCTCGACAATCCATCGAAACAGTGGCGGCATTCGCGCGTCGAGCGCGGACGGCTGTGGCAGTTCGTCGTTGATAATCGCGTCCAGCGTCGCGGCCGGCGTATCGCGCCGGAACGCCGGACGACCGACCGCCATCTCGAAGAGGATCAGGCCGAGCGAGAACTGGTCGGACCGGTAGTCGCTGGCGCCCCCGCGCGCCTGCTCGGGACTCATGTACGGAATCGTGCCGGCTCGGAGCCCGAGGTCGGTTCGCGTCTGCGAATCATCCCGGATGCGAGATTCGCTTTCGAGCTCGAAGCCGGCCGGAGACGCGAGGCCGAAGTCGACAATCTTCACGCGCCCGCTCCGCGTGATCATGATGTTCTCGGGCTTCAAGTCGCGGTGGACGATGCCGGCGTCGTGCGCCGCGCTCAATCCGTCGGCGATCTGGGTCGCAAGATCGAGAAGGCGCTTCGGCGGGAGTGGGCTGCTGCCGATCTCTTCTCGCAGCGTTCGCCCGTCGATCAGCTCCGAGACGATGTAGGGTGCGCTGGTGTCGAAGGCGGCATCGAGCACCGTGACGATGTTCGGGTGGTTCAGCGCACTCGCGGCGCGCGCCTCCGCGGTGAATCGGTGGGCGCGCTTCGCATCTCCCCCGGGCCGCTGGTGCAGGATCTTGAGCGCCACTTCGCGCGCAAGCCGGGGGTCCCACGCCCGGTACACGGTGCCCCCGCTGCCTTCACCAAGGGGCGTGACGATCCGGTACGGTCCGACGTCGTGAACAATATCTGTTTTCGAGTTCAACCGCCCGATCCTGGTTTATGCGGAAGCGCTCCGGCCGAACCGCTGCGAGGCGACCATGGAACGATACTGCACGGCGCATGGGAAGTGGTCTTTCAAGCGCGTCGAGTTCGCCGCTCGGAGATTGTGCGGATCTGACGGACTCCCCGAGGACATGGCGCCGGGGGTGAAGCGCCCGTCGCAGTCGAGCAATCCTCGAACTGGTGTGGGACCGCTCGCAGGGCTACGCCGATGGACTCGAACGATCGCGGAATACGCGCGGGACATCTGGCATCTCGCACCCCGACTCACGGGATTTGCGCCGCCATGACCGTGACGGCGTGTTCCCGTTCAGCGGTGCGGCCGCGAAGCAGGACCGCATGCTGGCCGCTCCGCAACAATCCGTTCGCCTTCGCCAGGTCGACGCCAAAGGCCAGCACGCCCTCGGCAGAAGACGCCTCGGGCAGCCGCACCGGCGCGACGCCCCAGCAGAGCGTCAACAGGCGAGCCGCTTCTTCGGTGCTCGTCAGCGCCAGAATCGCCGCGCCTGGCCGGCGATTGCTGAGCGCGAGCGCCGAACGGCCCGAATCGTCGGCGACGAGGATCAACGCCGCATCGAGTTGCCGCGCCGCCAGCGTTGCCGCGTCGACACCAGCCTCGGTCATCGAATCGATGAGCGTGGCCAGAGACGGAGAGCCGTCAGGCGCGGGGCGATCGGTTTTCAGGTAGCTCTCGGCCTCAGTGCAGATGCCGCGCATGGTCTGGACGGCTTCCACAGGGTACTCGCCCACCGCACTCTCGCCTGACAGCATCACCGCGTCGGTGCCGTCGATCACGGCGTTGAACACATCGCTGGCTTCTGCTCTGGTGGGCCGGCTGGAATGCTCCATACTGTTGAGCATCTGCGTGGCGGTGATGACCGGACGGTGGGCCGCGTTGCACAGCGCGATGATTCGCTTTTGAATGGCCGGCACGCGCTGCACGTCCATTTCAACCCCCAGGTCGCCGCGAGCCACCATCACGGCGTCGGTGACCGCGATGATCGCGTCGAGCTGCTGAACAGCTTGCGGCTTCTCGATTTTCACGACGATCCGCGCGCGGCATTTTCGTGCCTGCAGTTCGCGGCGCAGGCGGGCGACGTCCTGCGGCGTGCGCACGAACGACAGGCCGACGAAGTCGATGTCCTCACTGTGGCGCGCGGTCCAGTCCAGATCCTGCAGATCCTTGTCGGTCAGAGAGTCGACGGCGAGGTCGGAGCCCGGCAGGTTCACGCCCTGACGCGAACGCAGCCGGCCCGCCAGCGTCACTTTCAGTCGGGCTCGGCCGGGCGTGCACTCGGTCACGACCATGGCGACGGCGCCGTCGGCGAACAGCACCGTTTCGCCCACTTTGAGGTCGTCCGGCAATCGCGAGTACGAGCACGTGAGCTCGCGGGCCGAGTTGGTGGGTTGCGAGACGAGCGTGTACTCCTCACGCAGGGCGCAGTCGACGACATCGCCGGGCAGCGACCCGAGCCGCATTTTCGGCCCGCACAGGTCCTGCAGGATCCCGATCTCACGTCCCATTTCCCGGCTGGCGGCCCTGATATGCGACACGACGGCGCCGTGCGTCTCGTGTGTGCCGTGAGAGAAATTGAGACGAAAGACGCTGACGCCCGCTTCAATCAGACGGCGCAGCACGTCCGGCGCGGACGAAGCCGGGCCGACGGTCGCGACAATCTTGGTCCGGCCTGCGTTGAGACCGCGGAGGTCCGGCGCCGCCGCGTTACCGCCCACGAGAGGCGTCAACGTCAAAAGCCTCAGTCACGACCATGCCTTCGCCAGCGTCGTCGTCGACTACTTCTTCGGCGCCTCGACCGTGACCATCAGGGCTTCGGTGAACGTCACCATGACCTTGTCGCCGACTTTCAGGCCTTCGAGGTTCTTCTTGTCCTCGATGGTCGCAGACATCGAGTGCCCATCGGCGGTCTTCACCTTGATCGACGGAATTGCGGGATTGATGGCTTCGATGGTGACAGTGGCGTGGTGTTGCTGCGTGATTGCCCCGCTCGGTTTAGTTCCCTGCCCACGGACCATCGACGCGCCCCCTGGAACCGGAGCCGTTGTTCCTGCCTTGACTACTTCATAGACGACGGCGGCGTGATACGAAAACGTCACGGAATCGCCGACCTTCAGCTCGTCGAAGCGTTTGATCTCCGGGCCGCACTCAAAATCCTCGAGGCTGCCGGCGGCGTCCTTCAACGTGACAATCCGATTGGTGTGGTCGATCGCCACGATAGTGGCTGATTTCGAGATATTGCCCGCCTGTTCGACCTTGGTCTGTCCTGAAATCGGCGCGACTGCCAGGCAGAGCATTGCGATACCAATAAAGCGAGCGCTAAGTTGTCCCATCATTTCGCTAATCCTCCACGTTGGTCAGGTCAGGTCACCGTAAGCCCGGCAAGGCCATGACGCCAGGGGTGGGTGCCGTCCCCAGCCGATTATCACCGAAATGGCCGGGAACACAGAGGCGATCTTCCGCGGTGATCTCGATATGACCTTCGCCGACGAGCTTTGCGGCGACCACCGTGGTCGGGTCCGCCGCGGACCCTTGAAGCACTTTGTGTACACGGCGTTCATTCGCTGACGTCTCTCGGAAACGAGGTACAGTCCCGACTATGGCGTCCCCGGCCGGTCCGGAGCCCGAGCCCACGCGACAGACATGGGCCGAAGTACTGTCGAACGCTCGAAAGAACTGGCGCGAAGCCAGGCGCCATCTGCTCCACAAAATAACGTGGAGCCGGTTGTTCCGGCTGACGAGTTACGCGCGTTCCGCCCTGTGGATCGTGCCGTTCTTCGCCATCGTCGCGGTCATGATCACGGTACCCGTGCTCAGGTTCCTCGACAATTGGATCCCGTGGGACTTGATCGGCCTCGATGTGGACGGCGCGAGGACGCTGTTCCAGACCGTCATCACGCTGACGAGCTCATTTATCATTTTCACGTTCGGTTCGCTGCTGGTCGCGATCCAGATCGCCGGCGGCCAGCTCACTCCGCGCATCATCGCCACCACCCTCCTGCGCGACAACGTCGTGCGATACAGCGTGGGCCTGTTCGTCTTCGCGCTGATGTTTTCCGGGATGGCGCTCAATCGGATTCAAGACCACGTCCACCAACTCGTAACCCTGCTCACGGCGGTGCTGGGTGTCGCGACCGTGGTCGTGTTCTTGTTCCTGATCGACTACGCCGCCCGCCTGTTGCGGCCCGGAACGATCCTGGCGCGGGTGGGCAGTGAAGGCATAGGCGTCATCGCCGCGGTGTATCCCGATACGATCGGCGACGATGGCGACGAAGCGTCCAGGTTTGCCAACCTGCCGGAGACGCCCCGCCGGCTCGTCACGCATGTCGGTCCATCAGAAACCATTCTGGCCGTCGATCTCGACGCCGTAATGCGGGAGGCGCGCCGAACGCGGGGCACGGTGGAGCTCGTGCCCTACGTGGGCGATTTTCTCGCCACCGACGAGCCGTTGTTCGTTCTGTACGGCGGCGCCATGGCCATCGATGATTCCAAGCTGCGCGATTCGGTGGCGTTCGGTCCGGAACGGACGATCGAGCAGGACCCGCTGTTCGCCTTCCGCATCCTCGTGGACATCGGGCTGAAGGCGCTGTCGCCGGCCATCAACGACCCCACCACGGGCGTACTCGCCCTCGATCAGATTCACCGGCTGCTGCGGTATGTCGGTAAGCGGCGGCTACGCGGAGAAGTGCTGGCCGACGGCCTGGGCCACGCGCGCGTCATCTACCGCACACCGAACTGGGAGGACTTCGTCCACATCGGGTGCACTGAGATCCGGCATTACGGCGCCAGCAACGTCCAGATCGCGCGCCGCCTGCGCGCGCTGCTCGACAATCTCATCGACTCGCTCCCGACGCATCGACACCAGCCGGTGAAGGACGAGCGAGACCGTCTCGACCAGGCCATCAAGGCGGCCTATTCCATCTCCGCTGACCTGGCCCTCGCCAGCGTGCCGGACCTGCAAGGGCTGGGCGGGTCCACCGGCGCGCTCCCGAGGAGCTGAATAAGCTACTTCTTCTTGTAGCTGAACTTCTGCCCGCCGATACTCACCTCGAACATGGCGCCACCCTTGGCAACTGTGAAGACCGCCATGCCCTTGTAATAGCCGCCAGCCGTCTTCGCGTCCTTCTTGCCGCCGCTCGCACCTGCGCTCGACCCGGCGGTCGAGGTCTGCGCCGACGCGCCGGCCGTGATCGCGACTGCCTGGGCCTGCGCGCTGAATTCGAAATTGCCACTCGTGAATTCGTCGAACGCGCGCTTGTCCTGGAAAAAGATGATCTCGCTGTAGGCCTCGCCGCCGGCCTGCAGGCCCACGCTGACATGGGTCATCGACGAGTCGCCGACGTACGTGCCCTTCTCGTATACGCGGCCCGATCCGTGCGCACCGCCGACGATGAGGCCGCCTTTGCCAATGGTGGGAAACACGGCGTAGCCGTAGCTCTTGGAGAAGAATGTCCCGCTTTTACCCGCATCGTGGAACACTTTGACGGTGTCGTCGTAGTCGTCTGCCAACGCATGCGCAAATGGGAGCGGGAGTAGTAACAGAAGCAGCGTGCAAACTTGAGCGAGCATGATCATTACCTCCTTCTGATCAACATTCCCGATTGACCGCCCACTTCGGCAGATCCTACCCGAGCCTCGACCCGCTCAAACGAAATACCTCGTAACGCTCCTCGGTATTTTGAGCGGCTCGACAATACAGTGAGCGCGTTGGACTACAGGCGCCATCCGCATGCACGTGAATCAAGGAGCTGCACGCCCATGTTGTGACGTTATGGCGAGGAACGAAGAAGGCGGATGAGTTGTCGTGTTAGCGGGGGCTCTTGGCGAGGCGCGCTCGAGCGTCGGCGACGAGCGGATCCGCAGGACCAGCGTCGGCGCGCAGCGACACGTACTGCTCGTAGTTCTTGCGCGCGTCGCTGACACCCATGGCTTCCTGCGAGCGGGCGAGCCAGTAGTAGACCGGCGGCAGGTAGCGCAGCGTGGGCTGGTCGGAGAAAAACGCGTCGGTCGCTTCGCCTCGTCGCTTGAGCGCGAGCTCGAACTCCGACATGGCTTCGGGAAAGTGCTTCGCGTCCACGTAGACGCGGCCGAGCAGCATGCGGGCAAACCAGGTGTCGTGCCGTTTGATGCTCTCACGGAGCTCTTCGATGGCGTCGGAGTACCTCCCGTCCTGTGCGGCGATCTCGGCGCCGATCACCCGGGCGTAGGCGCTCGTTTGCGCCTGGAGCATGCCGTCGAGCGTTTGCGCGACCCTTCGAGCATCGGCCACCCGCCCGGTGTCGATCAGGACGAGCGCGGCTGGAAACAGCACACTCTCGTGCGTGCTCGAAGCGACCGCCTTCGCCGCCGTTTCCGCGGCGCGCCCCTTCTGTCCGAGCGCGAGCGCGATCTGAGCGTCGGCCACCAGTACCTGCGCAAACTCCGCTGCGTTCCGCCAGTTGGACTGGCTCGCGCCGGCGACGAGTCGCTGCGCGTCCGTGTACCGCCCTCGGTACATCGCCATGTCGGTACGGCCGAGGAGAGCCAGCTGCGCCCCCAGCGGGCCGCTCGCCTCGAGACTGTCGTACGTCTTCACCGCGCCGTTCACGTCGCCGCTGGCGAGCATCGACAGCGCGACCGGCAGATAGCCGATGGCATAGGCTGGCGTCTCGGCGATTGTGTGCGAACCCTCGTCGATCGCGCTCTTGAAATCGCCGGAGTACATGAGGTACAGCGCGAGGTTGCGTCGCTGCTTCAGGTTCTTCGGATAGATCTTCAGCACCTCGCGCGCTTCCTTGACCGCACGCTCGGGGTCGCCGGTCAGCATGTACGACATTCCCAGATTTCCGTGCGCCGCGCTATCGGCGGGGTAACGCTGGAGCAGCGTCTGGTAGTTCTCGATGGCCTTGTCGTAGTTGCGCGCAACCAGGAGGTAGTACGTCCCGAGCGTCCGGTACTTCTCGCGCTCGGTCATGCGGTCGACGCGCTTGAGCGCTTCCTCGTACGCGGTTTTGGTCTTCGCCTCGTCTTTGAGATCGTCGTAGACGACCGCCATGCCAGCGTAAGCGCGCCCCATGCCGGGATCGAGATCGATGGCCTGCCGGTACGCCGCCAGCGCGTCCTCGAGCTTGTTGCCCCGCGCGAGATCCTGCCCGCGCTCGTATGCCCGGAGCGCCTCGAAAGACGAGGCGGTCACGGTTTCGGACGCCGCGAGCTTCTCGCTGTCGGGCGTCTTGTCGCCGAGGACTGCGCGGATTCTAGCGGTGATCGGCCCGAGCGCCTTCAGCAGGTCTTCCTTGCCGGCTGCCGACCCGGTCGCCGATCCAAGCGGCTGCGCGTTGGCGGTATCGATGGCCCGAACCGCAATCGTGTATCCAGAACCCTTCGATTCCACCACCCCCGTCAGCACAACCTTGATGCCTTCGCGCCTCGCCACCAGAAGTGCCGCCGCATCATCCAACCTGGTGCCGGCCTTGATTTGCACGGCGAGATCACGCGCCTGATCGCGCCGGTAGGTGGTGATGAACGACGCGCCTTCGATCGAGAGCCCGAGCGCGGGTTCAAGAGAACCGTCGAGCGACGGGTCCTGCGTGCGATTCTGGAAGTCGGCGATCAGCAGCGAGACGGGTTGATGCTCCTTCTCGGGAATCGATCGCGGCGTGTACCACCAGCCGGCACCAATCAACACGAGTGCAAGCGTGACGCCCAGCGTTGCGACGCGCATGCTGATTGAACGACGCACGGGTCGCAGGTGCCCCCGCTCGTCCAGGCGCTCGAGCTCGGCCTGCACGTCCTCAGATGTTTGAAACCGCGCGGCGGGATCCACCTCGAGGCAGCGGGCGATCACGCGCGAGAGCGGCTCGGGGACGTCTGCGGCAACCGTCCGCACGGGAGGCGGAGACTTGACAATCCGCGTTTGGAGATCGGCCAGGCTGCTGACGTCCTGCGACCCGCGGCGCCGCCCGGCCAGCATGTCGTACAGGATCAGGCCGAACGCGTAGATGTCGGCGCGCTGGTCGACGGTGGCGCCCTTGATCTGCTCGGGCGCCATGTACTCGATCGTGCCGACCACGGTCCCGACCATCGTCGCTGCTGTGGCCGAAGGCAGAGCGCCGCGCCTCTTCGACGATGGGAGCGTGCTCGCCGTGGGGACGCCCACCGTCGCTACTGTGTCGAGCGCTTCCGGCGCGACAACTGGTCCGCTCGTGGAATGAGCGATGCCGAAATCCATGATCACGGCCTCACCGCCGCTGTCGATCATGATGTTGGCCGGCTTGAGATCGCGGTGAACGACGCCGGCTTTATGGGCCGCAACCAGCCCGGCGACGATGCCGCGCGCGATGCGCAGCGCCCGCGACGGCGTCAACTGACCGGCGTGCCGCAGCGTCGTGGCGAGATCGGCGCCCTCGACGTACGGCATCGTGATGTACTTGATGCCGTTGATCTCTCCCAGGTCGTGAATCCTGACCACGTTCTTGTGGGTGACCTGGCGCGCCAGAACCAGCTCGCGCTTGAAGCGCCGCTCGACGTCCGCGGCCATCAGCGGATCCGCGGTCACCTCGGGACGAATCACCTTGATCGCGACGGCGACGCCGAGCTCCGAGTCCCAGGCCTGATACACCGCGCCCATTCCGCCGATCCCGAGGAGTCGAATGACGTGGTATCGGGGGCCGAACGCCGCTCCTGCCTCCAGCGGTCCGGTCTCCGCGAGCTGAGCCATTGCCGGAATGGCGCCAAGGGAGGTCGGGGCATCGCCATCGGACTCACCGCTGCGAAGAGCGGTCCCGTTGGCAAGTCCGGTATGTTCGATCCCTCCGGAGCACTGCGGACAGTGGTCGGAATCTCCCGGGAGCCGGGAGCCGCATCGGGCGCAAAACATCAGAATTGCTGCTGAAAGGGTGCAGGAATCATAGCATGTCTGTCCGGCTCCCTTTCTGAGAGAACAGATTGGCGCATTTGCGTTCACCTTGGCGTTATTGCTCAGTTTGGCGGTAGAGTAGGACATCCCGGCGAGCCACTGCGTAGGTCTGGTCTCCGCCGGTTCGGCACTCTTCCCAAAGGCCCAAGAAAATGCGTCGAGCCCTCTTTGTGACCCTGATTGCGCTTGCGATGTCGATCGGTATCGACGCTCAGCAGGTCACCGAGAGCGTCAACGTGATGCCGGTCTGGACGCCGTGCGATCCAGGTGCGGATCCGAACTGCCGCAACGATCCCCGCTGGGCCGATGCGTGGCGCTATGGAGACATCTTTCTTCAGCGGCAGGTGGAAGGGAGCCTTGCGCCCTCGTCGCTCAATCCTAACCGGATCCTCACGGCCTTCATTGACTACTCCGCTGTCGACAGCTTCAGCGACGTGGGACTCGGCGACACCGTCGCGTTGAACGGCTGGACGCGCGTGCTCGGCACCCTCGCCAAACTGATCCACTTGCCACGCCGCCCGGAAACCGGGGACGACGAGGAAGAGCGTCGCCCGAAAGCATGGGCGGGCAGCGATGCGTGGATCCGCCTCACCTGGTCAACCAACGGCGGTGCGACCGGCACTCCCTTCTTCATGCCTGGCGCGCCGTGGGACGCCAGCCCCGCCGGACTCACTGCTCCCTACTCGCAGGTCGCAACGGCGTCTTCGGACCCGGTTGTGGTCGCGGCGCCAAACGGCGACTTCCACGTCGTCTTCATGGCGTTCAACCGAGGGAGCGTCAACTGGATCGTCGACGGGCGTTTCCGCGACTTGAACATCCCCGATGAGCCGACGAGGCATGGCCTGACATTCCAGGGCTTCACGACGCTCGCGTCGGGCAACAACGCGAGTTTCGGAACGCTGCACGACAAACCTCATGCGATCGCGGTCCTCGATCCGTCCAGCCCGGTGGGATATCAGCTGTACGTGTCGTACACGCTGTTCAACGGCAATCCTGGGGGCAACAAGTTTCAGAGCCAGTTGTTCGTCGCGCGATCGAGCGACGGCGGTGTGACATTCACCACCGACAAGATCAACCAGAGCACGAACCAGAACTCGGGAACATGGCTGGTGTCGACGCCGGGCGGCCAGGTGTTCGCGTTCTGGCGCGGGTTTGGCTCGAGCCCGAGCATCTTCTTCGTGACACGCTCGAGCGGTGGCAGCTGGACAAAGCCGTCGTCGATCCTCGGGAAGCCGGCCTTTGGCGCATACGATCAGGGGAACATCAAGGTCGACGCCTCGAGCATTTCTGCGCTGCAGGCGTCCGAACAGAACATCTCGCCGCGCTCGAATGGATTTCCCGCAGCCGCGGTTTCCGGGAACGGAACGATTTTCGTCGTGTTCCAGGAATGCGCCAGCGCGACGACCGGAGCGCCGCTGGCTTGCAGTTCCGGTGGCAGCCCGCGAGTGATGCTCACGTCCTCCGCAGACGGCGGCACAACGTGGAGTCCGAGAACGGCTTTCGACGTTGGTCCGCGCACATCAGAGCCTGACGGACAGGGATATTTCTGGAATGTCGGGCGCGACAACAACAACGCCCACCCGCAGCTCATGCCGTCGATCGCGTGCACTGCCGGAGCGTGCATGGTCACGTACTGGGAATCACGCACGTCGGCCCTGACCGCTAACAACTGGATTGGTGGATACCATCGAATCATGGACCTCCGCGGCGCTCTCCTGAACGCGGACGGCACAGTGGCAGGGAGAAGCTTTCAGATTTCGCGCTATCCGTATCGCACCGGAACACGGTTGGTGGAGGCGGCAGGCAACACGGTTCAACCGCGCGCGGAGACCGTGAACGACATCGCGCGCGTGAACGAGATCGTCAACGGAGACGGAACGCTCACTTGTGCGGGGCCCCCGGGAATCGAACCGCCGCTTCCGGGGCTCGAACCGGGTTGTGTCCCGCGACTCAACTTCTATTGCCGTCCACAATCTGGCGCGGGCACGACCTGCTTCATGGGCGATTACAACGCGCTGACGCCGGCGACCTCCTTCATCCGACAGGCTGACGGAACGTGGAAGGTCCCCTCGTCTCCGCAGGAAGTGCCCTACGTCGGTTTCTTGACGGCGTCGAGCGACAACCGGAATCTTGTGCCTCCAGCCGCGCTGCTGCCAAGCAAGAGCGGAGTCCCACCAACCGATCAGTTGAGCCGGTTCACCGCCTGGACACCGGGCACTGGCGGATTGCCCGCGTGCGACGTCGGCGGCTCTCGCAACAGCGATTTGCTGCTGGCGAAGGTGAGCCTCGGACTATTGATGACGGCGCCCACGACAGCCAAAACGACGCCGTCGCCGGGCGACGCGCCGTTCCTCACGTTTCCGTTGCAAGTCTGGAACAACTCCAACGTCCCGAAAACGGTAACCTTCAGCATCGACCCGCCTGGTACCACGACGTCGACCGGATCATTCTCCAAGACGTCTCCCTTGGCCAAAGGTGGTTCCGGGATCGGCGTGGTGACGCTGAATCCATTCTCCAGCACCACCCGCGTCGTCTACGCGACGACAACGGCGCCGATCTTCGTGCAGGTGACCGACGGCACGTCCACCAACGGCATTACCTTTAACCCCGTCGGCGCGCAGCCCAGCGCCGGATCGGCCGGCGCTTCGCTCTCGGTCAGCGATCCATTGAACATCTCGGCCGAAAACATTTCGGCTGAAAACATCTCCGCGGAGAACATCTCGGCAGAAAACATCTCCGCAGAGAATATTTCGGCCGAAAATATTTCCGCAGAGAACATCTCGGCGGAGAACATTTCCGCCGAGAACATGGGAATCCAGGAGACGACGTGGGTCATCCAGGCGAGCGGCGATCCCACGAAGGCATACACCGCATTGCCCAACATCGACCTGGCCTATTCAGCCGACTACAACTTCCACATGGTGATTTACCGGCTGTCGTCAGTGGGGGCGTGCGTCGATGCGAACGGCAAAGCGACCGTGCAATATCACGCGACCGTGATCGCGAACACGGGTGCAGTGAACATCTCGGCCGAGAATATTTCGGCCGAAAATATCTCCGCAGAAAACATCTCGGCCGAGAACGGCTTCCCGAGCGATTCGACGAACATCCTCAATAATTCGGTCTTCACTCCGAAGCCGGGCAAACCCCAGACCTCCGCTGCGCCCGCCGCGGCGGTTCCATCCGGCGGCTACCGGATCGGCGAAGGCGTGGAGGCACAGCCGCCCGAGACCGAATTCACCGTCGTCAAGCTTCTGGCGATTCCGAAAAAGCCGTTGGCCCAGATCACGACGCCGTACAACCCGGCCCAGAATCCGGCGAGCCTCACCGTCTCGGACTACTGGTGCGACACGAATTGCGCTCCGGTGCTGAAAGGTGCGGACCTGGTTGTGGGAGGTGCGCTCGGCGTTTCGCCGGCCAGCCTCCAGGCTGGACAGACCATTCAAACCCAGAGCTACACAGTGCCCAATAACGGCACGCTGAACGCTGGTCCTCGTCGGTACGGGTTCTATCTCTCCGGAAACTCGACGCTCGCGCTCGACCCGGTGACAGGTCTGGTCGACTTGTCGCAAGCGGCGTTGCTCGGCTCCATCGATTTCACGGAACCATTGAAGCCCTTCAGTGATCCGACGACGCCGGGTACGACCGATAGCGTCCCGCCGCAGACGCTCACCATTCCGCTGACCACGGCGCCAGGAAGCTGGTTCGTCTACCTTTACGCCGACGATCGCCGGAAGGTGTCCGAGCTCAACGAGGCGAACAACATCACGCCGGGGATGCCCATCACGATCACAGCCGATATGACGCCTCCGGTGTTTGTCGCTCACGCGGATGTTGTGGCCGAGGCGACCGGTCCCAAAGGCGCGGTGGCGGTCTACGTCAACCCGATCGCGATCGATGCGGTCGACGGTGTTGTTGCCGTCACCTGCGCACCGGTGTCAGGTCTCCTCTTTCCGATTGGCAGCACGACGATCGCTTGCAACGCGTCCGACAAGTCTGGCAACACGGCGACGTCGACCTTTGCTATCGTCGTCAAGGACACGACCGGACCAACGATCGCAGCTCACGCGGACGTGACAGCAGAGGCTTCCGGAGCGTCAGGAGCGTTGGTGGCCTACACGACGCCAACGGCCACTGACCTCGTCGACGGAACTGATGTCGTCGCGTGCGCCCCCGCGTCTGGTTCCAATTTCGCGCTCGGTAACACCACCATCTCGTGCACGGCTCAGGATGCGCACGGCAACGCCGCCGCGGCGACCAGCTTTGCCGTGCACGTCGTGGACACGACGAAGCCGATCATCGCCGGCACGCCGGGCGACATCACAAGGGAGGCCGTTGGTCCCGCAGGTGCGCCAGCATCCTGGACCACGCCAACGGCGTCGGACACTGTCGACGGAACGGATCCGGTCGTTTGCGCGCCGGTTTCAGGGTCGACATTCCCGGTTGGAAACACGACGGTGACGTGCAACGCGAAGGACGTGCATGGAAACGCGGCCACGCCGACCGCCTTTGTCGTGCACATCGTCGATACGACGCCGCCGGTGCTCACGCTGCCGGCACCTGTGGTGGGGGCGACGAGCGCGTCGGGAGCGATCGTCACCTACTCGGCGACTGCGATGGATCTGGTGAATGGATCCCTTCCGGTGTCCTGTACTCCGCCGTCGGGATCCACGTTCGCGATTGGAACGACGACGGTCAACTGTTCATCCACCGACAGCCGTGGAAACACGGCAACCGGCTCATTCGTCGTCACGGTGACGGTACAGTACGGCTTCCTCGGCGTACAAAACCTGCCGCCGCCCGGCGGGAAGACGTTCAATGCGGGGAGCGCAGTGCCCCTCCTGTGGCGGTTCACGCTCGGTGGCGTGGCCGTCAACAGTTCCAGCGCGGGCCCGACGATCACAATGACGGGCGCTTCCGGAACAGTGATCTTCACTCCCGGTAACCCGGGCAAGAGTTCGTTCCAGCCGCCCACTCTGGCCAACGGCTGGACGTGGCAGTTCAACTGGCAGTCGGTCGACAACACGACCGGCGCTGCGCTCAAGCCGGGGACTTACACGGTGAGTATCACGAGTCAGCTCACGGGACAGACATTCAGCGCGGGGCAGATCACGCTGAAGTAGAGCCCAAATCCTTACGCGGTTTGTGACGACACAGCGTGTAGAGTACGAAGAGCAGACTGGCGAGGCGACGCGGTTCAGCCGCACCAGAGCTGCTTCGAAGGGGCGCGTATGGCTCGCCGCCGATCGAAATCGATTGCCGCATGCGGAGAATTGACGGCGATCGCACTCTCACTCGTTCTTGCTGTCGTCACCATCGGGTCTGTCAGCTGTTCCCGCCAGTCTGCGCCTCCGCGGGCTTCACAGGCCACCTCAGCACCAGCACCGGCCTCGATTGGAATGGCCGATCGACCACCGGCGGCGCTCGTTCAGATCGGTGAAACGGCCACATCGCTTTTCGACGCGGCGTACGCATCCGATTGGAGGACCGCGACGGAAATGGTGCAGGCGCTCAACGAGTCGGCATCGGCGCTGCCCGCGCTGCCCAAACAGGATCTTGTCGGGCAGCTTCAGTCGCTGGTCCAGTACGTGACGCAGCATGTGAGCGGCCAGCAGCGCGTTCAGACAATGGACGACGCAAACGGCCTGACGCGTGTGGTTGCAGACCTGTCAGCGACGTTTCAGACCCAGGTTCCCTACGAGGTGGTCATGCTTGGCTACTACGGGCGCCAACTGGAACTCGGAATCGCCGCGCAAAAGCCATCAACCTTGACGCAGGCGGCGGCGGACCTTCAAAGCACCTGGAACAGGATCGAACCGACGATTGAGCGGCGTGGCGACATCGAAGACGCCCGGCGATTCTCCGACACGGTGGCCCAGTTGATCGGCGCGCGGCGACCGGCTGATTTTGTTTCGCCCACAAGGGCTGCGCTGACCGAGGCCGGACGGATCGAAAAACTGTTTCGTTTGCCGGCCTAGTCTTCGGTCACTTCACGTGTGCATCGCAATCGGATTGGTCGCGTCGAAGGCTTCCGCTAAGACTGTTGATTTCACTCAACGACTTCCCTCAACATCGATGCGCGTCGGCGTGTTCGCGTAACACACGATGTTTGCCCGAGGTTTCGGGTACTTGATTCTTGACGTCATTACGAATGCGCGCATGGAACGTTCTGGCTGGCTGCCGAGTATACGGTCATGAGTGAAAATCCCGATCCGGAATCAGCCGACCGCGACGAGGAGATCGAACGAGAAATCCGGAGGAACCGCAAGTTCTCGATGAACGACGCCATCGGGCAATTAGCCGGTGGCGACTTCATGAAGGGCGGGACGCCGGTCAGCGTCACGCAACAGGCAAAACTCGAAATCGAGGAGTACCTGTTTCGTCATCTGGTCGACTCGCCAGGCGTGCTGAGAATCGTCTTGCGTCGCCGCCTCGGGGAGAGCCTGCTCAATGGCAACTGCGACCAGCCACTCGGCGCGCTTGCGGAGTACGTCACAAGACTTTTGGCGTCGGAGCGCCTCCTGGAGGAGTTCATCCGCGAAGCCGATGCGGAGTGGGGCCGAATGTACGACGAGCGCCCCTTCTTTCAAGTACCAGGTCGCTCGCCAGAACCTGACGATCCATACACAATCGATTCGGTTCGGCTCGCACTGATCCAACTCCTCGAGCGACTCGCGTCGGGCGAGACGTAGACGGCGGCGGCTACCATCAGGATCACGAGTTCTTCGGGTACTGCCAATCGATCTGACAATTGATCGTGAGAACGAAGCCGCTTGCCTCGCACCCTTAAGCTGGCGCGTCGGCCGGCAGACACTATTGTTCGACCTACCAATGGAAGAACATCTACGGTCGCGAACTGCTTTACTCCGGGCCGCTCTTCACGCACCAGCTCTCGCATCTCTGGATCGACTTCCGCGATCTTCGCGACGCCTTCATGCGTGAGCACGGCAGCGACTACTTTCAGAACAGCCGCGACGCAACCTACGTCCACCAGGAATACGGGGTCCGCAACCCGTTGGAGTTTGCCGGGTACGGTGAATTCTCCTGGGGCATCACCGCGACCGATGGACCGGGCTGGGAGAAACGAACGGTGAACGGCATCGAGCGCCAGTTCTACGACTACCACGCCCGTGGAGCGCCTTACGGTCCCGATGACGGCACCATCGCGCCGTGGGTCGTTGTCGCCTCGCTTCCCTTCGCACCGGAGATCGTCATACCGACCGTCCGCGCCATGGCCGGGCTCGACCTTGGCATGACGAAGCGCTACGGCTTCAAAGCGTCGTTCAACCAGACGTACGAAATCCCGGACAGCGCGACGGGCTGGTGGGTGACTCCTTACCACTTCGGCGTCGACCAGGGCCCGGTGATTCTCATGATTGAGAATTACCGCACTGGTCTCATCTGGAAGATCATGCAGCGGTCGCCCTACGTCGTGGCCGGCCTGCGTCGGGCGGGTTTCCGAGGCGGGTGGCTCTGAACGACGCAACCGTGTGAACGTACCTGACGGTGGCGGGCGCGCGGCCACTGCCGCAGCCTCGACGACGATCACCTCGGAAGCCGCCGTGATTCCGAATCCCGCCGGGCTGCACGCGCGTCCGGCCGCGGTGCTGGCGAACCTAGACTCGTGAGCGTTCAGCAGTGATTCACTTCACAATCGCTTCGCAATGCGGCTGGACGAGGCTGTGGAGTGGCTGTAAACTTTTGATTCCACTCAACGGAGAGATGGCCGAGTGGTTGAAGGCGCACGCTTGGAAAACGAAGCCGGTCTGCGACACTGAGCCACTTCGAAACCCCTCAACGCACACGCGATCAGCGACTTAACCTTCCAAAACGATCACTCGGTGTGCGTCCGTAGATCTCGATGTTCTCCGGAGTCTCGAGCCTGACGTATCACAGTCCTATCACAATCGAATCGCTCACTTAGCGCGTGTTGCTCGGTATTCCTCGGTGTTTGTCGCCAGGCATCCGAAGGACCGCGCGGTAGCCTGACGCAGAGGACGCGCAAACGAACAGCCGAAGCTGATGTCGATTGGTGCTTTGCCGGAGCCGCACGCGATGACAAGTAAGTTCACGCGTTGCCTGTAGTTCCTCAATGGCGAGCAGGCTCGAACAGCTCGATCGGATTGCCGTCCCAGTCTTCAATTTGAATCTGTTTGCCGCCAGGGCCGACTTCCATTTCATTTCTAAAACGCAGCCCCGCCTCTTTCAGGTGGGCAACGTGCGCAGGCAGATCCTCCACCTGTAGAAGCACACGGTTCCATCAGCCGGGCTCCTGCTGACGGCCATCGGGCATTGGTCGCGACCCAGATGCTCCAGGACCGCTCAAGATCAACTTGAGGCCGCCGATCGAAACCTGGCCGAAAGCGGGCAGGTTCTGCATATCGAGATTGAAACCAAGCGTCTGCGTATAAAACGCAATTGCCCGCTGAACATCTGCGACCTGATATCGCACACCCCAAAACCCAACAATCAAGTGTGGCTTCGCGTCGTTCTGCATTGAAGTCATCGGGAGATACTCCGTTTATTCGGGACCGTTCTCGTGTCGCGCCCGGGCCAAGTGGCGTAACTTGTCGGGATTGCGCACCACGTACAGCGCCCGTATGGCGTCACCCTCGATCTCAAATGCCGCGGTTTGCACCGGGCCGTCGGGTCCGTCCACGATGATACCGGGCAGGCCGTTAATGGTGGCAAAGCGCACCGTGAAGGCGGCACGGAACCACGCATCTGGGCCCCTACGAGTGACATCAACCAGGAACTGCGCCACGCGATCGGCACCGTCGATCACCTCCAGCGCCGCCCTCACCTTGCCGCCGCCGTCGGTCACGACGCGCGCGTCGCTCGTCAGCAGTTGCGTCAGCGCCTGGAGATCGCCCGACTGAGTTGCCGCCGCGAATGCTGACAGGAGCTGCCCGTGTTTCGCATCGATTTGCCCCGATCGTGCCGGCGGTGCGGTCGCGCCGCGTGGACGCGCCGCGCGTACGTGCGCGCGTGCACGGGAGGCAAGCTGCCGGCACGCCGCCTCGCTACGCTCCAGCGCGGTGGCGACTTCGCTGAACGAGAAATCGAAGACGTCGTGCAGTAGGAAGGCTCCGCGCTCGAGCGGCGACAACTGGTCGAGAATCAACAGCAGCGCGACGGACAGGTCCTCAGCCAATTCCGTGCGGCTGTCCGGTGCCAGCGCCGCCGTGTCAAC
>DASXGC010000065.1:0-2850 GCA_036489235.1 Vicinamibacterales bacterium
GCAGGAGATTGAGGTCGGTCCGGTGTCGGGACGATCGAACGTGGTGTTCTGGCTCGAGAGCCGCGGACTACCGGCCACCGAAGACATCGTCGATCGAATCTTCGCTGCCGCCAAGGCCTCGAACCGCACGCTGACGCACGAACAGGTGCAGAAGATCGTGGACGCGGTTCGGATCGACACCCGAGCCTGAACTGCCTAAGTCTTCTTTGCCGCCGACCCGAGGAGCGTGGCGAGTGTCTGCCCGTGCGGCGATCCGAGTCCGGTGCAGGCATCCCAGCCCGGCCCCGATTTGTAGGCGCCGTTGGTGCCGGACGTGATGTCGCGGAATCCCGTCGTGCCAGCGCCATACAGCAGCGCGTTCATGTAGCCAAGAGGCTTGCTCCGAGCCTGATTGATCAGCGCAATCAGTGCCGCCCACAATGGCGCGACCGCACTGGTGCCGCCGAACACGACGTCCTGGCCGTCTACCCGCACCTGGTACCCGCTCGCCGGGTCGGCGTTCCCCGCGACGTCCGGCACGCCGCGGCCTTTGAAATGCCCCGGGTTCACCGACACCGGCACCTTTGCCGACTGCTGGTACGACGGCAGGGCGAAGTGATCGCTGACGCCGCCGCCGGTGGCGCCGCCTGTCGTGCCGCTGTTCCAGACCACCTCGGTCGTCAGCACGCCGGTTTTGGAACTGGAGACGGTGGTGCCGCCGCACGCGATCGCGTGTGGGCTCGATGCCGGGAAATCGACGTGAGCCTGACCGTCACTGACGCCGTCGCTCGATCCGCCGTCGCCCGAGGCGCAGCACACCGTGACGCCCAGCGCCGCAGCATCCTGAAACGCCTGGTCGTAGCTCGTAAGCGACTGCGTGGTCCACGTCGATTCGGCTCCGCCCCAACTGATCGACACGACTGACGGCTTGCGCACCGTGTCGTGCACTGCGGTCGTGATGGCGTCGAGAAATCCCTGATCCGTATTGGGCGCGAAGTAGACGGCGATTTTTGCGCCGGCGGCGATCGAGCCAACGACCTCGATGTCGAGCAGCACTTCGCCGTCGGGGCTGTTGGGATCGCCTGCCGGTGTGTTCTTCGCGCCGTCCACGGACACTGCGGTGATCGACGGCTGTTTCACTCCGAGCGAGCTGAAGTAGGTCTGCAGATCCGCCGCCTTGAAGCCGCCGCCAAGCTCGACGATCGCGACGGTCTGTCCGGTTCCGGTGACCTTGGTTGGAAATTGGTAGAGCGCGGCCACCTGCGGCGGCGTAAACGAGATGTCGGTCGCCGCCCGCGGTCCGGCGATGTGCTGATGGCGCCTGCAGCGAACTCGGGCCTGCGGGCGGTTGTCGAGGCCGAACACACCGACCACCGCATCCTTCAGGGTAGAAGGAAGGTAGAGTGCGCCGGTGCGCCCGCGGAACGTTCCCCGATCGCTGTGATACATCTGCAACGTCGTGCCGAACGCTTCGTTCATCGCGCCGACGGTTCCCGACAGCGCGATCGTCCGTCGGCCGACGTCAACCGAGACCACAGTGAGATCGAACTCGTGCGCGAATGCTTCGACGCGCTGAATATCCTCCGCGCTGGCGCCGTAGTGTGCCGCGAAGGCTTCGCGAGTGATCGGTTCCGGATGCTGGGTCAGGTCGAGATCGTTGCGGCGGCGCAACAGCACGCTGACGTCGATGAGACCGTGGAGGTCAGGGTCGCCGGAGAGCCGCGAGCCTTCCCGTTGCTGGCGTTCACTTCCCGGCAGGAGCACTCGTTCTGTGGCCATGCGCAACTCCGATCGTGTTCGTACTGTATTACACGAACGGAGTACACCGAGCTCGTCGATTACTTCTTTAGGAGGATGTCTTCGAAAAACTGAACGGCGCGCGGATCCTTGCTCTGGCCGAGCCAGAACATGGCTTGTTTACGAACCTCGGGATTGCGGTTGTTGCGGGCGACGTCCATCAGCTTTGGAACCCCCTCGTGTTCCGGAAGCTGGCTCAGCGCAAAGACCGCCTTTTTCTTGACCTCGGTGTCCGGGTCGGCGTCGAGCGCGCCCGAGATTGTCGCGAGTGCGTCGCGGCCGGCTTTCTGCGCGAGCCAGAACAACGCCTGACCGCGGACTTTGGTGCTGCGGTCGCCCCGCGCCGCCGCGACCAGCGTCGGCAACGCCAGCGGCGACTTGCTCACCGACAACCCGAACGTCACCTTGTCGCGGACCTTGTCACTCGGGT
This sequence comes from Vicinamibacterales bacterium, assembly GCA_036489235.1. Taxonomy (GTDB): domain Bacteria; phylum Acidobacteriota; class Vicinamibacteria; order Vicinamibacterales; family CAVVIG01; genus CAVQFC01. The sequence continues at coordinate 2,207 of DASXGC010000065.1, forward strand.
CCTGGACCATCATTCGCGCCAGCACCGTCGCGCCCGGTTCGCCGCGCGTCGAGCCGAGCCAGAACGCCGTTTCGCCGCGCAGCCATTCGGGACGACTGGACGCGACGAAGTCCTCGAGGACGTGATCGGCCGCGCCGCCTTCGTGCAGCGCGATCGCCGCGAGTGACGTCTTGCCGACTCGATCGTGTCCTTCGCCGGTCTCAGCCGAGGACGTGACCAGCGACGTGAGCCAGGCGAGACTGTCGTCCGGTCTGACCGCGGTCAGCCACGCAAACGATGCGCCGGACGCATCTACGTCACAATCCGGTGAGAACGTCCTTATGCGCGTGACCGCGCCGTTTTCGAGACGTGCAAGGATCAGAAACTCGGTCGGAGGCTCGAGTACGATGCGTGAACTTCGAGCATCACGCGAGTCGCCGGTTGACATCGAAATCCCGCCGCCGCTTTCGAGGCGGCAGCTGCTCGCGCCGTCAGCGCCGGTGCTCGAGACCGAGTCGTAGCAGCACATCTGCCTCGGGCCGGCGACCATCGGCATCCGATAGCCGATCCAGCTGCCGGTGGTGCGGCCGGCTGTGGCGCGGACCTCGGCTGCCAGATTCTGCACCACGGGCCGGGTGGTGATGGTGGCGCCGCTGATCCGGCCT
>DASXGC010000162.1:0-3802 GCA_036489235.1 Vicinamibacterales bacterium
GGTCGTGATCAACGAAGCGCTCGAGCTGGCGCGCACCTTCAGCACCGAGGAATCGGTCAAGTTCATCAACGGGATGCTGGATGCGATCCGCAAGAAGATCGACGCGAGGCACTGAGAAGAGACGATGTCGTCACAAGAAGAGCAGATCGACCAGCGGCAGAAGAACCTGACGGACCTGTCAGCACTTGGTATCGAGATCTATCCGCGCACGTTCGCGCGCACGGACACGATTTCGGCGCTGGCCGAGGCTCACGGCGGGAAGACGCACGACGAACTCGAGGCTGAACGTCCAGGGACGGTGACGGCCGGCCGGATTCTCGCCATTCGCGCGTTCGGCAAGGCGAATTTTCTGGTGCTGTCCGATGGTCATGCCAGGATTCAGGTCTACATCCGGCAGGACTCGATGCCGGAACTCGATTTCAAGATCTACAAGTTGCTCGACTTTGGCGACTGGGTCGGAGTCGAGGGCCGCCTGTTCCGCACCAAGACGAACGAGTTGACGATCTGGGCCTCGCGTTTGCATTTCCTGTCGAAGTGCATGCTTCCGCTGCCCGAAAAGTGGCACGGCCTGACCGATGTCGAAACCCGATACCGTCAGCGCTACCTCGACCTGATCGTCAACCCCGACTCGCGCCGGGTGTTCGAGACGCGCAGCCGCGTGATTTCGGCGATTCGCGAATTCATGACCGCGCGCGGCTACCTCGAGGTGGAGACGCCGATGATGCAGCCGATCGCCGGCGGCGCCATCGCCCGGCCGTTCACCACCCATCACAACGCACTCGACATGCCGCTGTACCTCCGCATCGCGCCGGAGCTGTACCTGAAGCGGCTCACCGTCGGTGGACTCGAGAGAGTGTTCGAGATCAACCGGAACTTCCGGAACGAAGGGATCTCGACGCAGCACAACCCCGAGTTCACGATGATGGAGTTCTACGAGGCGTACGCCGACTACCACGTGTTGATGCAGATGACCGAGGAGATGATCGCCGACGCCAGCCGCAAGGCGACCGGTGGCGACCAGATCGTGTTCGGTGATCATCAGATTTCGCTGTCGGCCCCCTTCGCCCGTCTGTCGCTGCGAGGCGCGGCTCGAGAGGCGGCCTCGCGGCGGCTGCACCGCGAGGTGACCGACGCGGACCTTCGCGACCGCGATCAGGCGGCGGCGATCGCCGCCGGCCTCGGCCTCGAGGTCGACCCGGGGCACGGCGCGGGCAAGATCACGACCGGCATCTTCGAAGCGTTGTGCGAAGACAAGCTGATTCAGCCCACCTTCGTCTACGACTTTCCGACCGAAGTGTCGCCGCTGTCGAAGCAGAAGCCGGACGATCCGGACACGGTCGAGCGATTCGAGCTCTATATCGGAGGATTCGAGGTCGCCAACGCCTTCAGCGAGCTCAACGATCCCGCAGAGCAGCGCCGCCGGTTCGAGGCGCAACTCAAGGATCGGGCGCGCGGCGATCTCGAAGCGCACGCGATGGACGAAGACTATATTCGTGCGCTCGAGTATGGACTGCCGCCCACCGGCGGCGAAGGCGTCGGCATCGACCGCCTGGTCATGCTGCTCACGAACAGTCCCTCGATTCGTGACGTGATCCTCTTCCCGCTGATGAGGAAGCGGGACTGATGGATGTTCCGTTCGAACTCCACATCGCCCTGCGTTATCTGCTCGCCAAGCGCAAGCAGGCGTTCATCTCGCTGGTGTCGTTCATCTCCATGCTCGGCGTCGGCGTCGGCGTGATGGCCGTGATCGTCGCGCTGGCGATGATGACCGGATTGCAGCTCGAACTGCAGAAACGCATCATCGGGTCGAACGCGCACATCTACGTCTGGAACACCGACGGCATCACCGACTACCACCGCGAAGCCGACAAGCTCAGAGCGATCCCTCACGTTATCGGCGCCGCACCAGGCATTCTCGGCCAGGGCCTCGTCTCCGCAGCACGCGAGACCGTGCCGATCCAGATCAAGGGGATTGACCCGGCGCTCGAAGCGCAGGTGACGGACATCGGCGGCAGCATGTTGAAGGGAAACCTCGATTCCATCACCGCCGCCAACAGCGACGAGTTGGATGGCATTCTTCTCGGCAAGGATCTGGCGACCAAGCTCGGGGTCAGCGTCGGTGACTCGGTGTCGGTGTTGACCCCCCAGGGAACGCTGTCGCCGATGGGCATGATCCCGCGGGCCCGACGGCTGCGTGTCGCCGGCATCTTCAGCCTTCACCTGGCCGAGTTCGATTCGAGTTGGGGCTACGTCTCGCTGGGCGTCGCGAGGCGGCTGCTCGACAAGGACCGGGTCGACTTCATTCAGTTGCGCGTGGAGGACATCTGGACCGCGCCGCAGGTGGCCAGGTCGATCACGTCACAGCTCGGTCCCCAGTACATGACCGAGGACTGGCAGATGATGAACGGTCCGCTGTTTTCGGCGCTATGGCTCGAGAAGATCGCGGTGTCGCTCGCGATCGGCCTGATCGTGATGGTCGCCGCGCTGAACATCGTGGCCTCGCTGATCCTGCTGGTGATGGACAAGAGCCGCGACATCGCGATCCTGAAGACGATGGGCGCCAGCGTGTGAAGCGTCACGTTCGTGTTCATGCTTCAGGGGTTGATCATCGGAGTGATTGGCACGGTGTCGGGCGCGCTGCTGGGTGTGACCTTGTCGCGCGTGCTCGATCGCTTTCAGGTGATTCGCATGCCGGCCGACGTGTATCAGGTGTCGTACCTGCCGTTCACGGTGCAGACGCTGGACATCACGCTGGTTGTCTCAATTGCCGTGCTCATCTGCTTCGTCGCGACCATCTATCCGTCCCGCCAGGCCGCTCGCCTCGACCCGGCGCAGGCGTTGAGATACGAGTAGGGCCGTTGCCGTTTCTCGAGGCGCACGGCGTCGTCAAGAGCTACCCGGTCGGTGGACGACCGCTCACCGTGCTGCGCGACCTGGATCTCGAGGTCGCCGCCGGCGAAATGGTCGCCGTCGTCGGCGCGTCGGGGGTCGGCAAAAGCACACTGCTGCACGTATTGGGCGGACTCGACCGGGTGGACCAGGGCACGATTGCGATCGACGGGACTGTCCTGACATCGCTGGCCGCCGCAGAGGTTGTGGCGTTTCGGAACCAGCGAGTCGGCTTCGTGTTTCAGTTTCACCACCTCCTGCCGGAGTTCAATGCGCTCGAGAACACCGAGATGCCGATGCGGATCGCACGCATGACGATGAGCCAGGCGCGCCCGCGAGCCCGGGAGATTCTCGGCCGGGTGGGGCTCGCCGAGCGCCTCGAGCATCGGCCGGGGATGCTGTCCGGCGGGGAGCAGCAGCGCGTGGCGGTGGCGCGGGCGCTGGTGATGCGTCCGTCGATTCTGCTCGCCGACGAACCGACCGGCGACCTGGACGAAGCAACCGCCGACTCCCTGCACGGCCTGCTCCGCGAGATGCACGACGCCTACGGGCTGACCTCGGTCATCGCGACCCACAACCCGCGTCTCGCAGCCGCCTGCGACCGTGTCGTTCGCCTCGTCGGCGGCCAACTGGCTCCCGCCTGATGTGGTGCGCGCCGGGACCTGGGGTTGGGACCGGCAGCGGGACGTGCCACGGGGTTCCCGCGTCTTAAGTGATGGGTCGGGAACCCTAAGGATTGCAGGAACTTAAGGAAGAAATTGCCCCCGCTTCCAGCACCCATGCCGTATAATGTGGGTAACGATCCCGTGACCACAACACCATCGGCTTTCACCTAGGTACCCTGGATGTTCGAACGGTACACCGAAAGGGCTCGACGAGTCCTCTTCTTCGCCCGCTACGAGGCAAGTCAGCT
>DASXGC010000166.1:0-19447 GCA_036489235.1 Vicinamibacterales bacterium
AGCGAGTAGGTGCCCTGCGTCTGCCATCGCCAGAACGGCCGGACCGCAAACATCACGACATGGCCCTTGCCGAGCGGCTCGTCGATCGCTGCCGCACGGTTCGCGAGCGCCTGACCGCCAGCGAGCGTTCCCGACAGCAGCATGTCATTGGGATTCGCCGGAAACTGCAGGACGACGCGCGCGCGGCCTTCGGGGATGGTGATGCCCTGCTGCGCGGCGAGTTGACGGAAGGCCGCGTTCTCGTCCACTTGCGGTCGATCGCCGCGGCCGGACGATGGAGCCGGAGTCCCGGCTTCCTCGAACGGCGAAATGTGAACGGGTGTGGCATTCGGCGTCACGTTCTGACCGATTCCGCCGTTTGGGTTCTCGCCTGGAGCGCCGCCGCGTCCACCACCGAACCCGCGTCCACCGAAGCCGCCGGCCGCGTTCAACACCGGCGACTGGTTGAAGTAGACCGGAAGATCCGCGCCGTCGTAGCCGTACGCGATCGGACTGGTTTTGTCGGCGAACTTGCTGCGCAGGATCGAACCGCGCACGAACAGCTGCGCGGGCTCTTCGACGGTGACGCCGTTGACCAACCCGTAAGCCGGAAAGATCGTGGTCGTCGAGCCCTCGGTGATCAGCGTGCCGCCGTCCTGGACGAATTTCGCGAGCTCGAGCAGACCCTGCATTTCCATGCCGCCGCGGATGTCGTCGCTCGAGTCGACGAAGGCGAGATTCGGGAACTCGGCCGTCTTCTTGTACGGCAGCGGCGCATTGCCGGTCATGGCCATGCCGTTGACCTGCGACTGCGCCGATCCGCCGACATGCGGGAAGATAATCACGTCGTACTTCGCGCGCAGGTTCCCTTCCTTCAGCTTCTGATCGGCGAAGTAGGTGTACGGCACACCGAAGGTGTCGAGCGCTGCCCGCCACCAGCCTTCGTCCTGCGTCCGGGTCCAGCTGTGCACGTAACCGATGCGCGGGATATCGAGGTCGTGCGTCTTGACGCCCGGCGCCGATGCAACAGCCCATGCCGACAGCCCGAGGTCCTTCAGCATCGGCTCGAGCCTGCCGCGGTCTGCATTCGGCACGATGATCGCGCCGGCGCGGAACTTGTGCCCCGCCAGCTCGAAGTCCGCCTCTGCCGCCAGCATCTTCACGTCCTTGTTCTTGAACCTGAATGTGACGATGTTGTTGTCGGCGGTGTGCTCGACGACGAGAACACTGCCGGTGCCTTCGATGCCGCCCGGCGCCCTGGCGTCCGCCTTCAGCAGCGTCATCGGCTGATCGAGGATGCCCTTGTCGGTCGCCGGCTGAATCTTGATGTCGCGCATGTACTGGAACGTCCAGCCGGTGTCGTCGTACGGCGACGGATTCTGCGGCGCGTAGTTCTGCACCGAAAAATACATGTCGGCGAGGGTCCGGAACGGTTGATCGCCGCGGACGATGTAGTCGCCGGCCTTGACGTCGATGGCGCCGGACTTGAACGCGTTGGTCGCGAGCGATACTTCCAGGCCTTGCATCCGCAGCTCGTTGATCGCGTCAGCGGCGTCAGCCTTGCGGCGCTGGGTCGCGGGGATGACCCACGCGTAGGTCGGTCCATTCTTGCCCTTGTCCACCGCGCGCTTGCTCTTCAACCAGTAGTTCTCGAGATACAACTCGCGGTTCTTGGCGACGTGGTTGAGCGAGAACATCAACGCCGATTCCTGGATGTTGGTGTTGTTGCGCGGTCCCCACTTGATGAACGGCAGCGGCGGATTGGGGCGGAACCATTCCTTGCTGGTGGTCGTGGCGCCGGGACGAACTTCGTAGGGATCGGGCCCGTAGCTCTGGACTTCGTAGAAGCGGCCGATGGAGTTGTGGCTGTGGGCGATGAAGAACATGTAATTCGGCACCCAGCCGTCGTAGAACCCGTAGGTCCACACGCCGGGGACGCCGCGCTTGGTCATCTCCATCACGTCGTTCTGGGCGAGCGTCCACCACTCACTCACCACAATCGGATCGATGTCGTCGTTGTACGGACCGGTTCCGGTGGACGAGTAGAGGTAGGTCTGCGCCTCGTGCAGGTCGTGAATGACGGTCGGGTGCCACTCGATCGTTTCTTTGGTGACCGCCTGGGTCAGCTTCAGGAACTGGCCCATGCCGTCGCGGTTGTTGTCGTGCTGGACGTACTTGCCCCAGTACATCAGCGGCAGCCTGGCGTCGCCGGCCGCACGCTTCTTGTTGAAGTAGTAGGTGTCCACCTGCTTCTCACGGCCGTCCACTTCGATGACCGGAGTGATCAGCGTGATCACGTTGTTGCGGATGTTCTGGACGAACGGTGTTTCTTCGACGATCAGGCGGTAGGCGAGCTCGATCAGCATTTCGGGTCCGCCGGTTTCGGGCGAGTGCATGCCGCTGATCGCGTAGTAGATCGGCTTGGCGGTGTGCAGCAGCTGCTGCGCCCGCGCCTCGTTGGTCTTCCGCGGATCGGTCAGCTCACCGAGCATGTCGCGATACTTGTCGAGGTTCTTGATCGAGTCTTCGCTGCCGATCGCGAGCAACACGATGTCGCGGCCCTCTTCGGTGGTCCCGACCTTCCAGTATTTCGCACGCGCCGGCGCGGCTTTCGCCAGCGCCTCGTAATAGCGATAGATGTCCTTTGCGTATGTCAGCTCACCGGGTTGACCGACATAACGTCCCAGGAACTTCAGCGGCGAGGGCACGGTGTCGGACGCCGGCAGATGATCCACGAGCTCGGTGGTGATGCGCGGATCCTGGAGGCTCTCCTTGATGTGCCGCGTGTACTCGTCGTCGTTCTTCTGCGCGGCAGGCTTGGCGGTTTTCGATTGCGCGAGGATTGGCGTCGAGATGTAGCCCGAGCCGATCGTCAGCGCGAGCACCGCGGCCGAGGCGGCGATACGCGTATTCATGGAAGGACTCCCGGTAGGTACTGATGGCTGATGGCTAATGGCTAATGGCTGATTGCTAATGACTGATTGCAAAATTAATCTGCAATCGTAGTCTGAAATCCGCAGGCTGAAATCTGAAATCTCAGCGGGGAGCGCGCTGCATCGCGGCAGGGCAACCGGTGAGGGTGCTGAAGCTTCCAGCCGAACGGCCGGTCGTCGACTGGGCGACGCACAACGGGCGGACGCCAGGCAACTGCGCGGCGGTCCGGCGCGGCAAGACCGATCGGTTGCGGAACGCGGGATACGCGTAAGGAATCGCGGCGTAGTAGCCGGAGGCCGGCGGGCCCGAATAGAAGCCGTCCACGTGAGCCGTGTTCGGCACTTCGGGTCCGTGGCCGACGACGACCATTTCGGGACCCGGCGCGATCGCCGCGGCGATGGTCGCGCTGTTGTAGGCGGAGATCGCGCGCGCCGCTTGCTCGCCTTCCTCGCGGCCGCTTTTCAGCATCGCCAGAACCACGGCTTCGCTGACGCCGTCGCGTTGCAGTGCGACGATCTGTTCCGGCTCGATGGCGAAGATGGTTTTGTCGCGGTCGATCAGGGCGAGGATGACGGTGTCGGTGACGCCGGCGTGGGCCAGCGCGATCACCTGATCCAGCGTTACGGCGGAGGCAGTCGTAGGAACGGCCGCGAGCATCGCGACTAGCGGCAGGCACAGCAATCGACGCACGTTGCGCAACACTGCAACGGTTTGGCCAGTCGAACGCGGCCGAAACATAAGTGAATCTTACCCCGAGACTGGACTCACCCCAGGACACTTGTTCCTTCGGATGGGACAGCCAGCCCGGGGCTCGATCTGGTAAACTTCCGGTTTCCACGGACTTACGGGATTCTTTGGCACGCCGGGCCGGGTACGCGGCTTGCCTCTGGTCAGGTTGGTCCAAGGAGCGTCCGAAATGCTTTCGAATCGCCTCGCGTTTGCCGCACTCTTAATCGCCTGCGTCGGTGCTGCTGCCGGCGGCAGTTACATCGCCACTCGACAGAACGCGGTCCCGACCCCGGCGGCGGCGCAGACGCAGGACGCTGTTCCATCCTCGACTGCATCCGCGGCCCAAGCCACCTCGAACCGCCCAGTTCAGGAGACCGAAGGCGTCGTCAGCGATGCGTTGCCAAAACCGACTGCCGCGGCACCGGCGAAAGCCGAGAAGCCGGCAGCCGCGGTCGCCAGCAAGCGCGCCGAGGCGTCCCGGGCGCCCGCGAGTCACAATGCCGGCACTGTTGCGCACAACCAGCCGGCGTCGCAATTGACGAGCAGCTGGCCGAGCAACGCCGCTCAGCAGCAGCCGCCACCGGCGCCACTGCCGGCCCCGATGGAGCCGCCGCCCGCGGCAATTCCACCTCCGGTAGACCCGCCGCACGCTCCTGAACCGCCGCAAAAGACGTTCGAAGAGTTCGTGCTTCAGTCAGGCTCGGTGATCGGCTTGCAGACCGAAACGCGCCTGACGAGTGAGACCGCCCACGTCGAGGATCGCGTGGACGCGCGGGTGACGCGCGACGTCAAGTTCGGCGACCACGTCGCGATTCCTGCAGGCACACACGTCGTCGGAGCGGTGATGCAGGTGGATCGCGGCGGCAAGTTCAAGGAAACCGCCAAGCTCGGCATCAGGTTCAACACGCTCGTGATGGCGGATGGTACCCGCGTGCCAATCAACACCGACACCATCATCCGGTCCGGCGAGGCTCCGGGCAACGGCACCGCGGCAAAGGTCGGCGGCGGGGCGGTGGCCGGCACGATTCTCGGAGCGCTGCTGGGCGGCGCCAAGGGCGCGGCGATCGGCGGCGCGGCCGGAGCCGGCGCGGGCTCTGCGGCGGTCGCTGCAGGCGATCGAAACGCGGCCACACTTCCAGCCGGCACGCCGATGACCGTGCGGCTGCTCGCTCCGGTCACGATTACCACCGAAAAATAGCCGACCGGGTGGCGCGTCGCCACCCGCGATCCGCTCGCGCCGGTTCGAACATTTTCGACCGTCCGCCCGTCATACCTTGTGACACAAGGTATGTCTCACGAAACCTGGCAGGAACAGCTTCGACGCGGCAGTCTGGATCTCGCAATCCTGCTCACCGTGTCGGCAGGTCCCCGCTACGGCCTCGCGATCATCCAGCACCTCGAAGACTTCACCGACCTGGTGGTCACCGAAGGCACCATCTATCCGATCCTCGGCCGTCTCACACGCGAAGGCCTGCTCGAAGCGGAATGGGTCGAAGGCGAGGCGCCGCATCCACGCAAGTACTACAAACTCACCCGGCAGGGCGCGAAGCGCCTGACCAACATGAAAGCGGAGTGGCGCGAGTTTGCCGCGAAGATCGGCCGACTGATGGACGCCGCGGAAAGGTCCGGCCATGCGCCTCTCTGACGTCGGTGAATCGCGCGTCAACGGCTACCTGTTCGTGCTCGAGCGATCGCTGAAAAGTTTCCTGCCGGCCGACGTCGTTCGCGACGCGGTGCGGGAGATCGAGTCGCACGTTCGCGAACGGATCGAGTCGGCCGACGGATCGCCGAACGAACGGGCGGCGGTCGAGCAGATTCTCGCGCAACTCGGGCCGCCTCTGCGAGTGGCCCAGGCCTATTCGACCGAAAGGACCGTAGACGAGGCCGTCGCCACCGGCCGCGTGGTGCCGATCGTCCGCGCCGTCGGCCATCTCGCGGTCAGCACCGTCTCCGGGTTTTTCATGGCGTTGTGGCTGCTAATCGGCTACCTCAGCGCCTTCTGCTTCACCGCGCTCGCTGTGCTGAAGCCGATCTTTCCGGCCAACGTCGGCGTGCAATTCGTCGGCGGCTATCCAGTCGCGCTGGGCGCGCACTTTCCGCTCGGCGACGCCGACCTGCGCGGGGGTTACTGGGTGATCCCGATTGCGCTGTTCTCTGGCCTGGCGATCTTCGTCGGCACCCAGCGGGGCGCGCGCCGGTTCCTGTCCTGGTGGCGGGAACGACGCGTTTCGTAGCATGATTGAGCCGCTTTTTTCAGAGGAGCTGAGCTTATGCGTTTGCCTGCATCGTTTGCCCTCGTCCTGTTCGTCGCGGCTGCCTTCGGCGTACGCCCGGCATCAGCGCAGGTGACCAAAATGACAGTGCCCGGCATCACCAATTTCGCCAAGGTCGAAACGACAATCGCGTGCGGCGGCGCGACCACGCCTGAGGCGGTACCGGAAATCAAGAAGCTCGGCTACGTCGCCATCGTCAACATGCGGCTGTCGAACGAGCCCGGCGCCAACGTCGAGGGCGAGGCCGCGGCGGCGAAGGCGGCCGACATCGCGTTCTTTCACATCCCATTCAACGGCTCGGCACCCGATCCAGCTGTGGCGGACCAGTTTCTTCAGACGATCAGCGTGCCCGCGAACAACCCCGCCTACATTCACTGCGCGTCGGGCAACCGTGTCTCCGCGATGTGGATGATCAAGCGCATGGTGATCGATCACTGGGACGCCGACCGCGCCTACACCGAAGCGGCTGCGCTCGGACTCACCAACGCCGCGCTGAAGCAGTTTGCGATTGACTACGCGCAGACGCACCAACGCTGACACGGGCTTGAAGATCTGAGGATGTAAGGATTTGAGAATCTAAAAATCTGTTTCAGGATCTGAGAGCAAGCCCCGGTGCACCGGGCGTCGGTTTTCAGATCCTCAGGTAAATCCTCAGATCCTCAACTCCTGAGATCCTTAGATTGGGATCTCAACCCTCTATCCGCCACAACTCTTTCCAGCTAGCACCCTCGTCCTCGGTCACGAGCGCAACGACGCCGTTGGCCGGAAACGGCGCAGCCCCTTTCGGGCCGACCAGCAGTTCGAGCAGCCGCGGCAGATTGGGGAAGTGTCCCGCCACCATGACGTCGCGGGTTTCACCGCGCACGCGGTCGCGCATCCACTGAGCGGGGTCGTCCGGCTGCAGATCCTTGGTCGCCGAGAACTCGGCGAGCGCGTTGCACGCCTTCCAGAACGATTCGGCGGTCTGCCGTGCCCGGAGCTTCCCGCTGTGCCAGACGATCATCGGGCGCGCGCCCCGGGCGGCGGCCAGAGCGGCGACGCGGTCCACGCTGGCGCGACCGACAGGCGACAGCGGCTGGCGCGTATCGACTTCCGGCCCGACTGCCTGACCGTGATGGACGAGAAACAGGTGCATCGTGGTGCTACTGACTGGTGTGCGACGGCGGGTGCGGATAGGCTTTCTCACCCGCGAGAATGCGCACCGTCATCCGATTTTCTTTGAGCGGCAGCGGACAGGTCGTGTACGGACTGAACGAGCACGGCGGGTTGTACGCCTGATTGAAGTCGACGACCACTGTTCCGTCCGGCTTCAGATCACCGTAAAGGAAGCGCGCAGTCTCATAGGTTTCCTTCCCGCTCGTGCCATCCCGAAAGATGAACCACAAGCGCCCCTTGTTCATCATCGGCCGCAGCGTCACCTTGTGCCCATCGAGCGTGAATTCGACGATGCCCTCGGTGGTGAAGGTTTCTTCGTCGCCGAGCTGATTCGGACTTCTAATCACGCGCGGCGCCGCGTCCCTGATGAAACGGCCGGTGACGCGGTACTTCTGGTCGATCGGAAACCAGTGAAAGCCCTCGAACGTTTTCGCCGGTACGCCGTTGACGTCGCGCATGCGGACGGTACGGCGATCGCCGCTCATGTGCACCCACAGCGTCACACCACCGACGGCGAGCTGATCGGCGGGACCGTGCTCGTCGGATTTGAGGTCGACCGGCTCGGTGATCGCCTTGTCGTCGATGGTGACCGCGACGTGCGGAGCCGGCTCGAATCGCACGCGATCGGCGCTGACAATCAGCCGGCCGACCCTCTCGGGCGCGGGTTTGGGCAACAGGATGTCGCTCGAGATGGCGCTGCCGATGGTATTGCCGCCGTCCTTCAGTGAGAACAAGCCGGCCAGCGTGACGAAGTCGCGCCTGAAGTCCGCCTCGTGAGTGGCGCGGAATTTTTCGGTCTCGGCAACCGCCGACGGATCGACCGCGGCGACCGCGAGCGTCAGCGCCAGGACGGTGCGTGCAATCATGGTCCTAGTATCGTCAATGAGCCTGCCCAGTCAATCGGAACCTCGGTCGCCGCCGCGAGTCGGCGGCTGGCTGGCGCTGCTCTGCCGGCTTCTGATCGTCTTCCATCCGTTGAGCCTCGCCGTGACCGCATCGGCAGCGCTGACCGCACTTTCCTTACGCGGTCTGCCGGTCGCTGCGGTGCTGGTGCTCCGGCTCGCCGTGGTGGGATTCGGTATGGCCGCCGGACGCGCGCTGCAGAACGTCCAGCCCGGTGCGCTGGCACTCGCGCGGACCGCGCTGCTGGCGTCAGCGGCGACCGACGTGTTTGTGTACACCACGTCGTATTTTCCGAACAACCGTTTCCCAGGCGACACCAAGTACTACGTCGCCGCAACGCTGACCTATCACGGCGCGTGGCTGGCCTACCTCGCGCTCTCGAAGCGCGTTCGGGACACGTACAGGGATCAGTAGTGCCAGGCTTTTAGCCCCGCGATTTCGCGCCACACGTTACGGGACGACGGGCAGGACGATGTGCGACGGCCGCTCGCGCGAGGTGTAGATCCGCTGCGTCGCGGTGACGAAGTCCTCGGCCTTCGCGGTGTAGATGCTCGAGACGAACGTCTGTGGATTCCGATCGATCAGCGGGAACCAGGTCGACTGCACCTGCACCATCAGGCGATGGCCCTTGAGGAACACGTGATCGTGACTTCGGAGCGGAATCGCGAACTCCGTCGGCTGGTTCGGGACCAGCGCCGCCGGATGTTCGTAGCTCTTGTTGTAGCGCCCGCGGCGAATCTCCATCGCGATCGGCAGTTGGTAACCATTCAGCGATTGGGCGTACTGACCCGGCTGTGGTCCGGCCTGCTCGTTCCAGGCGTTGGCCTGGGCGTTCTCCGGATAGACGTCGATGAGTTTCACCACGAAGTCGCTGTCCGATCCGCTGGTTGACGCAAACAGCGCCGCCGCGAGCTCGCCCGTCACCGTGAGGTCACGATCGAGCGGCTTGCTCACCCACGACACGACGTCAGGACGATGATCGACGAAGCGCTGATCGGCGACTTCCCAACGCCGCCAGTCGCCGGCCGGATAGGTTGGCGAGATCGGCCGCTGGCGATACGGAACCGGATTCGCAGGGTCCGACACGTACTGCACGTACCGGTCACCTGAGGGTGGCGCGTCGAAGCTGAGCGTACCATCCGGCTGCAGATACACGTTGGTGCTGGTAGCCGGCGGGGGCCACGCCGCGTAGGTCTTCCAGCTGTTCGATCCGGTCTGGAAGGTGGACGCCCTCCACGGAAACTTTCCGCCCGAATCGTGCAGCCAGTAGCGAAACCATGGCGCCTCGATCTTCTCGCGGAACTCCGCCGCCGTATCGTGACCGCCGAACGAGATCTGGCCAATCGACTCGGCCTGCGGATTGTGCCATTGCCCGTGAAACCAGGGGCCGGCCACCATGAAGTTGTTGCGGTTCGGATCGCTCAGCGCCGAGCGCCGGAAGATTTCCCAAGGGCCCCAGGGATCTTCCTGATCCCAGAAACCGGCGACGTTCAGGTTCGGGACGAACGCGCCCTTCACCTGCGTGACCCACGCCTCGTCTTTCCAGAACGCGTCGTAATCCGGGTGCTGGACGATCGAGTTCCAATACGGGATCGAGCCGTGCAGGTACTTGGCGTTGATGTTCGACAGCGGACCCAGGTCGAGATACCACGAGTAGGTGTCGTAGGTCTCGAAGTCGAAGTGGGTGTTTGCGTTCTTGTCCGCCTGCTCGTAGACCGCGTACTCGAACGAATAGCTCTCGCGCAGCGCGCCGTAGCGATGATCATCGTCGTTCATCCACTGATCCGCCGGGGAGGCCTGTTCCGAGATCGCCTTCAGCGCGGGATGCGGACGCAGCAGCGTCATCGCCGAGGTCAGGCCGTCATACGAGACGCCGAACATGCCGACCTTGCCGTTGTTGTTCGGCACGTTCTTGACCAGCCATTCGATGGTGTCGTAGGCGTCGGTGGTTTCGCTGGTCGCTTTCGGATTCTCGAGATCGGCCTTCGACGACAACTCGAACGTGCCCTCCGATCCGAATCGCCCGCGCAGGTTCTGGACGACGAAGATGTAGCCGTCCCGATTCAGATCCTTCAGTGTCGGCCCGCTCGCGAAGTCGGCGTTCTCGGGCACACCGTACGGCGTGCGCCGCACCAGGATCGGCAGCGGCGCGGTGGTGTTGACCGGCGTGGCAATGACGGTCTCGAGCCGGACGCCGTCTCGCACCGGCACCATCACCTTTCGATACGTGAACGCCGGACTCTGCGCCGGACTCTGCGCCGCCCCCTGCGCGATCAGAAGCACGAAGGAGAGCGCCGAGATCAGTCTCTTGAAATCAGCAGCCGGCATTTTGCCTTTCGGATTTGCGGCGTCATGGGCACGATTGAGCCATCGGTTGGTACGGCGACCCCTTGCCGGCGGCAATCAACGATTCCGGCGCCTGATCGGCCTTCTCGACGAAGAAGGCATAAAATCTCGCGGCGCGTTCGAGGCCTTCCTGCGGCACTTCTTCGTAGACATCGCCGGACGAGTGGTAGAACGTTCCTGACTGGATCATCTGCGTCATCGGGACGCCGAGCGATCGATAGCCGCCCAGATCGCCGGGCGCGGTCGTGCCGGCGGACTGAAACGTCGCAACGCCGAAGCACTGCGATGCGCGCTTCCACAGATCGAAGAGAAACGGCGACTCGTTGGTGACGCCGACGGCTTTCGCCGACTCGGTCACGCTGGTTTCCCACGTCATGCCGATGTTGTTGGGCGCGCGAACCTTGCCACGGACCACGTCGGTATACGCCACATGCTCGAGATTCAGGACCAGGATAGTTCCGTCCTTCAACTCCGGGTGCGCCGCCACCAGTGAGGTCGGCCCATTGCCGGGTCCGTGATGGCCGCCGCTCGCGACGAACATCAGCGTGTGCGCCGGCTGTGGCTGCTTGGCGAAGTACTTGGCGAGCCCGACCAGCACCGCGAGGCCGCTGGCGTTGTCGTCTCCACCCTGAAAATAGGCGTCCGCGTGCGCGTTGACGATGATCCGCTTCCCGCTTTTGCCGGGAATCGTCGCGATCGCGTTGCCGGAGGTGAGCGCGCCCTGCTCGTCGGTGCTGAGCGACAGCGTCATCTTCAGGCGGTCGAGCGCGCCCGCAGCCGCGGCCTTCCCGATCACCTCCTGCAGAAACCAGGCATCCTGTCCGCCGATGATGAAGCAGGGCGCGGCGCCGCAGGCGAAACGCGGATCGACGTATTGCGCATTGCCCGGGCCCTCGATCGCGTTGATCACGCCGACCGCGCCGAGCTTGGCAATCTTCAACGCGACGCCCTGCTCGCCGGCGCCGAACAGCGACGGCTCCGGCCGCACGCGCAGCACGGCAATCCTGCCTTTGACGTCGCGACCGGCAAGGTCCGCGTCCGTACCGTGCCCGACGTAGATGACTGGCGCCGTGACGCTGCCGCCTGGAATCGAGACGCCGCCGGGTTGCGGAAACGCCGACTGGAGCGCAATGGTTTCGGTACCGGCTCCGAACGCAGGGTCGCCCTGCAGTTCCACCTTCCACGATTTCGGCACCCACATCGCGCCGGGAACGGGGAACGTTTCGACCTTCGCGTCTCTCAGGCCCGCGGCCTTCATTTCGCTCGCCGCCCACTCGAGCGTATGCATGAACGCCGGGGTCGTCGCGCGGCGTCCCCACACTTTGTCGCCCGCGTTCTGGCTCTCGAGCGAGAATCCGACGATCCGCTTCTGATCGGCTTTCAAGGCGGAGCCGTCGAGCAGCTCGTCAGACTTGCCCGGACGATGGGCGAACGCGACCGGCAACGGTCCGAACGCATCGTCGTACTTCATGATTGGCTTACGCGGGTCGCTGACCGGCGGCGGCGGTGGCGTTCCGAACCAGGCGGTCTTTTCGGCGGCCTGCGGAAACGCGACGGCGGCCAATACGAACGCGACGATCGTCGAGCGCTTGACCATGATCAGCTCCCGGCGCACTTTATCCGATCGGCTCAGATAGCGTAAATCCGATTCGGGACTGTTCAGGGCTGATGCGGTGTCGGGGGCAACCGCCCTTCGCTGACACCAAGCGCCGTCGCGATCCGCCGCAGCGATTGCTGAATCAGCCGCATGTTCTCCGGACCCATCCGCAGCAGCTGCCGCTGCGCGGCGGTCAGGTCTTCGAGACGATCGTCGGCGTAGCGGTAGCCGATTCCTTTTGGCGTCACCCGAATGCGGCCGTCGACGACCGGCGTCTCCAGCAGGCGAACAATCGCGGTCTCGAGCGTCTGGTCGAGGGAGCGTCCTGGAATTCCGAGGTCCCGATACGCGTCGTCGATTCGTGGTTTGAGCGTTGCATACAGTCGGGCAGCGCCGCGCGGATCGATCGAGTCTACCGCGTGCGCCAGAGTGTCGTAGCGGTGGTAACTCCTGGCATCGATGTAAAAAGTACGTCCCGACTCTGTGACATCGAACGGCTTGTCCGGGCGGAGGGCGCGAAGCTGCTTGGCGGGCGTCGCGCCCTCGGCAATGTTCGCGACCACGACGGTGAAGTTACGGATGAGGCCGTCGGTGCTGAGCCATTTGCCGACGATCGGATTACTGCTCAGTGTCCGCACGAGCCCACGGACCACCGCGTCCGTCTCATCGAGTGGGGGCAGCGAAATCGCATCGCCGACCCCGCCGAGCGAGGTCGTTGACTCCTGACTCGGCGCGGCCGCGCGCGGCGCCATTGGCGCGAGTGCGAGACGAGGCGGCACATGCAGCGCGATGTATCCGGCTCCGGCGATGGCCAGCAGGACCGCGATGACCGCCAGCCACAGGCCCAGCGGGAACTGTTTGGGTGGGGGCGCATCGAGAAACGCGGAATCGGGCTCGTCCAGTTCGTAATCGTGTAAGTCGTCCATGATCACGCTACTGATTGGAGATCAACGATATACGTGGAGAAGACTCTACCGTGAACTTCCCCGAGCTGCGGACGTTCGATCGAGGCCTGATGATGGCCGCGATGATTGCATCGATCGTACCTGCCTTTTGGCTGACGGACGCATTCGTCGACCGCTACCACGATCGACGTCAAACCCTGGCGCTCGAATGGAGCCGGCGCGGCGAACACGACCTCGACAAACAGCCGGGCGCCGCGGTCGCCGATTTCGAGACAGCCTTGTCGTACCGCCCCGATCGTACGGCCGACCGTTTTCGACTGGCGACGGCGTTGATCGCGGCGAAACGTCCGGCCGAAGCACGGGTCCACCTTCTCACACTTTGGACCGAAGAACCCCGCGATGGCCAGTTCAATCTGGCGCTGGCCCGGCTCGCCGCCGGTGATGGCAAGGGCGACGAGGCGGTCCGCTACTATCACGCCGCGGTCGACGGAACATGGGACAGCGCATCGCCGCCAGCGCGACGCGTCGCGCGACTCGAACTGGCCCGGCTGCTGATGGCCGCCGGCCAGCCGATGCGAGCCCAGGCCGAGCTCATCGCCCTCATCGACGACCTTCCGCCCGACCCGCGGATGCTCATCGAGGTTGGCAACCAGCTGGTCGAGGCCGGCGCGCCGACCAGAGCCGTTGAGTTGTTCCAACGGGCACTCGTGCTCGACCCTTCCAACGGCAACGCAGCAAGGCTGGCGGGCGAGAGCGCGTTTCGCGCCGGCGACTATGTCGAAGCACACCGATTCCTGCTCGCAGCATCGGCACGCGAGCCGCTCGACGGTACGGCGCGAGAGATGTTCGACGTCAGCGACGGCGTGGTCGCCCTCGACACCTCCGTCGCCGGGATTGGCGCGAAAGGGCGCGCGGAGCGCGTACTGCGAGGCGTCGCGATTGCGAGCGCCCGGCTGGCGCGATGCGAAGCCGCGTCAACCAGTCCGAACACACAGTCACACGTGGCCGATCTCAAAGCCCGTCTCGAGCGCAGCAGCAAGACGAACTCGCAGGCGTTCGAGCGCGATACCGATCTGGTCGACAGAACGATCGCGCTGGTGTTCGAGGTCGAACGGCTGCCCACGGCCGAGTGCGGCGCCGATTCGGTCGGCGACCGTGCCCTCGCGATCCTCGCGGGCCAGGACGCGGGCCAGCTTCAATGAGTCTTCCGTCACCGCGCAGCCGTCTACGCGAGGAACAGATTTTTCTCGTCATCGCAGTCATGGTCGGCGTCTACGCCGGACTATCGGTCGCCCTGTTCCGCGTGTCGATCGAGTGGTTCCGGCTGTGGGCGCTGGGCACATCGCTGGTGCCGTCGTTTCCAAGGATCGTGCTCGTGCCGCCGGCGGTGGGACTGGTGATCGCCGTGCTGGTGATTCACCTGTTCCCCGCCGTTCGTGGCAGCGGCGTCAACCAGACCAGGACGGCGCTGCACGCAGAAGATGGCTACATCCCGTTGCGGACCGTGATTGGAAAGTTCCTGACGTCGGTGCTGGCGGTCGGCAGCGGGCAGTCGCTCGGCGCCGAAGATCCATCGTTGCAGATCGGCGCCGGCCTCGCATCGGCCCTGGGACGGAGCCTCAAGCTGTCGCGCGGCCGTCTGCGATTCATTGCGCCGGTCGGCGCCGCCGCCGGGCTGGCGGCCGCGTTCAATTCGCCGATCACCGGGGTGCTGTTCGTCATCGAGGCGATCGTCGGCCGATGGACGGCCGGCGTACTAGGCGCGGTCGTCCTCGCCGCGGTCTCCAGCGTCGTCACCGAACAGTGGTTTCTCGGTGGCGAGCCACTGTTTCGGGTCGCGCCGTATCACGTCGAGCATTCTTCCGAGCTCGTGGCGTACGCATTGCTCGGTTTAATCGGCGGCGTCGTCTCACTGGCGTTCGTCAAGTCGATCAGGGAGCTGCGCCTCCGGGTGCGGACCCTGCCGGCCTGGACCGTGTATCTGCAACCGGCAGGCGCCGGCCTTCTGATCGGACTGGTCGGGCTCGGCCTCCCGCAGGTCCTCGGCGCCGGCTACGAATCGATCGATCAGGCGATGCACGATCAGTTCGGATGGCGCCTGCTCATCGCACTCTGCGTGTTCAAGTTGCTGGCGACGACCGCCTCGTTCGTCAGCGGCAGCCCGGGCGGTCTGTTTGCGCCCACGTTGTTCATGGGCGCGATGCTGGGTGGCGCGGTCTGCGCGCTCGAGCGCGTGGTTGCGCCGGGCGTGACCGGCCCAATCGGCGTCTATGCGCTGGTCGGCATGGGAGCAATGTTCGCGGGCGTCGTGCGTGCGCCGATCACGTCGGTGATCATGATCGTCGAGCTCAGCGGCAACTATTCGATCGTCTTGCCGGTGATGATCTCGAACACCATCGCCTTCCTGGTGTCGCGGCAGTTCCAGCATGTCGGCCTATTCGATTTCCTCGCCCAGGAGGACGGCACCGCGCTGCCCGCAATCGACGACGATCGTGAGATCAACGTGCAATCGGTCGAAGATGCGATGCGCAGCCCCGGAGTCCTGGTGCTGATTGGAGGGGAATCGGTCAATCGGAACCTGGCGCGTGCCGTTCAGGCGCCGGGCGAACATTTTCTAGCGGCGATCGGCAAGGATTCGTGGGGATCGATCTCGCGAGCCGAGCTCATCGCCCTTCAGGCCGAGGGTCACGGCGAAGCACCGCTGGCATCACAGCTCACACCGATCGCCGGGCCTTACCTGTACCCGGATCAATCACTCGACGTTGCGATGCGCGCGCTGCACCTGCATCCGCTCGTGCCCGTCGTCCATCGCACCGATCCGGCGCGGCTGGTGGGGATGCTCGCGCTCGAAGATGTGACCCGCCTCTGGGGCGGAACCGCGCAGCCGGCGAGCGACAGCGACGATCTCACGCCGACCGCCGTCGTCCGGGCGACGACGACAATTCAGCAGACAGGCGCTCGATGACCTCGACCGCGGCGCGAATCTTTGCGTCCGGAAAAGTCGCGAGCGTGGCGCGGATCGCGGACTCGACCGAGCCGGTCCGCGACGGCCGGTTCACCTTCCCGCCTTTCGCGGTCAGTCGCAGGCGGACCTGACGACGATCGGCGGGGTCCGAGTCCCGCACGATCAGCTTCTTGGCGGCGAGCCGTCGCAGTACGCCGGACACGGTGCTGGGATCGAGATGCAGCGTGCGGGCCAGTTCCGCGGGGGTGATGCCCGGCATCGTGCCGACGACACGGATCGCGAGCCGTTGCGGACCGGTGACGCCGATCGCACGCTCCATCCGCTTCGACGTGCTCTGGACCGCGTGCTCCAGACTCCACACGACCCGCATGAAACGGAGCGCAGCGTCGAGCTGCACGGTCTCGGCGGCGCGGCGCTCGCCCAGTTTGCGCACGCGAACTAGCTCACGGCCTTGTCCGTGATGTCGAGGCCGCGATCGATGATCGCGAATGCGTCTCGCAGTTGTTCTTCGTTGATGCAGAGCGGCGGGTTGGTGAAGAACGTGTTCCAGCGAACGAAGGTGTAGAGACCTTCCTGGCGGAAGAACCTGCCGAGTGCCGCCATTTCTTCGGACGTGCCGTTGAACGGGGCGAGCGGAACCCTCTTCGCCTTGTCGCGAACCAGCTCGACCAGGCCGAACAGGCCGAGCGACCGCACCGCACCGACCGATGGGTGCTTCTTCGCGAGATCGGCCATCAGCTGCGTCATGATCGCGCCCATCTTGCGCGCGTTCTCGATCAGGTGATCCTCTTCGTAGACGCTGATCGCGGCGAGCGCCGCCGCGCACGCGACCGGGTGGCTGTTGTAGGTGAGGCCGCCGTAGAACACCTTGTCGTTGAACTTGTCGGCGATGCTCCGCCGCATCCCGACCGCGCCGAGCTGGACGTAGGCTGCGGTCAAGCCCTTGGCCATCGTGATGATGTCGGGTACGACCTTCCAGTGGTTGATTGCGAACCACTCGCCGGTGCGGCCGAAACCGGCCATGACCTCGTCGCAGATCATCATGATTCCGTACTTGTCGCAGAGAGCCCGCACGCCCTGCATGTAGCCGTCCGGCGGCACCAGCACGCCATTGGAGCCGGTCACGGTCTCGAGGATGAAGGCAGCGATGGTCTGCGGGCCCTCGAGCTGAATGACCTCTTCAATCATCGAGAGCGATTGTTGTGCGGTGTCCCATCCGCGCTCGATGCCGTGATACGGATCCAGCACGTGAACGACACCGGGGATGCCCGGTTCAGAAGCCCAGCGGCGAGGATCGCCGGTCAAGGTCAGGCTGCCGGCGGAGCCGCCGTGATACGACCGATAGCGCGCGAGGATCTTGTGACGGCCGGTCGCCAGGCGCGCCAGCCGGATCGCGTTTTCGTTCGCCTCGGCGCCGCCGTTGGTGAAGAAGAACGCATCGATGTCGCCCGGCGTGATCTCGGCGAGCTTGACGCCGAGACGCGCGCGCGGTTCAGTCGCCATGAATGGGTTGGCGTAAGCCAGCGTCGCGACCTGCTCTTGAATGGCGCGGACCACCCGCTCGTCACCGTGGCCGATGTTGACGCACATCAGCTGGCTGTTGAAATCGATGTAGCGCTTGTCTTCGGGCGTCCAGAAATAGATGCCCTTGGCGCGTGCCACCGCGATCGGATCCACCTTCGACTGCGCCGACCATTCGAAGAGCGTATGGCGCTTGGATAATGCGATCATCTCGTCGCCGGTCATCGCTCGATTCAACGTCTCAGTCGCCATTGACAGCCTCTTTCTGTTACTTCTTCAGCATCGCCTCGCGCTTGGCCTTGAATTCGTTGCCGGCGCGCCATTCCGGAAACTTGTCCGCCTGCGCCACGCGGTAACCGACTGCGAACAGGACTTTCAAATCCTCGTTGGTGCCCGCGAGATCCCAGTCGGGCATCACCACATCCTTCGGCGTGTGATAGCGGTTGGCGTTCCAGTCGTCGTGGACCTTCTGTCCGTAGTCGGCCGGCTTGCCAAGGTAGTCCATGCCGCCGTCGGGATCGAGCGCCGGCACGCCTTCTTTCGCGAAGTTGAAGTGATCCGAACGGTAGTAGAAACCTTTTTCCGGCTCGGCGTCGCCGTGCACGACGCGGCCCTGTTCGGCCGCGGCGTCACGCGCGTAGTCATCCAGTTCGGAGGCGCCGTACCCGACCAGCGTCAGATCCTTGGTGCGGCCGTGCGTATTCCAGCTGTCCATGTTGATGTCCGCGAGCGTTTTCGCCAGCGGATAGATCGGCGTGACGGCGTAGTACTGCGAGCCGAGCAGACCCTGCTCTTCCGCGGTCACCGCCATGAACAGGATCGAGCGTTTCGGCGGCGTTGGGAGCTTGGAAAACGCGCGCGCGACCTCGATCAGCGCCGCGCACCCGAGCCCATCGTCTTCCGCGCCGTGAAAAATGCCGTCCGCGGTCCTGCCGAAATGGTCCCAGTGCGCAGTGTAGATGACGTATTCGTCCTTGAGCGCGGGATCATGGCCGTCGAGCCTGCCGATGACGTTGCGCGAGTTGATCGTGCGCAGTGTGTTTTTGATCGTCATCGATGCGGTGACGCCGAGCGCGACCGGCTTGAAGTCACGCGTCGCCGCCAGCTTCTTCAGTTCGTCGAAGTCCTGACCCGCGGATTGCAGCAGTGCCTTGCCCTGGTCGAGCGAGATCCAGCCTTCGATCGCGGCGCGCCCCATGTTCTTGTCCGGCGTGATCAGATCGAACTGCTCGCCGGTCTTGCCCTGAATGACGTTGAAGCCGTACCCGGCGGGCCCGGTCTCGTGGATCAGCAGGACGCCCGCAGCACCCTTCTGCGCGCCGATCTCGTACTTGTAGGTCCAGCGCCCGTAGTAGGTCATGGCGTTGCCGCCGAACGTCTTGGGATCGAGCTGGTCGGGGTTCGACGGATCCGGCACCGGCGGATCGTTGACCAGCATCACCAGGGTCTTGCCCTTGACGTCGAGCCCCTTGTAGTCGTCCCAGTTGAACTCGGGAGCGACCACACCATAGCCGACGAACACCAGCTCGGAGTTGTCGAGGCTGGCGCTCGGAGCGACATGTTTGGTCCACGCCACGACATCGTCTTTCCACTTCAGCGTGGTTGACTGGTCGCCTTTCGTGAACACCATCGGCGCGGGTGTCGGGGTAATACCGACCAGCGGCACTTTCTGAAAGAAGGTGCCGTCGCTGTTGCCGGGTCTCAGTCCGACCTTCTGAAACTGATCCGCCAGGTACGTCACCGTCAGCTCTTCGCCCTTGGTCCCGGGAGCGCGCCCCTCGAACTGATCGGACGACAACGTCTTCGTGTCGGCCAGCAGCAGTGCGTTGTCGATTGCCGGCAGCTGACCGAGCGGCACATGGAGCGTGGGTGCGGGCGCCGCCACGGCATTCGAGGCGGCCGGAGCCGGAGCGCCGCCGCACGCGGTGACGCTCAAGGTCAGAGCGAGCGCCGCAGGGCACATGACGTAGCAAGAGGCCTTCATGATCATGGGTGTTTGCAGTCTATCTCCCGGCGCTCATCAGGTCGAGCGTCGCCAGGGCGATGACCTTTGCCGCATTCACCAGGTCGGCGATGCGGCACGATTCGTCCGGCTGATGCGCCAGCTCGAGTTCGCCCGGCCCGTAGGCCACGCAATGCG
>DASXGC010000189.1:0-3874 GCA_036489235.1 Vicinamibacterales bacterium
AAACAGCGTCGTCGCCACCGACGAGACGACGATCATGTTGGCGTATTCGGCGAGGAAGAACAGCGCGAAGCGCATGCCGCTGTATTCCGTGTGGAACCCGCCGGTCAGCTCCTGCTCCGCTTCCGGCATGTCGAACGGCGCCCGGTTGGTTTCCGCGAGGCCGCCGATGACGAAGATGCCGAACGCGAGCGGCTGAACGAACATGTACCAGACGCCCTGATTCTGCTGGGCGTGCACGATGCTCACCATGCTGAGCGAGCCGGCCATCAGAATCACGCTGACCAGGGTGAGCGTGATCGAGACCTCGTAGCTGATCAACTGCGCCGAGGCGCGCAGGCTGGCAAGCAGCGGGAATTTGCTGTTCGAGGCGTAGCCCGCGAGGATGATGCCGTAGACGCCGACCGAGGCAACCGACACGATGTAGAGCAGGCCGACGTTGACGTCAGTGACGTAGAGCGCCACCTTGTGCCCGAAGATCGACACCTCGGGTCCGAACGGAATCACCGCGTAGACGATCAGCGCCGGCACCATCGAGATGATCGGCGCGGCGGTGAAGACCCACTTGTCGGCTTTCACCGGCGTGATGTCTTCCTTGAGCATCAGCTTGATGGCGTCCGCCACCGGCTGGAGCACGCCGTACGGGCCGACCCGCATCGGTCCCAGCCGCGACTGCGCCCACGCGATGACCTTGCGCTCCAGCAGCACCATGTAGGTGACCGCCACGAGCGTCGCGTTGAGCACGACCAGGATCTTCACGAGCGGAATGACGAAGTTATCAATCATCGATCAACCTCGCCGAGCACCACGTCGAGCGAGCCGATCAGGGCGACCACGTCGGCGATCAGGTGGCCTTTTATCAGCGGACGAAGCCCCTGCAGGTTGCAGAACGATGGCGGACGCACCCGGAAACGGTACGGATTGGTCGACTTGCCATCGCTGACGATGAAGTAGCCGAGTTCGCCTTTCGGCGACTCGATGGCGTGATAGGTCTCGCCCGCCGCAGGCTTGATGAGGCGCGGCACCTTACCGACGATCGGTCCCTCCGGCAGTCCTTCGGTCGCCTGCTTGACGATGCGCAGCGACTGGCGGAACTCCTCCATCCGGACCAGATAGCGATCGTAGGTGTCGCCGACCGTACCGATCGCGACGTCGAACTGCATTTCGTCGTAGGCCGCGTACGGTTCGTCCTTGCGAATGTCGCGCGGCACGCCCGAACCGCGCAGCGGCGGGCCGCTCAAGCCGAGTGCGACCGCCGCCGGACCGCTGATCACACCGATGCCCTTGGTGCGTTCGAGCCAGATGCGGTTGTGGGTCAGGAGCTCCTCGTACTCGTCGACCTTCTGGCTCATGATCTCGACAAACTGCAGCACCTTGGCCGGCCAGCCGGGCGGCACGTCCTGCGGCAGGCCGCCGATGCGCATCGAGTTGTAGGTCAGACGGGCGCCGCACATCTCCTCGAACAGATCGAGAATCAGCTCGCGTTCGCGGAACGCGTAGAGGAACACCGTCATCGCCCCGATGTCCATCGCGTGCGTGCCGATCCACAAACAGTGGCTGGCAATCCGCTGCAGCTCGCACAGGATGGTCCGGACGTAGCGGGCCCGGCGCGGCACCTCGACCGAGAGCAGCTTCTCCACCGTCTCGCAGTAGCCGACGTTGTTGGTGGCGGCGGCGACGTAGTCCATCCGATCGGTCAGCAGGATGATCTGCGTCCAGTTGCGGTTCTCGCTGAGCTTCTCGATGCCGCGGTGCAGGTAGCCGATCACGACGTCGCCGTCGACCACTTTTTCGCCATCGAGCCGCAGCACGACGCGCAGCACTCCGTGGGTGCTCGGATGCTGCGGGCCCATGTTGATCACGAGCTCGTTCGTGTCGAACATCGCGCCGTGATGAACTGCCGGTGTCTCCATGATTCCTGCGCGTCCTACGTTCCAGGTCAGCGTTTGAGGGCTATCCGTTCGACCGAACCGTGCTACTCAATGTCCGCCTGCTCCCTGGCCTGGCGCAGCTTCAACCAGTCGAGCGGATTCTCCATCAGCAGCTCACCCGGACCCTCGAGCGGATAGTCCTTCCGTTGCGGAAAGCCCTGCCAGTCGTCCGGCATCAGGATGCGCCGGCGGTCCGGATGCCCGGTGAAATTCACGCCGAACATGTCGTAGACCTCGCGCTCCAGCCAGTCGGCGGCCGGCCAGAGGCTGGTGGCAGAGGGAACCGGGTCGGTCTCGGAAACTTTCGTCTTGAGCCGCACTCGATGACGGTTGAACGTCGAGTACAGGCAGTAGACCACATCGAACCGGGCCGCCGTGCGGGGCGGCCAGTCGGTGGCGGTGAGGTCCGAGAGGAAATCGAAACGCGCATCGGCGGCATCCCTGAGGTAGCGCGCCGCATCGAGGATGTGCGCGACCGGCACGATGATCGTCCAGTCACCGAGATAATAGCTGAGTTGAGCGATCCCGTCCGGCAAAGCCGCCTGCAGACCGGCGATGTACGCGGGCACGGCCATATCAGCGGGCGGTGGCTGATCGGGCGGCCCGGTGGCCGGAGCCGCCTTGGGGACGTGTGCTTCGCCGGCCGCTGCGGGCGGCTTCGCGGCTGGCGCAGGCTTGGGCACAGCCGGTTTCGGCGGCACAGCCCCAGCTGGCGCGGCAGGCGTCGCAGCGGCCGGAGCCGCAGGTTTCGCAACGTCGGGAGCGGCTGGTGGCGCTGGGGGTTCTGGAGTCTTCGGATCGTCAGCCATCTACACCCACTCGAGCGCGCCCTTTTGCCAGGCGTAGTAGTAGCCGACGACCAGGATGAAGATGAAGACCAGCATCTCGATGAGGCCGAACAGCAGCAGCTTGTTGAAGATGACCGCCCACGGGAACATGAACACGGTCTCGACGTCGAAGATCACGAACAGCATCGCCACCAGGTAGTAGCGGATGCTGTAGCGATCGCGCGCGTCGGTCACCGGCTCGATACCGCACTCGTACGGCTCCAGCTTCACCTTGTTGTACTTTTCCGGGTGAATCAGCCCGGCAAACACGAGGGTGAAAATCGCGAACCCGGTCGCGACGACGACAAAAATGGCGATGGGTATGTAGGCTGACAGCATTGGAATGACGTGTCGCGCGAGAGAAAACGCGACTTTGGAAAAGCCGTTGGTTTATAGCATGCGACCTGAGGGGTGTCAAGAAATGGGGCACTGAGCCGTACCCTCGTCACCTCCCCGCAACTCACAGATTTCAAACCATTTTTGCGGTCCCATTCCCTTGACGCTCTTGAAAAGCGGGACCTATACTGCCCTCATGGATACCAGACGCGCGTTGGCCGCCGCGACCCTGCTCGCAGGGCTCGCAGTCGTCGGCCAGATACAGCTCGTCGCTCAGACCACCCAGCGGGCATTGTATGTCAGTGTCCTGAACGAAGCCGGGGCGCCGGTACCCGACCTCGGTCCGTCCGATTTCATCGTGCGCGAAGACAACGTGGCGCGCGAAGTGCTCAAAGTCGCGCCTGCCACCGAGCCCATGCAGGTCGCGCTGCTCATCGACAACAGCCAGGCCGCCCGCGACTACATCACGCACTATCGTCAGGCGCTCCCCACCTTCGTGACCGCACTCGCCGACGCCGGCGAAGGCAGCGTCAGGAACGAGGTCGCCATCATCGGCATCGCCGACCGCCCGACCATCCTCACCGAGTACACGACCAATATCGTCAATCTGAAGAAGGGGATCGATCGGCTCTGGTCGCAGCGCGGCAGCGGCGCCTACCTGCTCGACGGCATCTACGAGACCGCGAAAGGGTTCAAGAAGCGCGACGCACAACGGCCAGTGATCGTCGCCATCACGGCCGAGGGACCCGAATTGAGCAACTATCACTACGATCAGGTGCTCGG
>DASXGC010000205.1:0-12459 GCA_036489235.1 Vicinamibacterales bacterium
GCGAGCACCGCGATGCGAATCGATTCCTTTTTGGCGACGCGCTTCAGATTCTGGATGTCGTGGATCAGGACGCCGCTGCGCGAGAGCTGACCCACCTTGTCCTGCAGCGCATCGAACAACGCCGCGATCTCGAAGCCTTCCTGCCGGAAACCCGGATAGTCCGCCAGCGCCAGCCCGAGGTTACCGGCGCCGATGATGGCCACGCGGAGTTTGCGATCGAGCCCCAGGATTTGACGGATGTGCCGCTTCAGATCGCGGACATAGTAGCCGACGCCGCGGACGCCGAACTCGCCGAAGTAGGCGAGGTCCTTGCGGATTTGCGCGGCATTGAGGTGAAACTGCTCCGCCAGCGCCTGCGAAGAGATCGTGCGGGCGCCGACGGCCTCGAGCGTGTTGAGGCAGCGCAGATAGACGGACAGACGATTGGTCGTGAGCTCCGAGACCTGGTCGGTGCTCTGCTTCCCGCTGGGGCCCTTGCCCGCCGCTTTGTTCGAGGTTTTCACAAGCCGGTTGGCGATTGTAAGCTAATATCGCGCGCTATGGCCATCCCCGCCAAGCAAATCGGCTTTCAGCCGTACGTGCCAGCGTCGCAAACACCCGCCGAATTCACCCTCAAGGCAGTGATCATCGGCGTGCTTTTCGGATTGCTGTTCGGCGCTTCGACCGTGTACCTCGGGCTGCGCGCCGGATTGACGGTCAGCGCCTCGATTCCGATCGCGGTGCTTGCGATCTCGGTGCTCAAGAGACTCGGCGGTTCGACCATCCTCGAAAACAACATCGTTCAGACCATTGGATCGGCCGGCGAGTCGGTCGCCGGTGGCGTCGTCTTTACGATCCCCGCGCTGATCTTTCTCACACCGGACGGACCCGCCTATTTCAACTACTACCAGATCGCGATGCTGGCATTCGCCGGCGGCATCCTTGGCGTGCTGATGATGGTGCCGCTGCGGCGCGCACTGATCGTCAAGGAACATGGCGTGCTGCCCTACCCCGAAGGGGCGGCCTGCGCGGACGTGCTGATCGCCGGAGAACGCGGCGGCCAGCTCGCGTCGATGGTCTTTGCCGGGGTCGGCGTCGGGGCGTTGTGGAAGGCGCTGTCGTGGGTGTTCAACATTTTCCTGCAGGAACTCGACTACTCCACCCCACGCAGCAGCCAGTTTCCGAACGCGACCTTGAATGTCGACATTTCACCGGAATACATGGGCGTCGGCTACGTCATCGGACCACGCATCGCGGGCACGATGTTCGCCGGCGGCGTTCTGTCATGGCTCGTGCTGTTGCCGCTGCTGTCGATTCTCGGTGCGTACATCAACGTACCGTTTCCACCGATTCATCCGAACTTCGCCAACAACCCCGTCACCGGCCTGCCGTTCAAGATTCTCGAGATGAGTCCGGGACAGCTCTGGAGTGCGTACATCCGCTATATCGGCGCCGGCGCCGTGCTGGCGGCGGGACTGATCACGCTCGGCCGGACGCTGCCGACCATCGTGGCGTCGGCGCGCGAAGGTATCAAGGATTTCGGCGCCGGCGCATCGACCGTAGCCACGCTCCGCACCGAGCGCGACCTGCCGACCGCATTCGTCATCGGCGGTTCGCTGCTGCTGGCCGTGTTCCTCGCGGTCGCGCCGAAAATGCCGATGCAGGGAAATTTCCTGGCCGCGATCCTGATCGTGATCTTCGGCTTCCTCTTCGTCACTGTGTCGTCGCGTATTACCGGCCTCATCGGAACCTCGTCCAACCCGATTTCAGGCATGACCATCGCGACGCTGATCCTCACCTGCCTGGTGTTCGTCGCGCTTGGCTGGACCGGCAATGCCTACGGCCCAATCGCCCTCTGCGTCGGCGCCGTCGTCTGCATCGCAGCCGCGGAGGCGGGCGGGACGTCTCAAGATCTGAAGACGGGATACCTGGTCGGCGCGACGCCGTACTACCAGCAGATTGGCCTCGTCATCGGCGTCGTTACTTCGGCAGGTGTGATCGGCGCGACCACGCTGTATCTGCACCATGTGTTCGGCATCGGCAGCGCCGCCGTGCCGGCGCCGCAGGCCACGCTGATGGCAACGATCATCAAGGGGCTGCTCGACCAGAATCTGCCGTGGGGGCTGGTGCTGGTCGGCGTCTTCGTCTCGGTCACGCTCGAGTTATGCGGTGTCCGGTCGCTATCCTTCGCGGTCGGCTCCTACCTGCCGATCGCGACGACAGCGCCGATTTTCGCCGGTGGACTCGTCCGCGCGTTCGTGGAACGGAAAACCGGCGAGCCGCAGGAATCCGAAGTCGGAGCGGGCACGTTGTTCAGTTCAGGACTGATCGCCGGCGGTTCGCTGTGCGGCATACTGTACGCGGTGCTGGTTGGCACCGGCCATATCGAGGGGCCGCAGTCGATCGGAAACATGCTCACGTTCCTGCACGAGGGGACCAGCGGTTACATCGCCAGCGCTTTGCTTTTCGTCGCACTTGCCGTCGTGTTAGCGCGGGCCGGTCAAAAGAAAGTCATGTAATGCGTCTTCTGCGCGCTCTGCGTTTCCTTGCCTGCCTGAGCCTTGCGATTGCCGTCTCGTCCGATGCACAGACGATCACGCGACGCGCAACCAACATCGCCGAGATCCTCGCCTATCCCGGCTTTTACAACGGCCGGCCGGTCGTCTTTGTCGGGAAGGTCGAACTCGAAGACAGTGGACGGATGACGGTGTCAGACGATGCGGGGTCAATTCATCTGTTGAGCAAGAACGGCGCACCCGACGGCCTCGACGAGGTGCGGGGTGAGTTCTGGGACGTCGGGCGCATGAAGCCCGAAGACCCGCGCTTGAACGGCTACGACCTCAAGACCACATTCAAGTTCGATCCGAACGCTGGCTGGCCGCGGCCTGGCGAAGTGACCGCGATTGTCGCAACCGCCGTGACTGCGGCGGCGATCCCCGCGGCGCCGTCGATCCGGGCGATCGTGCTGCACCCGTCGCGATACCTCGACCAGAAGGTCACGCTCACCGGTCAGTACTCCGGCCGCAACCTTCTCGGCGAACAGCCGGACGCGCCGGGAAAAGGCCGCTACGACTTCGTACTGCGATCGGCCGATGCCGCGATCTGGGTCATCAACATGCGGCCGAAATTGAAGGACACCAACGGTAAAGACCTCGAGTTCGCGCTCGACAGCCGGCTCGATACCAGCCGCTGGGTCACGATCCGCGGCACCATCCAGCAGGGGAAAGGACTGCAATGGCTCGACGCCGAAGCCGGCAGCCTGGCGCTGGCCAAGCCACCGACAGACACGCCCGTGGCCGAGGAACAGGTCCGGGTGCCGGCCGCGCCACCACCGGAAGTCATTTTCAGCACACCGGCGGCGGATGAAACCGACGTCGGGCTGACGACGGCGGTGCGGGTTCAGTTTTCGCGCGACATCAATCCATCGACGGTCAAGGGGCGCGTCCAGATCCACTATCTCCAGCCGGAATCGGCCGCGCCCACTGAACCGGCGGCGCCGCCGATCGACTTCACGCTCACATACGCCGCCGCGAATCGGGTGCTGGAAGTTCACTTCGCGAAGCCGCTCGAGCGATTCCGCACCATCAAGGTGGAGTTGGTGGAAGGAATCCTCGGCACCGATGCGCAGCCGTTGAAACCGTGGACGCTGACGTTTGCACTCGGCGGAACATAACGGTCCGCCTAAAGGCGGACACTACAGCCGGGTCACTCCCGTCCGCGTAGCGTCCGGCTTTAGCCGGACCACTCCCGTCCGCGGTGTGCCCGGCTTCAGCCGGACCAATCGAATTCCGAACTCGATCGCCGTGACTTACGGCACGATCCGGAACGACGCCAACGTCCGCTGACTCCCGCTCGATAATTCGATGACGTAGTCGCCTGGCGCCAGCGGCGCCAGCGCCAGCCCCGCCGTCCACCAGCGCGAGCCGTCCGTATCGTCGCGAGTCGCGGCCGCGACGGGGACGGCGAGCGGTTTACCGGTCCGATCGAGCAGCCGCGCAGTGACGGGATCAGGCGAGATCGCCGGCAGCTCGACGCGGATCTGTTCGCTGCGACGGAACCGGAGGTCGGCGGTCGGCGTATCCTTGTTGCCCGTGGAGATCCCCCGACGCAAATAAAGCGCGCCGACAGAGGCGGGCGCCGCGGGAATCGACACGTGCATCGTCTCGCGCGCTGGAATCGATGCAGAGGCGGCCCTGGCGATCACGCTCAGCGTGTAGTCGCCTGCGACGATCGGCTGGGTTGACGTCAACGCCAGCCTGAAGGTGCGCAGATTTCGTCCAACCGTCACGCGGCCGGTGGCGACGCTGGCATCAGACGAGGCCGCCAGTGTGGCGCTGACTTCGAAGCCTTCATTCCATTCGACGCCCACGACCGCCGAACCACCGAGCTCGCCGACCAGCCACATCGACGCTGACGAACTGTCGCCCGGCTTCCAGCCCGCCGTCATTTGCAGGCGCAGCGGCACGTCACGTCCGTATCCAGAGAGCGGGGCGATCGATGCCTCAACCGCATGACCGGCCGCGGCCGCCGCAGCGGCTTCCGGAGTCTCGACCGACTTCGCCGCGCCTGAACCACCGCCGCGCGTCGACGTCCCCGCCGTGGCAATCGTGGCGGCGAGATAACCGCGCCGCGCACGGACGCGCACGCCGGGACGTTTCACGCGCACCGTGATCGAATGAAATTTTCCGTCGAGCTTTCCACTCGAGTAATAGCCGAGCAGGTAATACGACGACAGATCGCTGACGACGCGCCGGAATCCTCTGTCGAGATCGTTGCTGTTCACGATCGCCAGGCCGTCGGTCGCTTCGGCAAGAGTACGGAGCGAGTACAACCGGTTGGTCAACATCGCCTGATCGACGCTCGGCGGAGTAATGGTCGTCGAGCCCGGCGGTGGCGCGCCGGTCGTCGGCATTGCGATCGAAGTGTCGAACACGACGAGGCCGCGCGGGTCGACTGGATAGAAGGAGGTGTTGGCGCGGTTGGCTTGATCGAGCAAGGTGCGAAACTCTTGATCGTCGTCCAGCGCCGCCAGCATCATGCGATCGCGGTCGCACGAGGTCAGAGACACCCCAGAGATCGGATCTCGATCGACGCCGGCCGACAGGCGGCCGGTTCGCGGGTCGAAACCGCCAGTCGGAAGGCCGGGCACCTGGCAATTCAGCTTTCGAGCAAGCCCCGGGTTCGGCTTGTAGAGGAGCCACCCGTCGCTGATTGCGAGCACCGCTTTTCGTTCCTCGCGTACGCCGCGTAGATAGGTGACGAGGTTGCTGAGCGCGTCGATCGTCATCTTCTCTCGACGCCGTGCGATCATCTCGTCGGCGACACCGCGGTCGTCGTCCGTCGTGCCGTCAGGACACTGCAGCGGTTGTGAAAGCCCGGGATAGCATTCCTTGTAGAGCTGCTCCTGGGCGTCCACCGTGCTCACCTGGTCGCGCTCGCCCCAGTTCCAATGGCGCGCAAGAAATCCTTCGATGGTCGTGGTCTTGCGGGCGAACGTGATGTCCGATGGCGACATCTCCGGCGTCATCACTGCGACGAGGTCCTCCGGACCGATGAGCGAATCGAGCGCCTTGACCAGCGGCGCCCGAATCCGGCGCGACCCGTCGACCTCCACGTGACCGATGTCCAGGAAGATGACGAAGACGCGGGCCCGCGAGTTGGCCACCATCGCCATCGACTCGCGCACGCTGTTCGGCTCGAGGCGCACATCCTGCGGCGTGGCCGCATGGATCATGACGTGTTCGAACTGCTCGACCTTCTGCGGTGCATTGCCCTCGATGACCTCGAAGTCGTCCTGCTTGAGATCAAGCACAGGCTCGCCATCGTGGGTCGGGTACACGTCCACGCGGACGTAGTTGGCTTCAGTGCGGAAGGTCGGCGGCTGCGGCTCGGGCTGTGGCGGTGCGGGCGTCTGCGATCCCAAGGCCACCAGCGACGACACGACGATGACGAGTGCGCCCAGGGCAAAGGCGTGAGCTTCCGGTTTCGCGGCGGCCGGTCGTCGCTCGAAGCCTGTCATGGTGTCTCCCGGACGCTGGCGCCGCTCAGTCTATCACCGGGCCCTGGGAGAGCAACGCGACAATCGCCTCGCGCACTCGCGCGATCAGGGCGTCGCGGTCGCCGAGCTGCAACCCGACCGTAGGAATCGGCTCTCCAACACGAATGCTGATGGTCACCGGACGAATGATCATGCTGCCGCGCTGCATCGACTCGCGGCCGCCTGAAATCGCGATCGGCACAATCGGCGCCTGCGCCTTCATCGCCATCAGGAAGCCGCCTTTCTTGAACGGCAGCAGCTCCGCCGTCCGGCTGCGGGTCCCCTCCGGAAAGATCAGGAACGAATTGCCGGCTCGAAGGGACTCGGCGCCGACTTCAAGCGAGCGCATCGCCGCCTCCTTGTTGCGGCGCTCGATCGGCACGAACCCGCCGTGGCGGAACGCGCGCGCCAGCAGCGGAATCGCGTCGATCTCGGCTTTGTAGACGATGTGCATGCGCGGGTGGAGGGAGGTGAAGAGGATAGGCGGATCGACGTTGCTCTGGTGGTTGGCGCAGTAAACGGCGGCGCGGTCGAGCGGAATGTGTTCCCGGCCCGCGACCCGCACCTTGATTCCGCAGAGCGCGAGCCCCAGCCGCACACCGCCGTGGCCGAAAATGTAGAGGATGCCCTTCCATCGGAAAATGGCCGCCAGCAGCATCCCCGTCGGCGCCGTGACCAGCACATACAGCGAAACCGCCACGTAGGTGAGCAGCGATCGAACGGCGGCGACAATCAAGGCGGGTCATCATAAACGAAAAAAGCCCGCCGGACCGTGAGGTCCAGCGGGCTCGACTATCGGCTGAGGAATCGTGACTATGACGCTCGTGCCGCCCGACGTGGCGCTGCGTTCGCGGCGACCGCCGCGCGCGGTGCGGCAGCCTTCACCACCTTCGTCGCCGTCGTCCGCGCCGCGGTGCGGGCTTTGGCCGTGAAGCAGCGTTCGAGCGCGCCGTCGACGCGCCCCTCGATCGCCGCTGCCGTTTCCGACATCACTTCTGACACTTCAGAAATAATCAGGAACTTGGCGCGGTCGAGCATGCGCTTCTCGCGAAACGACAGGCTCTTGGACTTCGCCAGGAAGGTAAGACTTTTGAGGACGTCGGCTACTTCGTAAATCGAACCGCTGCGCATCTTGTCGGAGTTGTCCTTGAAGCGCCCTTTCCAGTTCTGGTGGTTGTCGATCTTGCCGTCGCCGAGCAAGCCGAAGAGACGCTCAACTTCTTCGTCGCTGATGGCGCGGCGGAGGCCGACGCCGTCCACGTTGCTCACCGGTACGAGCACGGTAGTGTCGTTCGCGACGATCCGCAGATGGTAAAACCCGCAGGTCGTTCCGAGTATGGTTTTATCTTCGATTCGCTCGACGATCCCGAGACCATGATTCGGGTAAATGACCTTGTCGCCGACTTCAAATGTCACGGTTCCCCCTGTCAGGAAGCGCTTGTATGGAAGGCTGTACGTCGTGCCAGCAGTTCTGATAGTATAGCCGACTTCCCCACGAAACTCCACCGGAAATGGCCTGAAACCCGTTCTTTTCCTACACTTTCGCCCTGCGTTCCTTCGCAGTCCGGTACGGCGTTAAGTACCTCTCTTGGCCGCAGTTGTCTCGAACTGCCGAGCTCAAGGGGCTCCGCCCCGCTTTATGCGCTGATATGATGAGTCGTTCATGAAACGACTCCTTTTGCTCTCTTTCGCAGCGTTCGCCGTCACCACATCGCCGGCTTGCAAGAAGCCTTCGGAAAAGGCTCCGGCGGCGGCGCCGGCCGGAGCCCTTGCACCCGCTACACCGCCTGGGACGCCAGGGACCGCCGCCGCGCCACCGTCGTCCGTCGCACCGGCTGCGTCACGGGCCTTCCCAGGCGCACCGCCAGCGGCCAAGCCGATGCCGCCGACCATTCCGGACGTCCTGGCGAAGGTCAATGGCGAGGCGATCGAGCGCTGGGAGTTCGAGAACGCGGTCAAACGGATGGAATCGCGCGCAGGCGGACCGGTCCCACCGGACAAGCGTGACGAAGTCCTGCGAAGCGTGCTGGATCAACTCGTCGCCTATCACCTGCTCGCGCAGGAATCGAGGACGCGGAAGATCGAGGTCACCGACGCCGAGGTGGACGCGCGCATGGGCCAGATCAGACAAAGCTTCCCGAACGAAGCCGCCTTCACCCAGGGTCTCGCGGCGCAAGGACTCACCGTCGATCAGGTAAAACAGCAGACCCGCACAGGCATCGAGGTTTCCAAGGTCATCGACGCTGAGGTGTCATCGAAGATCGCCGTCACGGACGCCGAGGTCGAGGCCTTCTATAAGGAAAACCCGGATCGCTTCAAGCAGGGCGACAGCGTGCACGCCGCTCACATCCTGATCGCGGTGCCGGCGCAGGCGCCGCAGCAGGCGAAGACCGAGGGCAAGGCAAAAGCGGACGCGGTGCTGAGACAGTTGAAGGCGGGCGCCGATTTCGCGACGGTGGCGAAGGCGGAGTCGCAGGATCCAGGCAGCGCGCCCAACGGCGGCGACCTTGGATTTTTCCAGAAGGGTCAGATGACGCCGGCGTTCGAAGAGGCGGCGTTCAAGCTCAAGCCGGGTGCGATGAGCGGGGTCGTCGAAACGCCGTTCGGGTTTCACATCATCAAGACGATTGAGAAGCGTCCCGCGCGCACGGCTCCGCTCGCCGAAGCGAGCCCGCAGATCAAGGAATTCCTGGTGTCGAACCAGCGGGAGCAGAAGCTCGAGCAGTTCATCGCGCAGATGAAGACCAAGGCGAAGATCGATATGCTGGTCTGAGTTCCAACATCTCACGTCTAAATTCTTGTAAGCCGGAGTGGTGAAACTGGCAGACGCGCGGGACTCAAAATCCCGTGGGGTTTACGCCCCGTGAGGGTTCGATTCCCTCCTCCGGCACCAATGAAATGGGCTCTTTTCGATGATCTGACGCCCGCAATCAAGAAAGAGCCACTTCGCGGACCGGCTTCGACATGCACCTCGGCAAGCCGGTCGTTCCGGGCGAGCCGGTCGCGTCGGTCGCGACATTGGCCAGACGCGTCAACACTGAAGACATAGAATCGCGCTCGGCGGTCATCGTGCGGCAAGCGAGACCGGCCCGTAGAACGTTCCCACGAGCTGCCGATTCCACCAGTCCCCGCTCGCGCGGTGCTCATCGGGCGTCGTGAATCGATAGCGGTAGTACAACGCGCGCACATAGCGCGGCGGTGTTCCGGGGAACGGATTGGTTCGCAGCAGACTCAGCGTGCCGGCGTCGCCTTGCAGCAGCTTCGCGAGCAGGCCGAAGAACCAGTCGCTTTGCGGTGACGGGGCCATCGCCTCGAACCACATCAACCAGTCGAGGCGCAGGTGATAGGGCGCCACTTGCAGCGGCCGGCGCCCGGGATCGCCGGGCTTGCCCTTGAACTCGTAGTCGCGCCAGGCGGTACGATCGGTCACGCTCGCTTCATCCGTCCCCTGCAGCACGATCTCGAAACGCTCCCGCGTGATGCTCCCGAACGCACCGTACGTATTCACCAGGTGCAGCGGATCAAAGCTGGCGTTCATCATCTGTCGCGACGACAGCATGTTCATCACCGGGCCGATGCTCAGCAACGCGACCGCGGCGGCGACGACGTAGAGCGCCACTTGGTACGTCGGGCTTGTCGACACCATTGCCGGTGGATGCACCGGCAGCCACGTCAGCCAGCGGTCGCTGACGAGTGGCACGCACAGAACCAGCGTCAGCCAGTTCAACCACGACAGGTTGCCCGAGCCGATCAGCACAAGCTGGAACAGGATCGTGACGATGCCGGCGATCGACGCGAACGGCTGCGGCGCGAAGTACGCGAACGGCACGATCACTTCGACGACGTGATTGATGACCACGCCGGCGGTGTGGACACTGTGCGGGAGCCAGTGAAAATACCAGCTCAGCGCGTTCGGCATCGGCTGCGTTTCGAAGTAGTAGTTCAGGCAGGTCAAATCGCGCCAGCAGCTGTCTCCGCGCAGCTTGATCAGGCCGGCGCCGAACATCAGACGGAACAGCGTCCATCGCCAGATCCAGATCAGCCAGCCGTTCGGCGCCATGCGGCTCGCGCCGGCGAAGATCGTGAAGAAACCGACCTCGCACAACAGCGTCTCCCAGCCGAAGCCGTAGAAGGTCTGGCCGACGTTGACAAACGAGAGGTACAACACCCAGAGCGCCGCCCAAACCAAGGCCGACACCCAGAATCCCATCCGCTGCGGAATCGCGCTCAGGGCGAGCGCCGCGAGCGCGACGCCCAGCCACGCGCACGCACGGAATGCGGCGTCCCGCGGAAACAGATAGAAGAGGCTCGGCGACGCGCGGAACGGCACCTGCTGCACCCAGCGGCCCACCGGTTCGAGGCCGTGCTCGCCGAGCAGCGGCACGAACTGCATGGCGGCGGCAAGAAATGCGACGAGGTAGATCGCCGCGAGCGCCCGCTCGAACAGCCATCGTGAGTACCAGTACTCAGCCATCGGTCCTGCTATTCTCATCATACGCATGATGGACGCCATCGTGATTGGCTCGGGACCAAATGGTCTAAGCGCGGCCATCGTGCTCGCGCAGGCCGGCTGTAAGGTCACCGTCTTCGAGGCGAACGCGACCATCGGCGGCGGCGCGCGCTCGGCCGCGCTCACGCTTCCAGGTTTCATCCACGACACCTGCTCCGCGGTGCACCCGTTCGCTGTGGCCTCGCCGTTCTGGCGGACGCTTCCGCTTGCCGCGCACGGGCTGGAATGGATCGAGCCGGCGGTGATGTTCGCCCACCCGTTCGACGATGACAGCGCGATCCGGGTCGAACGATCGATCGACATCACGGCCGCCGCGCTCGGAGCCGATGACCGCGCGTATCGCCGGACGATCGGCAGCGTTGTCGACGACTGGCCGCGGCTGGAGCCTGCGGTGCTCGGACCGCCTGCGCTTCCCCGACATCCGATCGCGCTCGCGTCGTTCGCACGACGCGCGCTGCGGTCGGCGTCAGGTCTTGCCAGCAGTGAGTTCACTGACGCGCGCACCAGGGCGATGTTCGCGGGCCTCGCGGCCCACGGCATGCTGCCGCTCGATCGCGCGTTGACCGCCGGCGTCGGGCTCGCGCTGGGCGCGATGTGCCATATCGCCGGTTGGCAATTGCCGCGCGGCGGCGCGCAATCCCTCACGAGCGCGCTCGTCGGACACCTGCGGTCGCTCGGCGGTGACGTGGTCGCGGACTCACCGGTCACGTCGATCGACGCGCTGCCGCCGGCCCGCGTCGTGCTGTGCGATTTGTCACCGAAGCCGCTGCTCCGGATCGCCGGCCATCGATTTCCGGCCTGGTATCGCCGGAAACTCGAGCGCTATCGCTACGGCATGGGCGTGTTCAAGGTGGACTGGGCGCTCTCGGCGCCGATTCCGTGGACGGCCGATGCCTGCCGGCGCGCCGGAACCTTGCATCTTGGCGGATCGCTGACGGAGATCGCCGCGTCGGAGGCGGACGCGTGGAGTGGACGGGTCGCCGATCGGCCATTCGTGCTCCTCAGTCAGCCGACTGTGTGCGATCCGTCACGTGCGCCCGCTGGAAAACATGTGGCGTGGGGATACTGTCACGTGCCTCCGGCGTCGATGATCGATATGCTCGATCGCATCGAGCGTCAGATCGAGCGATTCGCGCCCGGGTTCCGCGACTGCGTCCTCGAGAGATCCATCCTGACGCCCGCCGACATCGAATCGAACAATGCGAACCTCGTCGGTGGTGACATCGCTGCCGGCGTGGCCGACCTGCGCCAGTTCTTCACCCGTCCGACGTGGCGGACTTATTCGACACCGATCGGCGGCCTCTACATCTGTTCCGCATCGACGCCACCGGGCGTAGGCATACACGGCATGTGTGGGTACTACGCGGCGAAGCGCGCGCTCGAGGAGGTATTCGGCCTGAAACTTGCGACATGAAATGCGATGAGCGCGCGTCGGATGATCGAGTCGGCCGTTGCCGTGCTGAGCAGTACGCTTCAGGTTGGAGCACGGTCGTCCGTTCGCGATCCTCGCGCCGCTTTGAGCGCTGCTCTGCGCAACGCCTGGAGCTGCGTCGCGACCCTGATGGCAGCCCCAGGTCGTTCAGATCCGCCTCATGCCGAAACGAGTGTCTGCATGGGCGACGGGGCGGAGATCGCGATGAACGTATCGAGCACATCCTCGGCCGGCAAGGCCGAGCCTTTCCCCGAGCGCGCCTGCACCGCGAGGTCGTGAATCGAGATGATGCCGGCCAGACGTCCGTCCTGGCCAACGACGGGCAGCCGCCGCACCTGCTGCGATCTCATCGTTTCGAGTGCCGCGCGCAGATCGTCGTTCGGTGAGCAGCAATACAGCGGTTTCGAGATGACGTCTCGAACTTGGATCTCGCCCTCGGCGCGTGATCGCGTCGCTCCCGCAATGCAAATGTCACGATCGGTAATCACGCCGATCACTTTG
>DASXGC010000247.1:0-11219 GCA_036489235.1 Vicinamibacterales bacterium
TGAAGGAAGCACGCGCGGAATATTCCACGTTACGATGATTCTCGCGTTTTGCGCAGGCAGGAATCACGTTCGGGGCCGGTCGCTTGTCGATACTCGCCGTCTAGCCGTTCGAAGCGATTCCAAAATCGTCTGAGCGTACAGACGATGTCCGAAATCGTTGGGATGATTCAGGCCGTTGCCGGACAGGTCGTAGGGACTCTTTCGCGAACACAACCACGTCCAGAGTCGCGTGACATCGGCGAACGCGATTCCCGTACCGGTGATCGTGCTCAGCGCGTCGCGATACCCCTCAAAAAGACGATGATCCAGCCAGGTGCAGGCAGGCGTGGGCAGCATCGGGGAGACGAGCACGAACTCCGCCTGGGGCGCATCGATCCGGACGCGCCGGAGAAGTTCCTGGATGTTCGCGAGAAACTCCGGCGCCTCTGCGTAGCACGCGTCGTTCATGCCGAAGGCGACGATCACGAGATCCGGGTTCGTGTCACGAACGCGCTCGGCTTGCCAGATGCCATCGGCGGCCGTGGAACCGGCGACGGCCAGGTTGTGCAACGTCACACGTGCGCCATGGTGCTCCTCGAAAGCCGAGGCCACCAACTGCGCGTACGCCGGGGCGTGCGGCATCACGCTATGAAAACCGGAGGAGTCGTACCCCTCCGAAATGCTGTCTCCGAGGACGCAGATGGTCAGGTCTTGTTTTCGCTGCAGTCGATCGGATACCAGCGGAAGTGGACCGCCCTCGACTGACGGACTCCACGCGCCGGCATCGGATGTGTGATCGTAGGTGACGCAGATGGTTCGTTCGCGGACGCGGTCGACATCGCCAGCCGACAGCTCCGCTTCGCTGAGCGTGCCGATGCGTGACGCTTCAGGCAGCGACATCCGCCCTGCAGCGCCAACGATCGCGTAGTCGATCCCTTCGAGGTAGTCAGTGGTCCCCGCCGCATCGGTCACTCTCACGATCCGGTCCGGTTTGAAGAGTAGTTGCGCCTCCGCGGGCCGGTCGACGTTCTGAACGAATACGACGGTCTCGCCGTACATCGTGTTCGAGAGCCAGAAAGGACTGACGAGCGAAGGTTCCGACACGATCGGGAACAGTAACGCATTGTTCCAGGGAAGTTGCGGAAGTATTGTTCCCTCCATGCCGATGTTGGATTGGCCACTTCCCATCCCGGTCGCGGTTTTGCTGCTTCACCAGCCGGCGGACCGACCGCTGCACTACCGGGGAAGTCGCTCCGACATCCAGGTTTTCCCGTACCCGTTCGACAAGCCTGAAGTCGCCGATCTGGTCGATCGGTTGTCCCTGGCCGACATGTTGGGCGAAGGCGCCGGGAAATACTGCGAGTTCGTCGGGGACGATCGATCGGTCAGCTACCTCAGCTGCCCGGCATTGATTGACGCGCTCCATGCTAACAGCAGCGCAGGCAAGGGCATCTCGTTCATGATTTGGGTGGCACTCGATCAATTTGGCTACGTCGACGAAGCCGCGGCGCTCTATCGCAGCTTCGAAAAGGAAATGGGTACGACGATGGCCGCGATGGGAATGGCGCGGCTTCTCTTGAAGCGACGACCGCAGCGATCGCTGCAATGGGTCGAAGATGCCCAGCGCCGTGGCCTGACCGGCGCGGCGATGAGTGCGTGTCACGCGCGGGTGCTGTTTGCCTGTGGGCAGGCCTCACGAGGTACATCGGCCGCCGCGCTGGCGCTGAAGCAGCGTCCCGATCCGGACTGGAAAGAGGCCGACCACCAATCTTCGTGGGGACTGCTTCATGGTGCGGCTCAGGCGTCGGTGATAGATACCGAGTTGCGGAGAGGCGTTCTGCCGGCGATTCAGTCGCTGGTCGAAGGGCCAGTGTCTGCCCGTCGATTGCTCGCCTGCGCAGAATTGAGCGAGGCTGCCGCGGATTTCACCACCGCCGCGCGACATGCCGAGGCAGCTCTTCACCTCGCTGCCGGCGATGACGTCGTCCATCAGGGAGCGGACACCGCGCTGCAGCGGATCCAGGAGAAGGTCGGCAGCGCAACGGATCCATCGATCGCTTCCAAGCCGCACGACGATGGACCGCTGCAAGTCGCCGTAACGAGGGGACCCGCGTTCAATGGAGTTGACCTGTCGGATCTATTGGCCGTCCAGAACTACTGCCGGCGGATCGCGGAATCTGAAGGCGGCTCGCTCGTCGAGGCGGAAGTCGTTCACGTGGCGTCAGGCAGAGCGATCAGAACGATCTACAAGAAACAGGTGGGAAAGGCATTTCATTTCACCGGTGTTCAACTAGCACCGCTGTCCGACGAAACCGTCATCTCGACCGTCGCTGCCAGTGAAGGCCACCTCACCGGCAGTCGCGAAGCCGCGGTGACGATGCACCTGCTCAAGGAAGGGCAGTTGACGATGGCGACCTACCAGAAGTTGTTCGCGCGCGATCCGTACGATGCGTCCTACAAGAACGCCGCCGAGCGACAGCCACTCAGATTCATCTCGGACGACGTCGTGTACGACCGGCTCTTCGCCCATCATCCACTGGCCAGAGTCCGCCGCGCCCTGGCCAACCTGTCCGAACCAGAGCCCTGAATACCGATGCCGGGTTCCGACCTACCTGCTGGCGCAGCACACCGCCATCTGCGCTTCCAACGTCGCCCGGATCCGGCACGCGCGGATGCCGAGCGCGTTCATCGAGATACCCATTTGCTTCGCCAGGTCTCGCCGGCGCTCGATGCCCGCACGTCCCTCTTCGCGGTGGTAGTCGACGATCAGCGCGCGCTGCTCCGGACCGAGGCCCTGTAAGCAGCGGTCCAGGCACTCGAGACGCGCTTCACGCTCGGCGGCTTCGTCCGCTCCGACGAGCGGTCCGACGCGCCCGATCCAGGAATCGCTGCTGATATTCGACGAATCGACCGTGTGCGGATGGCGCCGTTCGCGCCGGACGTCCTCGAGCAGCACAAATTTCGCGACGACGTAGCAGTAGCGCGCTTGTGGGGTGACGGCGATGGCGCCGTCCCGTTCGAGCGTCCTGCCGATGCGGCTGAGCGTTTCGTCGGCCAGATCGTCCGCAAACGGACGATCGCGACGATCGAAGTACTCCGCGAGCCGGCGACGGATCTCGAGATACGTCGCTCCGTGCGAATCTACGCCATCGTCCAGCCATTCGAGTAATCGAGCGAATGCGAGATGACTGAGTCCCCGCGCCTCCTCAGGAACCTCGGGAAAAGACGAAGGGGCGTCGAGTATTGCCGTGCTTGCCATGTCAGGAATCCTTGCTTCGAGGCGGAATGCCCTCACTTGAGATATCGAAAACCATCGATGGAACACGACACGGCCTCGCGTGTCGTGTTTTGCCAGGCGTTTACGATCTCTCTGGTGATGGCAATCGGGCAGGCGGCGGCGCGCGCGCTATACTGCGATGAACCCTCCGTGATTTCCGACATCACGACGCTTCTCGCCTCCGCCGAGCTCGGCGATCGCGCGGCAGCGGATGCGCTCTTCTCCGTCCTGTACGACGAGTTGCACCGGATGGCGCGACGGGAGCTGTCCAAGCGTGCCTCCGGCATGACGCTGGGTGCGACCACGCTGCTGCACGACGCCTATCTCGATATCTCGGGAAGGGAAGGCGCGGCGTTTCCAGACCGCAACCGGTTCATGGCCTACGCCGCACGCGTGATGCGCGGACTCATCATCGACTACGCGCGCAGCCGGCAGGCCCAGAAGCGCGGCGGCCTGTTCGAGATCACATCGATTCGTACAGACGTTGCGGAGGCGATTCCCGACGCCGCGCAGTTAGGGCCCCTGAGCGACGCGCTCGACGAACTCGCCAGCGTCGACCCTCGCCTGGCCCGCATCGTCGACCTCAAATTTTTTTGCGGGTTCTCGTTCGGCGAGATTGCCGCGATGTCGGGCGTGTCCGAGCGTACGGTGCAGCGCGACTGGGAGAAGGCGCGTATCTACCTGCACCATGTCCTTCAGGACGAGGTTCCGGCGCTGTGATGTCGTCTTTTGACAGTCGTTTCCGATCTCTCTGATCGGAGAGCACGAATGCGCACTATGGACAGCCGCCGCTGGCAGAGAGCGAGCGGCCACCTTGATCGGGTCCTTGAATTGCCGCCAGGGGAGCAGGACGCGTGGCTGGCGGCGTTGCAGGAGCACGATCCGGAGTCTGCTGCCGATCTCGCATCGCTGCTCGACGAGCACCGCCGCCTCACCGCCGAGCGCTTCCTCGAATCGCCGCCACCGCCGCAACCGCGGGAGGCGCCGCTGGTCGGCCTCACCATCGGCGCCTATACGCTGGTGTCGCGAATCGGCCATGGCGGCATGGGCACGGTGTGGCTGGCGTCGCGCAGCGATGGCCGCTTCGAGGGGCAGGCGGCGCTGAAACTGCTGAACGCGGCGCTGGTCGGCCGGGGCGGCGAAGAGCGCTTCAAGC
Organism: Vicinamibacterales bacterium; assembly: GCA_036489235.1. Taxonomy (GTDB): domain Bacteria; phylum Acidobacteriota; class Vicinamibacteria; order Vicinamibacterales; family CAVVIG01; genus CAVQFC01. The sequence goes on from DASXGC010000247.1 coordinate 4,413, forward strand.
GCGAGGGCACGATCCTCGCGCGGCTCACGCATCCCAACATCGCCCGGCTGATCGACGCCGGCGTCTCCAACGCGGGTCAGCCCTACCTCGTGCTCGAGCGGATCGATGGCCGGCACATCGATCGCTTCTGCGACGAAGAGCGTCTCAGCGTCGACGCACGCGTTCGTCTGTTTCTCGACGTGCAGGCCGCCGTCGCCCATGCCCACGCCAACCTGATCGTGCACCGCGATCTCAAGCCCTCGAACGTCCTCGTGACCGCGAGTGGCGAGGTCAAGCTGCTCGATTTCGGCATTGCCAAGCTGATCGAAGAGGATGCGGCGCTGGCGACGCTGTTGACGCCGGAATCGGGATCCGCGATGACGCCGAAATACGCCGCGCCCGAGCAGATTGCTGGCGGCGCGATCACGACCGCTACGGATGTCTACGCGCTCGGCGTGCTCTTGTACGAGCTGGTCGCGGGTCAGCATCCCGCCGGCGCGGCGCTGAAGTCGCCGTCGGATTTCGTGAAGGCAGTGACCGAAACCGAGCCGCTGAAGTTGTCGACCGCCTTCCAAAGTGCCGGCACCGCCGACGCGGCGGCGGCGCTGGCCTCGAAGCGCGCGACCACTCCGGAGCGGCTGCGCCGCGTCCTGCGCGGCGACCTCGAGACGATCATCGGCAAGGCGCTGAAGAAGAATCCGGCCGAGCGGTACGCGTCGGTCAGCGAATTCGCAGACGACCTGCGCCGCTATCTCGACAACCAGCCGATCAGCGCGCGGCCGGACTCGGTGAGTTACCGGGCGATGAAGTTTGGCCGCCGGCACTGGCGCGGCCTTACCGCTGCGGCGGTGGCGATCGTGGCGCTGATCGGCGTGAGTGGCTTTTACACCATGCGGCTCGCTACCGAACGCGACCGCGCGCGGGTGCAAGCGGAGAAGGCCTCGAAACTCAGCGGGCTGCTGACCGGCCTGCTGATGCAGGCCGACCCCTATCGCACGCCCGACGCCACGGAACCGACGATGCAGAGCCTGCTCGACATCGGCGCGCACCGTATCGGCCGCGAGCTCGGCGATCAACCCGACACCCAGGCCGAGATGTTCACCGTCATCGGGCGGACCTACTCACGCATGGGTCTTCAGGCGCAGGCGCTGCCGCTGCTGCAGCAGGCGCTGACGATCGGCCGCCGCGCGTTTGGATCGGACAGCGTGCGCGTGGCGCAGAGCCTGAATGACCTCGGCGTCCTGGAGCGCGACCTCGGCAACCCCGAAGCGGCAGAGCCGCTGCTTCGGGAGAGCCTGGCGACGCGCAGACGTCTGCTCGGCAACGACACCAACGATGTCGCGATCACGCTGGTGGAGCTGGCGCGCGTGCTTCGGGATCGCGGACACGGGGCAGAATCGGAAGCGCCGATTCGCGAGGCGCTGTCGATTCGCACCAGGATCTTCGGCGACGAGCACCGCGAAACCGCAACCAGCAAGAACGAACTCGGGTTGCTGCTGCTCGACCGCGGCGACCTCGCCGGCGCCGAGCCGCTGTTGCGCCAGAACGTCGCCACCACCGAACGGACCCTCGGCGTGGATCATCCCAACGTCGCCTCAGCCAAGGCGAGCCTCGCCCAGCTGCTGATGGCGCAGGACGATGCCGCGGGCGGCGAAGCGCTGCTGCGCCAGACGCTTGCCATCCAGCGACGGGTGTTTGGCGACGCGAACGCCGCCTACGCGATGACCCTCAACAATCTCGGAACGGCCATCGAGGTCCAGGGCCGGCTCGCGGATGCGCAGTCGCTGCTCGAGCAGGCGATCGCGATCGCGCGTCCTCAGCTTGGCGATCAGCATCCGCGACTCGCGCTGATGATGCTGAACCTTGCGCGTGTCGAGATCGCGCGTGGTGCCGGCGCCGCGACCGAGCCGGCGCTCCGGCACGTGCTCGACGTCCGCGAACGGATCCTCGACGCGAGTGACTGGCGGATCGCGCAGGCAAAAAGCCTGCTCGGTGCGTCGCTGTTGGCGCAGGCGCGCTACGCGGAAGCCGAGCCGCTGATGGTTGCGGCGGCCAGCGGGCTCAAGCCGCTGCCGGGACCACAGGGCCGCGAGCTCGCCGCGGACCGCGCGAGGCTCGTCACGCTGTATAAGAAGCTGGGACGCTCGCCGGAAGCGGCCGAGTACCGCTGACTCAGGGCCGGCTAAAGCCGGCCACTACGTTGTTACGCCCAGCCACTACTGTCGGCTTCGCCGTAGCCGTAGTGTCCGCCTTCAGGCGGACGAGGGCCGGCTAATGTAGTGTCCGCCTTTAGGCGGACCGATGGCCGGCTGCACTACAGCCAGATCACCTGAACACTGGCGTATAGTCTCCGGAAGGTACGGTTCCGGAGGTCAGAATGAAGCGTCTCATAGCCGGCTGCGCTGCGGCGTGCGCAATCGCCGCGTTCCTGTGTTCGTCATCGGGCATTGCGGCGGCGCCGCCGGGAGCCTCTGACCGGACGGAAATTCTCTGGGATCGTTTTGGCGTCGCCCACATCTTCGCCACCAGCCGCGACGACATGTTCCACGCGCACGGCTGGGCGCAGATGGAGGCACAGGCCAACCTGCTTCTGCATCTCTATGGCGAATCGCGCGGACGCGCCGCCGAATACTGGGGCGGTGACACCAACGTCAGCCGGGATCGCTGGCTGCAACTGAACGGCGTGCCGGAGCGCGCGCAGGCTTGGTACACGGCGCAGGATCCAGTGTTCCGCAATTACATGGATCAGTTCGCGCGCGGCATCAACGACTTCGCGAGGGCGCACCCCGAATCGATCAACGTCGAGAATCGGGTCGTGCTCCCGGTGTCGGGAGTGGACGTGGTCGGCCACGCGCTCCGTGTCGTGCACTACGCATACATGGCGTCCGAAGAACGGATGCAGCGCGAGGTAAAAGCGTCGCTTCGCGGCGACTCCCAGCCGCCGCAGAATTTCGAGGACGAGGAACTCACGCCGGGTTCGAACACCTGGACGATTGGTCCGCCGCGCTCGGCGAGCGGCAACGCCATGCTGCTGATCAATCCGCACCTCGCCTGGGGCAACACCTTCTACCGCTACATGGAAGTCCACGTCGTCGGCCCGAACTACGACCTGTACGGCGCGCCGCAAATCGGATTCCCGGTCGCGGTCGTCGGCTTCAACCCGCACGCCGGCTGGGGCCGCACCGTCAATACCATCGACACCGTCGATTTCTTCAAGCTGACCGTGAAGGACGGCGAGTACCTCTACGACGGCAAGCCGCGTCCGTTCGAACACGACAGCCGATCGATCAAGATCAAGCAGGCGGATGGCTCGTTCAAGACGGCCACGATCGACATTCGCCGCAGCATCCAGGGCCCCATCGTCTACGACAAGGACGGCACGACGATCGCGATGCGGGTCGCGGGAATCGATCGACCGAAGATGCTCGAGCAGTGGTTCAGGATGGGCGAGGCGCGGAATCTCGACGAGTTCAAGGACGCACTGCGGGTGATGTCGGTCCCGATGTGGCACGCGAACTACGCCGACGATCAGGGTCACATCATGTTCGTGTTCGATGGCCTGGTCCCGAGGCGCAACGGCCACGATTATCAGTACTGGAACAAAGTCGTCCCCGGCGACACCTCAGAGACGATGTGGACCGATTACCTGTCGTTCGACGAACTACCCAAGTCGATCGATCCGCCGGCGGGTTTCAATCAGAACGCGAACGAGCCGCCCTGGCTCACGACGATCCCACAGCTCGATCGGACGAAATACGCGTCGTACGTGGCGCCGCCCGGCGACACCCTTCCGCAGATGCGCGTGCTCCGCTCGCTGCACATGATCACGGAGGATCCCAGGATCAGCTACGAGCAGTTGATTGCCAAGAAACACTCGACCCGTATGGAACTGGCGGACAAGGTGCTCCCTGACCTGTTGAAGGCAGCGGCCGGCTGTGGCGGAACGCTTCCGCCATGCGTGGTGACGCCGGAAACGGTTCGCGTTCTGCAGCAATGGGATCACATGACGGATGTGGACAGCCGCGGCGGCGTGCTGTTCCAGATGTTCGTGGAGAACTACTTCACAGGTGCCGGCGGCATCGACCGAAAACTCCGCGTCAAGTACGACCCGGCGCATCCGCTCGAGTCGGCGTACGGACTGTCCGATCCGGCCGGTGCGCTCACCGCGCTCGCAGCGGTCGCCACCGAATGCGCGAAGCGCTACGGAACGCTCGACGTCAAATGGGGCGATGTCTACCGATTCGCAAGCGGCAACGCGGACCTGCCGGGGAACGGCGGCGCCGGCGGATCAGGTCTGTTCCGCACCATCGCCTTCACTGAGAAGAAGGGCAATCGTTTCTACGCCGCCCACGGCGAAACCATCGTCTGCGCGATCGAGTTCGGTAAAGCGCAGCAGGCGCAGTGCCTGCTCGGCTACGGCAACTCGAGCCAGGCCGGCTCGCCGCATCTCGAGGACCAGCTGCCGTTCATGGTGGAGAAGAAGCTGCACGCAGTGTGGCGCGACAGGAAGGAGGTCGAGGCGAATCTCGAGAAGCGCGAGAGTCCGGTTCCCTAGCGCGAAGCCTCAACCGAGCGAGAGACGTGTGACAGACCGTCAGCCTGAGACCGTCGCCGCTTATGTCAACGCGATCCTGGTGCTGCTGGTGCCGGTTGGAGTGGCCATCGCGATCCCGATCGGGATGTGGTTCAGCCCTTCGAACACCACGACGGTCCACGCGACACCGACGCCGCTGCCGGAAGAGGTCCTCGTTTATGTTGCCGGAGTGATGCTGTTCGTTGTCCTGTTTCTGCCGCTTGCGGCTATCGCCGGCTGGCGGACCCGGGTGCACGCGCGGCGCTATCTGGACTTCGAAGGCGGGGGATGGCAGGGCGTGCTCGAGGCCGGTGTGGTCGGCCTCTTCATCGCGATCTGGATCCTGCGCCGCGGCATCGCGACACGGCCAGCCGACGCGCCTCCCTACGTGATCGCCTACGGCGGCGCGGCAGCCGTGATCGGGTTGACGATCGGTCTGATTCTGCGAACCGCAGCCGTCCTGACGCTCAAGCTGACGTCACGAGACGAGGCCTCGAGGGCCGGCTAAAGCCGGCCGCTACGCTATTCCGGACCTCGAAGGCTGGCTAAAGCCGGCCATTACGTCCTGCCGGCACTACGTCCTGCCGGCACCACAGCCTCTCTAGCAGGACACGCACTTGTGGTTGTTCTTGGCTCCGAGGCTTTCGAGCAGCTTGATCGTGTCCGGATAGGGTTGAGTCCGCTGGACCGGCCCGTTGGCCATGTCCACCGTGGTCTGGCCGGCCCGGTTCACCACTTTGACGTCCGCGCCCTTCGACACCAGGTACTGGATCATTTCGTTGTCGCCGCGGGAGGCTGCGTTGTGGAGCGCGGTGTTGCCCTCGTGATCCTCGGCGTTGACGTCCGCGTGCAGTTCCTCGATCAGATACTTCACCGCAGCCATCATCCCGCTCGGCGCGAAGCGGTGCGCATTGGCCGCGAAACCTTCGCCGTATCCGACGCCGGCGGCCGCGACCAGCGGCGGTACGCCAGGACCGCCGGTCGGCACCGGCAGCTTCTTCGATACGTCGACCACCGGCGCTTCGCGGTCGACTTCCGTCCCTCGAGTTCTGCCCGCGGGCTTCATCGTCGGCAGGTCGGGGTCGGCGCCGTAGGTAAGGAGCAGCTTCATCGCCTCGATGTCGCTCGAATAGGCCGCGCGCCAGAACGGAGTCGCTCCGCCATCGTCGATCCGAAGCAGATCGAAGTTGTACTGGGTGAACCAGGTCTTGCGGTTGAGGCGCGCGTTCGGATCCGCCCCCTTGTCGAGCAGCAGCGTCATCATTTCGAGATACGCCGTCGTCTGCTGCAGCTGCGCCCGCGGCTGCGGATAAAACATGCGTGGCGCCCACTCGATATTGAGGACCGCATAGAGCGGTGTGACCCCGCCCGCGTTCGCGAGGGTTGGGTCGGCGCCGTGCTCGACCAGGTACTTCGCAATGTCGAACTGGCCGTTGATCGACGCGATCAGCAGCGCGCTGACCCCGTCGGCGCTGACCTGGTTGATCGGCGCACCGCCTTCGATCAGCGCCTGCACCGAGCGCATTGCACCCTGCCGTGACGCGAAGTGCAGCGCGCTCATCCCGCCCTGCTTGCCGAGCAGCTCGTTGAACGAGTAGCCGCGGGTGACGCCGGCGACGCCTTTGTCGGCGTTGGCCGGCGCCGGCGCCGGCTTGGTGCCGTTGACCGCGGCGCTCTTCGCATTCTGCGCGTCGCGAATCGAATTCTGCAGGAATTCTTCCGGAGCGACCACGCCCGAGAGGTCGGTGACTTTGGAGATGCGCGCGGCGTCGGCCTGATGCCCCAGCAGCTCGCGCACCGCGTCCACACGGTCGCGCGCAGCCGCGAACATCAGCGCGGTCTCGCCGTTCGCGGTGTCGGACGCGTTCAGGTCCGCCTTGTGCTCGATCAGCACCCGGACAGATTCCGCGCTGCCGGCGTCGGCGGCCAGCATCAGCCCGGTCGCGCCGGTGGACGTTGTCGCATTGACCTTCGCGCCGTGATCGATGAGCGACGCGATCACCTCGGCCTTGCCGGCCTTGGCGGCCAGGTGCAGCGGCGTATAGCCGCCGAGCCGGGTCGTGGCCTGCGCGTTAGCGCCGGCGTAGAGCAGCATCGCGGCGATTTCAGTGTTGCCGTTGACCGCCGCCCAGTGCAGCGCGGTCATGCCGTCGCCCTGCGACGCGTTGACATCGCCGCCGCTGGCGAGCAGCGCTTTGAGCGCCTTGACGTCCTGATGTTCGGCGGCAGCCGCCACCGGCGTGGCGGCTTCGTCT
>DASXGC010000280.1:0-21083 GCA_036489235.1 Vicinamibacterales bacterium
GCGCCGCCCTTGCGGTCGGTCCACAGATGCTTGTCCTTGCGGTTTCGATTCTGGCTGATGACCGCCGACGCCGCGTCGAGAATCACCTGCGTCGAGCGATAGTTACGTTCGAGCTTGACGATCGTGGCCTCGCCGAAATCCCGTTCGAAGTCGAGAATGTTCCTGAGGTCGGCGCCTCGCCACTTGTAGATCGACTGATCGGGATCGCCGACGACGCACAGATTGCGGTGGGCCTCCGCGAGCCGTCGGATCAACAGGTACTGCGGACGATTGGTGTCCTGGTACTCGTCCACCATGACGTAGCGGAACTGTTGTGAGTATTTCGTCCGCACGCGTTCGGACTGTTCGAACAGATCCACGGTCTTCAGCAGCAAATCGTCGAAGTCGAGAGCGCTGCTCTCTTTGAGTGCGTTCAGGTAGTAGGTGTAGACCTTGGCGATGGTCTCGTCGCGGCGGTTCCAGCCGGCGTTCGCCGCCATTTGGTCCGGCGTTTCCATCTTGTTCTTCGCCGTGCTGATTCGCGACAGCGCGGCGCGCGGCGGCACATAGCTGTCTTCGATCTGCAGCGCCTTGAGCGCCTGCTTCACCACGGTCATCTGATCGGACGAGTCGTAGATGACGAAATCGCGGGACAGACCGATCGCGGGCGCTTCGCGGCGGAGCAGTCGCGCGCACAAGGCATGAAACGTGGACACCCACATGCCTTTGACGTCCGAACCGAGCAGCGACTCGACCCGGGCCCGCATTTCCTCGGCCGCTTTGTTGGTGAACGTGACCGCGAGGACTTCGTTCGGCTTCGCATGGCCGTCGCCGACGAGATAGGCGATCCGGCTGGTGATGACGCGCGTCTTCCCCGATCCCGCCCCCGCCAGAATCAGCAATGGACCGTCGCGGTGGAGGACCGCTTCGCGTTGTTCGGGGTTGAGCGTTTCTAGAAACTGCATGGGGCCGGAGGCTGACAGCGATCGTAGCATCGTCGCTCGTCAGCCCCTAGCGCGCTGGCGGCCGTCCCTATTCGACGGTAACGCTCTTGGCGAGGTTTCTCGGCTGATCGACGTCACAGCCGCGCCGGACGGCGATGTCGTAGGCCAGCAGCTGCAGCGGCACCGCCATGACGATTGGCGTCAGCAATTCCGGAGCGCGCGGCAGTTCGAGGACGAAGTCGCTAGCCGGATCGAGAATCGATCGCAGCTTGTCCTCTCCGCGTGTCGTAATCGCGATGACCGATCCGCCACGCGCCTTGGCCTCCTGCATGTTTCCGATCATCTTCTCGAACACCGCGTCGGTCGGCGCCAGCGTGACGACGGGCATGCGCTCGTCGATCAGTGCGATCGGACCATGCTTCATCTCGCCGGCCGGATAGCCCTCGGCGTGGATGTAGGAGATTTCCTTCAGCTTCAACGCGCCTTCGAGGGCGATCGGATAGTTGATGCCCCGGCCCAGATAGAGAAAGTCGGTTCGGGTATGGAACCGCGCGGCGACTTCTTCGACTTCTGGCGCCATCTTCAGCGTTTGCTCGAGCAGAAGCGGCAGCTGCAGCAGTGCGTCGATGTGCGGTTTGGACGCCTCGCCTGACAGCACGCCACGAGCCTGGCCCAGGCGCAGCCCCAGCAGGTAGATCGCGACCAGCTGCGACGTGAATGCTTTGGTCGAGGCGACCCCGATCTCCGGGCCGGCGTGCGTGTAGATGGTCCCGTCGGTCTCGCGCGTGGCCATGCTGCCGACGACGTTGCAGATCGCCAGGCTTTGCGCGCCACCATGTTTGGCTTCGCGCAGGGCCGCAAGCGTATCGGCGGTCTCTCCGGATTGCGTGATCACGACAGCCAGCGTGTGCGGCGGAACAATCGGGCTGCGGTAGCGGTACTCCGAACCGTAATCGACCTCGACCGGCACGCGTGCCAGCCGCTCGATGATGTACTTGCCAACCAGTCCGGCGTGCCAGGATGTGCCGCAGGCGAGAATCGTAACCTTCTCCACCGCGGCGAACTGCGCGTCGGTGATCTTCATCTCGTCGAGGAACACCTTACCGGTGTCCTGCGAGAGGCGGCCGAGAATGGTTTCGCGCGCGGCGGTCGGCTGCTCAAAGATTTCCTTGAGCATGAAGTGCTTGTAGCCGGCCTTTTCCGCCATGATCGGATCCCACAGCACCCGCTGTGTCGCCTTGGAAACCGGCCGTCCGAAGAAATCCGTGAACTCGACACCGGTGCGCGTGACGATGGCCATTTCCTCGTCGCCGAGGAAGACCACGTCGCGGGTGTGAGTCAAGATAGGCGGGATATCGGACGCGACGAAGAACTCTCCGTCGCCGAGGCCGACAACGATCGGTGGACCGTTGCGGACCGTCACGATTTTTTCCGGATCATCGGCCGAGATCAGCACCAACGCGAACAACCCGCGCATCAGCAGCAGCGCCCGCCGCACCGCGTTTTCGAGACCGTCGTCTTTCATCTCGCGCTCGACGAGATGGGCGACGATTTCGGTGTCGGTCTCGGTGACGAAGGTGTGACCCTGGCGCTGGAGCTCCTGCTTCAGGTCGAGGTAGTTCTCGATGATGCCGTTGTGAACCACTACGATCTTGCCGGTGCAGTCGCGATGCGGATGCGCGTTCTCCTCGGTCGGCCGCCCGTGCGTCGCCCAACGGGTGTGGCCGACGCCGTAACCTCCGGCAATCGGGTTGATGCGGATCACCTGCTCCAGGTTGGCCAACTTCCCGGCGCTGCGGCGCAGGTCCATGACGCCGTCACGAACGACTGCGACGCCCGCGGAGTCGTATCCCCGGTATTCGAGTTTCCGCAGTCCCTCGATGAGCACGGGGACGACTTCTTTGGGTCCAATGTAGCCGATGATTCCGCACATAAATGTGTGTACCGATGTTCCTGGTTCGACTTAACTTTTGGCTGCCGACTTTCGACGTCCGGCTTTCTCCTCGACCCATCCTTCGATGTTGCGCTGTTTGCCGGCGCTGACGGCCAGCGCGCCAGGTGGCACCGACGTCCGAACCGTGGTTCCCGTCCCGACGTAGGCGCCGGCACCGATGGTGACCGGCGCAATCAGCTGCGAGTCGCTGCCTACGAACGCGTCATCCTCGACGATAGTCTGATGTTTTTTGACCCCGTCGTAGTTGCACGTGATGGTCCCGGCGCCGATGTTGACCCGTTCGCCGATTGTCGCGTCCCCGAGATACGCCAGATGCGCGGCTTTCGAACCGGCGCCGAGCACGGTGTGTTTGAGCTCGACGAAGTTTCCGACCTTTGAACCGTCGCGAACGTCAGCCTCGTTGCGCAGGTGTGCAAACGGTCCGACCGTTGCGCGGTTGGCGACCGCCGAGCTCGTAATCACACAATGGTTCAGAATCGTGACGCGGTCCCCGATCTGCGAGTCCACGATGCGCGCGCCACTGTGGATTTCGCAGCCACCGCCGATTCGGGTCCGCCCCTCGAGCGACACACCCGGGTGAATGATCGTGTCCATCCCGACGCTGACCTCGCGATCGACGTAGGTAGTGCCGGGATCCTCGATGGTCACGCCCGCCGCCATCAGCTCCGCCACTTTGTTGTCACGCACGATTCGGCTCACCGCCGCGAGTTCGGCGCGGCTGTTGATGCCTCGAATCTCGTCCGGGTTCGAGACCGTGACGGTTTCGACGGCCAGGCCCTGTTGCCTGAAGATGGCCACCAGATCCGGAAGGTAATACTCGTGCTGCGCGTTCTCGGCCGCGATGCTGCGCACAGCGTCGAACAGACCAGTCAACGCGAACGCATAAATGCCGGAATTGATTTCCCGGATTTCTTTCTCAGCCGGCGTCGCGTCCTTGTCCTCGACGATTCGCGCAATACGCTCGCCGTCCCGGACAATGCGGCCGTAGCCGCGCGGCTGGTCGAGAACCGCGGTCACCACCGTTGCCGCGGCGCCCGCTCCAAGATGACGGCCGACGAGCGCGGTCAGCGTCTCCGGCGTCAGCAATGGGACGTCACCAGACAACAGCACCAGGGTGCCGGTCGCGCCTGCGAGTGCGTTCTCGGTCATCGATAGCGCGTGCGCCGTCCCCAGTTGCGGTTCCTGGATGACGAATCCGACGCCGGCCTGCTCTGCCAGTGCGCGCTCGAGTGTCTCCGCCTGATGGCCGATGACGACCGTGGTGGAGCGCGGCGAGAGCGCCGCGGAGGAAGCAAGCACATGCTCGATCATCGGCCGGCCCGCCACCCGATGGAGCACTTTTGGCAGGGCGGATCTCATGCGCGTGCCCTTGCCGGCGGCGAGGATGACGACGTGAACGTCCACGTCTGATTATCGCGCCGAACGGGTCTTTAGGGATCGGCGTGGGTCGATGCGGGCCGACGGCGTGTCCATGGCCGTGCGAATGGCGGCGTCGGCGCGCAGGGGCTCGAGGTCGGGATCGTGGCGGGCGAGCGCCCGGTTCTCCGGATTGAGCGCGATGGCGCGCTCGAGGTGTGCCACCGCTTCGGCGTGCTCGCCTCGCTGCGCGTGTGCCACGGCGAGCATGTAGATCGCGTGGTCGTTGTCGGGGTCCTCGTCACGGACCAGCCGCAGGTGCGCGATCGCCTGATCGTAGGAGCCGCCGTTGATGGCCAGCGTCGCCGCATACAGGCGCTCGTCGATCGTCTGCGGCGCCGCCTCGCGCTGCGCCGCCTGGCGCTGGCAGATATTCAGGTACAGGCGAACCCGCTCGTGCAGTTCTTTTTCTTCGGGGTATTGCTGGAGGACCGATTCGAACAGCGTGGTCGCCTGTTGGTAAGCGTGATTCTGCAGCGCTTCCACGCCGCGCTCGTACAGGGCGACCGCTTGGACGTAGGTGGCGCGCTGGCGTGGCTCGTTGGTCATGGCTGGGGTCTGGGTTTCCTCGGCCCCTGCGCGGTTGCCCGGCGGATGGGCAGAGGAATCCTGCAGTTGAGCCTTCGTCGATTGGGGAGACGGCCGCCGCTGCTTGGCCATAAGCGCCGCGCGGAGTGAAAGAACGCCGCGTGTGAAGCGGGTAAAGTAACAGAACGTCTCGGACCGGTCAAGCTGCGGAGCTTGTGAGCGGCCACGGAACGCGCACCATTATGTCATTCGACAGATTTTTTGGCTCGCTCCAGAGCTTCGTAAACCTTATTAGGAGAAAGCCCATGCTTCCGGCCGACAGCAGTTAGTGCCTGTCTCCTGGTGACCCTTCTAGATTCTGTCATTTCACCAAAATCAGCCAACAGAACCGAGTCGGCTGGGGCTTCGATGGCGGCAAGTTCTGTTAATTGACCGATATCTGCGACAACGGTGAACTCGCCTCGCATCTCTGTTAAAGCCGTAAGGACGGAAGATATAGGGCCTCTAACCAATTCCTCGTGCGCCTTTGTCAACTCACGTCCCAGCAGAATCGGCTGGTCACCAACCGTTCGCTTGAGCTCCACCAACGTTTCGCGGATGCGATGTGGTGCCTCAAAGAAGACGATCGTTCCACCAACCGCCCTAATCCGCTCAAACCAGTCGTTTCTGGCTTTCGACCTAGTGGGCGGAAAGCCCATGAACAAAAACGAAGCGGTCGGTAGTCCCGACGCGGCCAACGCCGCCAAAACCGCGCTCGCCCCAGGAATCGGCTCGACCTTGACGCCGGCCTCGATCGCCGCTCGAATCAACTGCCCACCTGGGTCCGACACTGTCGGCGTGCCGGCGTCCGATACCAACGCTATATCGTCGCCTCGCAGCAGGCGCGCGATCATCGCTGCGGACTTGGTGCCTTCGTTGTGCTCGTGCAGACTGGTCGTCGGAGTGGCGATGCCGTGGCGCGACAGGAGATTGGCTGTGCGCCGCGTGTCCTCGGCGGCGATGAGGGCGACCTCGCGCATCACCCGCAGCGCACGCACCGTGATGTCCTCGAGGTTGCCGATCGGCGTGGCGACCACGAACAGCGTGCCGGGCATGTAACGCGCACATTTATTGTACCATTGGCGGATCGGTATTGGTTGACCCAACTCGTCCGGAGCAACCGGACTCTCGCTAGAAACGATGATTGCTTCCGAGCCCTTTCCCCACTTCGTCGACGATCTCCTCGGCTACCTGCACGAGACGCATCCAACCCACGCGACGCTGGACGGCGTCCACACGCATGACGATCTGCTGGAGGACGTGAGCCGCGATGCGGTCGACAACGAAACCCACGCGCTCGCGGGCTATCGGCGTCGCCTCGCCGAGATCCATCAGGATGCGCTGACGCCGGTCGAACGCCTCGAGCACAAAATGCTCTCCGCCAATCTCGAGGGCCGCCAGTTCGAGCTCGAGGAGGTGCGCACCTGGGAGCGCAATCCGCAGCACTACTCCGAATTGATCGGCTCCAGCCTCGCCGGTCAGACGCTCTTCTCGCATGCGCCGCCGGCCGAGCGCGCCCGTCGCGTATTGTCGAAACTGCGGCAGACGCCGCGACTGATCCAGGCCGCCCGCGACAACGTCAAGGAGCCGCCCGGCATCTTCGTCAAGGTTGGAATCGAGACGATGCGCGGCACGCTCAAGTTCATCGACGATGAGCTGCCGCGGGCATTCGCCAATCTCGACGACATGCACCTGCTCGGCGACCTCGCGGACGCGCAGGCCGAGGCGTCACAGGCGGTCGGGTCCTATTTGCAGTTTCTCGAGGTCGAAGCCTCGCCGAACGCGCGCGGTTCGTTCAGGCTCGGGCGCGAGAAGTTCGAACGCAAGCTTCGACTCGACGAAGGCATCAACGTGCCGCTCGATCGGCTGCTCGTGATCGCCGAGCGCGAGCTGGCCGAAACCCAGGAGCGGTTCCGCTCGCTGGCCGGCCGGATGAACGGCGGCGATCCGATGACCACCTGGGGGCGCACCAAAGGTGAACATCCGGCGCCCGGCGAGCTGGTCAACGTCGGCCGCCAGCAGGTCGAAGAGCTCGCGACATTCCTGCAGCGTCATCAGCTGATCACCTTGCCGCCCGGTGAATCGATCACGGTTGCGCCGACGCCTGATTTCTACCGGTGGTCGTTCGCGAGCATGTGGACGCCCGGCCCGTTCGAAACCAAAGCGACCCGCGCCTACTACTACCTGACCGACGCCGACGCGTCATGGCCGGCCGAGCGCAAGGACGAACACCTTCGCGACTACAACTTCCCGACGCTGTGGTCGATCTCGATCCACGAGGTCTACCCGGGGCACTTCCTGCACTACCAGCATCTGCGCCGCGTAGTCTCCAAGGCACGCAAGTCGATCATGTTTTCGCCGGCGTCCTTCGTCGAAGGGTGGGCGCATTACTGCGAGCAGATGATGATCGAGGCCGGATTCGGCCGTCAGGACTACGGCATCCAGCTCGGACAGCTGGCCGAGTCGCTGATCCGGCTCGCCCGTTTCATCGTGTGCATCAAGCTGCACGCCGAGGACATGTCGGTCGAGCAGGGTGTCCGCTTTTTTCGGGAGGAGGCGTATCTCGAGGAAAGCGGCGCGCGGCGCGAGGCCGAGCGAGGCGCGTTCGACCCGACGTATCTGGTCTACTCGGTGGGTAAACTGATGTTGCTCAAGTTGCGGCAGGACTGCCAGCAGCTGCAGGGCAAGGCATTTTCGCTCAAGTCGTTTCACGACACCTTGCTCGGCCAGGGCACCGCGCCGTTCTGGCTCCATCGTCAACTGATGCTCGGAAGCGACGACAGCGGCGATTTACTGGACTGAGGACGAGAAATGCCCCTCTACGAATACGAATGTGACGCCTGCGGTCACCGCTTCGAGAAGATACAGAAGTTTTCTGATCCGCTGGTCGACACCTGCCCGGTCTGCGGCAGCCACGTGCACAAGCTGTTCTCGTCGCCTGCGATTCAGTTCAAGGGATCGGGTTTCTACATCACCGACTACCCGAAGGGCGAAAGCGGAACGGCGCCGAAATCCGATGGCGGAAAAGCCGATCGTGCGGCGAAAGCCGAAAAGACGGACACCGCCAAGGTGGAGAAATCGGACAAGGCCGACAGCTCAGTCAAGAGCGAGAAGAGCGCGTCATCGTCGAGCGACTCCTCCGCGGGCGCCTCGTCAACGCCGGCGACCAGCACTTCGAGCCCAGCCGCACCCGCTGCGCCGGCCAGCGGCTCGTCGAGTAAGGAATAAGCGAACGCAAGTCAGCGCTTGTTGAGTGCTTGAATCTCGGGTGAGGCGAGGTAGGCCGCGAACTTGTCAGCGAGGTCGGGCCGACGCATCGCGAAGTACACAACGGCCTTCAGGAATCCCAGCTTGTGGCCGGTGTCGTGGCGGACGCCTTTCACCTCGCACGCATAAATCGGCCGCGTCTTGAGCAACTCGCGCAAGCCGTTCGTCAGCTGAATCTCTCCGGTGCGATCGCTCTTGGTGGCGGCAAGAGCCGGAAAGATGTCCGGCGTCAGGATGTAGCGTCCGATGATCGCCAGGTCCGACGGCGCTTCTTCCTTCGGCGGTTTTTCGACCAGATCGCGGACCTGATAGATGCCGTCGCCGAGCTTGGCGTTGGGCTCGATCGCAATGACGCCATAGCTCGAAATGTCCTCGCGTGGGACGCGTTCGACCGCCAGAACCGGACCGTCCAGCTTCTCGAAGACGTCGACCAGTTGACGGATCGCCGGCGGCTGCGCATCGATGACGTCGTCGGCGAGAATGACGGCGAAGGGCTCGTCGCCGACCAACTCGCGCGTGACCAGTACCGCATGTCCGAGGCCGAGCGGCTCGCCTTGCCGGACGTAGGCGAAGTTGATCAGGTTCGAAATTTTACGAATCTCGGCCAGCTGCTCTCGTTTGCCGCGCGCCTCGAGAAACGTCTCGAGCTCGACCGAGACGTCGAAGTGATCTTCGATGGCGTTCTTGCCGCGACCGGTCACCAGCAGGATGTTGTCGATGCCGGAAGCAACGGCCTCCTCGACGCCATACTGAATGATCGGTTTGTCGACCAGCGGCAGCATTTCCTTGGGCTGCGCCTTGGTCGCAGGGAGAAAGCGGGTGCCGAGACCCGCGGCTGGGAAGACGGCCTTTCGCACCGAAGCCATAGTGCTCGAATCGTAACGTACAATACCGCTCCGAGGTAGCATGCTCGACCCCGCTTACATTCGCGATCACATCGAGGAAGTCCGTGCACGATTGCGCACGCGCGGCCTCGATCCTGACAAGGCGCTCGAAGAGATCGCCATGCTCGAGACCGCGCGCCGCCGGCTGATTCCTGAAGTCGAGGGCCTCAAGCGCCTGCAGAACACCTCGGGGGACGAGATCGCGCGCGCCAAACGTCACGGCCAGGACACTGCGTCGATTCAGGAAGCCAGTCGCCTGCGCGCGCAGCAGATCAAGCAGCTCGGATTCCAACTGGACTCGGTCAATCACCAGCGCGAGGTCGCGGTCCTCAACCTGCCGAATCTGCCGCACGCGACCGTCCCGGTCGGGAAGAGCGCTGCCGACAACGTCGAGGTGCGCCGATCCGGCGAGCTGCCGACGTTCGATTTCAATCCCGTCGCCCATTGGGATCTCGGGCCGGCGCTTGGGATCATCGATTTCGAGCGCGGCACCAAGATCGCCGGCGCGCGTTTCACCGTGCTGAGCGGCGCGGGCGCCCGACTGTCGCGCGCGCTGATCAACTTCATGCTCGACGTGCATACGCGCGACCACGGCTACCGTGAAATCGAGCCGCCGTTCATGGTCAACAGCACGACGCTGCAAGGCACTGGTCAGCTGCCGAAGTTCGAGCAGGATCTCTTCAAGATTGCCGGTGACTGGGATCTTTACCTGGTGCCGACCGCGGAAGTTCCGCTGACCAACCTGCACCGCGCGGAAATTCTCGACGGACGCGATCTGCCGATCCTCTACACCGCATATACCCCGTGCTTCCGCAGCGAGGCTGGATCGTACGGACAGGATGTGCGCGGGCTGATCCGGCAGCATCAGTTCGACAAGGTGGAACTGGTCCGGTTCACGACGCCGGAGCAGTCATACGACGCGCTCGAGGCATTGACGTTGAACGCGGAAGAAATTCTCAAGCGCCTCGACCTCCCCTACCGGACGATGCTGCTGTGTACGGGGGATATGGGATTCGCGGCCGCGAAGACCTACGACATCGAGGTGTGGTTGCCGAGCCAGAAGGCGTATCGCGAAATCTCCTCCTGCAGCAACTGTGAGGCGTTCCAGGCGCGGCGGGCGAATATCAAGTTCCGCACCGCCGGCACCGGCAAGGCGGACTTCGCACACACCCTTAACGGATCCGGACTCGCAGTCGGCCGAACACTGATTGCGATTCTAGAGAACTACCAGCAGAAGGACGGCACGGTCGTGGTGCCGACTGCGCTGCGGCCTTATATGGACGGACGGGAAGTCATCACGAAATAGTCGAGCAACAGCTCCGACTATCGACTGCCGACCAGGAACAGCTTGTCCTGCCGCTTGAGCGCCCACCGCGTCTTGCCGTCGGCGCCCACCACCATGTCCTCTTCCTGCGCGATGCGCACCGGCTGACCATCCCATTCAGGAACCGGCGTTGTCGCCTGCAGCTCGACCGAAAACCACATCGACGGAACCACTTTCGCGTCGCCGCGGCCGGGCACGCCGTCCTGGTAGTCCCACAAACCGATGAGCGGACCGGCGCCGTGGCCATTCATCCCGATCGGATGTGAGTACATCGTGCCGCTGATGCCCTTGGCCTTCATCCGCGCCAGCACCGCGCCGAGAATTTCGTTGCCGGTGCGACCAGGCCGCGTCTCTTCCATCGCGATGTCCTGCATCGCGTTGCCGTTGGCCAACGCCAGCTTCAATCCCGCAGGCGCGTCGGTCTCGCCTGGCCGCAGCACGTAGGCGTTGTGCTGCGTGTCGGTGTTGAGTCGCGCCACCGTGATCCCGACGTCGCAGTGCAGGACGTCGCCCGGAAGGATGATCGGGTCCTCGCCGAGCTGCTCACTCTTCACGCCTTTGCGCTGGACCTCGATGCTCGGCTGAAACCAGGTGCCGAGACCCTGATCGTTGGTTCGCTGACGCCACCACCACACCAGCTCGCTGGTGTGCGTCTTCCCCGGCGTGATCACCTTGTCCGAGAACATCGTCTGCGTCATCTGCCAGACCAGGGCCGTCATCTTCTCGAAGAAGGCCTCCTCCTCCGGCAGTCGCGACGCGATCAATTCGAGCGGCAGGCGCTCCGCGTCGCGAAATCGTGTCGTCCAGGTTTTGCCGAGGGCTTCGCTCATGCCCTGCAGCTCACCGCTCGAGAGACCGTCGCTGAACGCGAAGGTGGTCGAGCGATCGATCCCGATCACTTTCGGCTTGCGCTCTTCGATCACCTGTTTCAGCAGCATCCATTGCTCGTCTCCCCACAGCTCCGCTTGCCGGCCACCGACGGCGGACGCGACCGCCTTCATCGAACTGCGCGCTTCGTACACACCGCCCTGGCTGGTGCCACCAAGCGCGATGCGCTCGACGCACGCAGCGCTGGCCGCCGTACCTGTAGCCGCGCACTTGTCGAAGAACACGTAAATCGTCCGGCGTCGCGCAAAAAACGTTTCCGGTGCCGTGATTGACGAGAACACCGGGTCCTCGTTGTACTCGCGCATCGGCACGACCCACATGTCGATGCCGTGCTTGCGCATCAACACTGGCAGAAACGTGTCGAGGCGCTTCTTCAGCCACGCCTGCTGCATGACCGCCTGTTCGCGCAGCGTGCCGAATGGACGTTCCGGAGTCTGCGCGGAAGAGGCGCCCGGGAGCGCGGCGCCGATGGCTGCGAGCATCACGATTCGGCGACAAAAGGTCGATGGCATGGCTGAACTTTAGACCGGCGCCGGCATTTCGCCAAGCCGTGGCAAGGCGCAGCGCTTGTTGCAACACCTGGACAGCAATACGGTTGGGCTCAATGTGTCCGATCGGCGACAGATCACAATTTTCGGGGATGCCTCCGTGAGCCCACTCATACATTCTTGCTCCACGAGCGGACTTGGGCGCGATACACTACCGGCTGGGCTTTGCTCGGGTACTGCCGGGCTGTTCAGTCGGTGACCGAACCGAAGCCCTGTCTCGGAACTCCAAAAATCACGTCGGGGAACGTTCACGTCATGGGTGTGTCAAAGCAATCTCGCGCTTTCGCTGTCCTCATGCGATCCATGTGGCGCATCCTCGCCTGCGCGGTCTTCGCGCTCGCGTTGCCCGCGGCCGCCGGAGCGCAGACAGTCACGGTCAACGACGAGGCTTCGCTGCGCGCCGCGTTGTCCACGGCCGCGGCCGGCACGACGATTCTCTTCACCGGCAATATCACCCTCACCGCGGATCTCCCGAGCGTTTCGACCGGACTGACCATTGACGGTGGCGGCTTCGCGCTGTCCGGCAACAATCAGTACCGCGGATTCGTTGTTGCCGGGTACGACGCGACGTCGGCGCCGACGGCTATCACGGTCAACATTCAGAACATCACGATTCAGAACACGACGGCGACCGGCGGTGTCGGCGGCAGTGGTGTCGCTGGCGGCGGTGGCGGCGCAGGTCTGGGCGGCGCGCTGTTCATCGGACAGCAGGCGACGGTCAACGTGAGCAACGTCAACCTGCTGTCGAACACAGCGGCTGGTGGTGCAGGCGGTGCCGGTGGCGGTGGTTCGACCTTCACCGGCGGCGGTGGCGGCGTCGGCGGCGCAGGCGGCGCCGGCACCGTGAACGGTCCAGGCGGTGGCGGTGGATTTGGCAACGGCGCCAACGGCGGCAGCGGCAGCGTGACGGGCAACGGCGGAAACGGCATCCTGCTCGGCGCCCCAGCCGGCGGTGATTTCGGAAGCCCGCCACCGAGCGGTGGTGCCAACGCCGGCGGTGGTGCGACGCTCAGCACGCAGGGTGCCGGCGGCGGTGCGGCGTCCGCGGCGAATTACGGCGGCGGCGGCGGCGGCAGGCAAGTCGGTGCCGGCGGCACCGGGGGTAGTGGTGGCTTCGGTGGTGGCGGCGGTGGCGGCGACGCAACCGGAGGTGCCGGCGGCTACGCCGGTGGTGGCAGCGGCGCGGTCAGCGGTACCGGTGGCGCCGGCGGACAGTTCGGCGGCAACGGCTCGACAGCTCTCAACGGCGGTGGTGGTGGCGGCGGCGCACTTGGCGGCGCCATTTTCAATTCCGGCAACCTGACCGTCACCGGCGCATTCACGATCAACGGCGCCAATGTGCTCGGCGGCGCCGGCGCACCGGGCGCGACGAACGGCTCGGCATTCGGCGAGGCGTTGTTCACCGCAGGCTTCGGCATCGTCACGCTCCAGCCAGGTGCCGGACAGACGATGACAGTCGCCGGATCGATCTCCGACGAGTTTGGCAGTTCCGGCACGGGCGGCGAGAGCGCGGTCGTCGTCTCCGGCGGCGGCACAGTGGTGTTGACCGGCAACAACAACTACACCGGCGGCACCGACATCCAGCTGGGCACGCTCAGTGTGTCGGCGGATCAGAATCTCGGCGGCCTGTTCTCTACCGTAGCTATCCGTGACGGCGGCGTCCTGCAGATCACGGGCACCGGAACCTTCGGCCACTCGATCGATACGGCCGCCACGATCGCTCAGATTTCGGTGACGCCGGGCAACGTTGCGACATGGACCGGAAGCATCGGCGACTTCGAAGTTGCCAGCAAGCTTGTCGTCAGCGGCGGCGGCACGCTGGTGCTTACGAATACCAACAACAGCTACACGCTCGGCACGTTCGTCAACGGCAACAGCGAGGTCATCGCAACCAACGATGGCGCTCTCGGCCATACGTATTTCGGGACCGGCGGGCCGGTATTTCTCGGAGACACCACGACCGGCGGCACGCTTGGTTTCGGGGCGGGCTTCACCACACCGCGCAACGTTGTGCTCGGTGCGGCTGGCGGTGGTCTCGACGTGACCGGCACGTTCGTTTCAGGCATCAGCGGCCAGGTTTCGGGAACCGGAAATCTGACCAAGGTTGGTTCCGGGACACTCCAGCTGCTCGGCGACAACACTTACAGCGGCGCCACCATCGTCAACGGAGGCACCCTGGTCGGGTCGAGTCCGACGGCGTTCGGTTCCAGCACGTCGTTGATCGTCAATGCCGGAGGGACGGCGGATCTCGGCGGGTACGATCGCGCGTTCAATTCGGTGTCAGGTGCCGGCACTTTGGCGATCGGCACCGGCAACCTGACGATAGGCAGCGACGGATCAAGCAGTACGTTTGGCGGCTCGATCACCGGATCGGGAGTGCTCACCAAAGCCGGAGGTGGCACGCTCGGCCTCACCGGGGTAAACACGTTCGGCGGCCTTGCCTTGACCAGCGGCGCTGTGCTCGTGAACGCGGACGCTGCGCTCGGTGCTCTCGGCGCGGGACTCACCGTTGGCACCGTCAGTACCAGCGGTACGCTCGCGATCGACGCACAGTCGTTCTCTTCATCCCGCACGATCGTCATCAATGCCGGCGGCCTGATCGTTGACACGTCGGGTGGAACCAACGCGACGTTGAGCGGAGGCATCAGCGGCGCCGGCGGTCTGACGAAATCCGGAGGCGGCGTTCTGACCCTGACCGGCTCGAATTCGTTTACGGGTGGCGCCCAGATTGAGGCAGGCCGGCTCGTCGCCGGCGGTAACAACTCGCTCGGCGCGAGCGGGCTGGTATCGGTCGCTCCCGGCGCCGAGCTGGATGTCGTCGGCGGCAGCCAGACGATCAATCAATTGTCCGGAGCAGGCGGACTCGCAGTCTCGAGCGGCGCGACCGTCGTCATCGGCAGCGATGGTTCGAACTCCGCGTTTGCGGGTGCAATCACCGGTGCCGGCAGCCTCACGAAAAGCGGCGGCGGAACGTTGAATCTGACCGGCGCCAACACCTACTCCGGCGGGAGCACTGTGCTCGGTGGCACGCTGGCCGGCGATTCGACCAGCCTCACCGGACCTATCGTCAACAATGCAGCCGTACTCTTCACGCAATCTGCGAACGGCACCTACGCGGGGACGATGACCGGTTCCGGCGCGCTGCTGAAAACCGGCAATGGCGTTCTGACGCTGGCCGGGAACAACAGCTATTCCGGCGGCACTCTCATCGCGGGCGGCACCCTCTCCGGCACCACCACCACCCTCCAGGGCGGCATCGTCAACAACGCGGCGATGGTGTTCAGGCAGGACAACAACGGCACCGTCAATGCCGTGATCACCGGCTCCGGCACACTCGACAAGTTCGGCGCCGGCACGGTCACAATCAACGGCAATACGCCGATGACCGGGTTGACCACCGTGGATGAAGGTGGGCTGACGGTCAACGGCAACATGGCCGGCAGCGTGGCGGTTCTGACCGGCGCCAATTTCACGCTCAACGGCATCGTCGGCGGCGGCATTTCGGTTGGGTCAAGGGGTCTGTTCGCGATGAACGGCGCGGTGATCGGCGACATGACGCTTGGAGCAAACGGCACCTACAGCCTGTCCGGCACCATCACTGGGAACCTGAACCTGGCCGGCACCGTGAACGTGTCGGCACCCGGCAGTTCGACCAGCGCATTCAACGCGATGCGTTTCGGGGCGTCTGGCGCCGGCGGCATCGTCACCGCCGCCACTGCCAAAACAGTTCCGACGCTGTTCATCAACGGCAACCTGACGACCGTGCCCGGATCCACACTCGGAGTGACGGTGGCTCAGGGCGCCGCGGCGCCCGTTCAGGTCGCCGGAACCGCGACGCTCACCGGCACGCACCTGCTCGTCTCGATCGACGATCCGAACCCGTCGCGTGCGGCGACGTATCTGGCACTGACCGCCCAGAAGGGCGTCACCGCGACGCAGAACGACGTCGCCAGTCCGTCGACGTCGCTGCTGCCGGTGTTGAAGACCGACGGCTACAACCTGATGGTCACAATCCTCAACATTGCAGACCCATTGGCGACCTCGGTGACGGGTCGCAATCCCGGCGCTGTTGCCAAGGCCGTGGACCGGACGAAGTTCGGTGTCACCGGAGACTACGCCGCCGTGGTTCGCGAGCTCACCGCGTTGAGCGGCCCGCAGCTCGAGAACGCACTCGAACAGCTGTCAGGCGAAATTCACTCGAGCACGCTCCGCATGACGCAAATCGACGGGCAGGAGACGGTGGATCTCGTCAAGGATTCGCTGTCTGATTTCGAACATGCGATGGACGACAAAGCCGAGGCCGACAAGGCTGCCGGCCAGCCATTCAGCCGTGCCGGACAGCCATGGCTTCAGCTGGCGGCGTCGCATACCAGCTTCAAAGGCGACGGCGCCAGTGCCGGCGGAGCGAACGTCGGCGGCAGCGGCGCCGGCTACGACTTCAAGATGTCCCCGGCGCTCACCCTTGGCGGCGGCGGATCGCTGAGCCTGGGCGGGCTATCACTTACCGAAATCAGCGGATCGAGCACGATGACGTCGCCGCACGTCTTCGGTTATTCCGGATACGGCCTGGGCTTCATCAAGATTCACGGCGGCGGCAGTCTCGCGCACATCAAGATGTCGACCGAGCGCAATATCAACTTCGCGGCGACGGTTCCCGACGTCAACGGCAATCCGACGCCGTTGTCGGACGGCATCAATCGCGATGCGACCAGCGAACAGGTTGCCGACGTACGCGAAGCCTGGACCGAAGTTCAGAGCACGCAGAAAAGCGATACCTGGACGTTCGACTCCAAGGTTGGCTACCGCGCCACTCACCTTGACCGTTCACCGTATTCAGAGACCGGTGCAGAGTCCATCTCCCTTGACGCGCTCGCCACGATTTTCAAGACCCGCGACGCCAACGTCGATTTCCATGCCTTTCGCCGAAGCGGCAACTGGCGCCCGAACATCCTCGTCAGCTATCACCACACCTACGGCGACATCACCAACGTCGCGGACGTGAAGTTCCAGAGTGTGCCCAACAGCCAGTTCGACGTGATTGGCGCGCAGGTGCCGATCGACACCTACAACGGTCTGTTCGGCCTGACCGTTCGTTCGTTCTCGGGTCTCGAATATACCGTCGAGTACGAGACCAGACAGAGCAAGGACGAATCGACCAACGCCTTTCACTTCCGCGTACGCTTCCGCTAGAGCGCGAACGACCGAGAACCTGACACGAAGGGACGCGAATAGCCTTCTCACGAACCCGGTGTGGGTTCAAGATGGAACGGTCGTCGGTGACGTGGCAAGCGCAAGGACGGTGAGGACATGAAGCGGTACACAGCAGCGATCGGTGTCCTGATTGCCGGTCTGACGGCCGGGGCCGGTTATCACCACTTCTCGCGCGACCTCGCGGCCGAGCCGTTCGCGCAGTCCGCGGCCGTCGCGATTCCTCCGCCATCGACCGGAAACACACTGCAGGTAACCGACCTTTACCACCTGCGCTCGATTGGCGACGTCCAGTTATCTCCAGACGGGACCAATGTCGCGTACGGGGTGGTGAACAACGACAAGCCGGGACGGCCGTACTCGCAGGTCTGGGTGATGAATCTGTCCACCCGGGCCTCGAACCGTCTGGGTGGCTCGAGCGGTTCGGCGTCCACGCCGCGCTGGTCGCCGGATGGCCGCTCGATCGCCTACATCGGAGGCGATAGTCAGCGCTTCGGGCTATTCGTCGCCGCCGCCGATGGATCGCAACCGCGGTTCGTCGCGCCGGTCCAGGGCACCAACCACCCGCTGCCATCGTCCGGCGATCAGTTGACCTGGTCGCCGGACGCCAAGAGCATTGCATTCGTGTCCGCCACCGCGGGACCCGAGCAGGACGCCAACGGCGATCCGATGGTGATCACGCGCTATCTGTACAAGCCCACGGCTTCAGAAGGCCTGACGCGTTTCAACGACAACCGGCGCCTGCACATTTTCGTTGCCGATCTGGCGTCAGGCACAGTCAAGCAGCTCACAAAAGGCGACTACTACGAGCATTCGCTTGATTGGTCTCCCGCCGGTGATCGGATCCTGTTCGTCTCCAATCACGAGCCCGATCCGGATCGGTTTTTCAACTACGACATGTTCACCGTTCGCGTCGCTGACGGCGCGATCGCCCAGCTCACGCAGACGAAGAACGCTGAATACCATCCAACCTGGTCGCCCGATGGCAAGCGGATCGCGTATTCGGGCACGACCCGGCCGCTGACCTCTTCGGAAACCACTATGGAGGACACCCACGTCTGGGTGTCGAATGCCGACGGCAGCGACCGTCACTCGCTCGGGGACTCGCTCGACAATCGGCAGGGCACGCCGCGATGGTCGGGCGACAGCCGAACGATCTATTTCAGTCTGCAGGAGAAAGGCCAGAACCATCTCTACAAGGTGCCCGCCGCCGGCGGCCGGGCCGAACTCGCACTGGGCGACAACGGATCGATCAGCGCCTGGTCGCGAACCGACCAGGGTGCCGCCTGGACGATGGCCTATGCGCTGGCGACGCCGGCAGGTCCGTCGGAGCTGTACGTCGCGAGAAGCACCAGCGTCCCGGTTGCGATAACAACCCTGAACCAGGCGCTCCTGAAGGGTAAAAAAATTGGCGGCGTCGAGGCGTTTACCTTCGGCAGTTTCGACGGCACACCGATCGAGGCGTTCCTGACCAAACCGGTCGAGATCGCCGCCGGATCGAAGCATCCGCTGATCGTGATGATGCACGGCGGCCCGCACGGCCAGCAAGGCCCCGAATTCAATGCCAAGGCACAGCTTTACGCCGCCCGCGGCTGGGCTTCACTCATGGTGAACTACCGAGGTTCGACCGGCTACGGCCAGAAGCTGACCGATGCAATTTTTGCCGACCAGGACGGCGGCGAAGCCAAGGACGTCGTGGCCGGCGTCGATGCGGCGCTCAAGCGCTACCCATGGATCGACGGCCGGAGGATGGGTCTCGAAGGCGGCAGCTACGGCGGTCAGCTCGCGAACTGGATCATCACTCAGACCGACCGATTCAGCGCCGCGATCCCTACGGCCGGGATCTCCAACCTCGTGACCCAGAATTATCTGTCGTACTACCACGACTACCTGGCGGTGGAGTACGGCGGGTTTCCGCACCAGAACGGCATCATCGACAAGTTGTGGGAGCGCTCGGCCATCCGCTACGCGAACCGCGTCAAGACGCCGACGATGTTCGTGCACGGCGAGAACGACAACGACGTTCCAATCGCCGAAGCCGAGCAGTTCTACATCGCGTTACGCGACGTCGGCGTCGAGACGATCATGGTCCGCTATCCCCGCGAGGGCCACGGCATCCGCGAGACCGGTCACACCATCGACATGATCGAGCGAAGCATCGCCTGGTACGACCGGCATTTTCAGCACCCACCGCCTGCGACCCGCTGATCCGCGAGTCATGAGGCGGCCGCAGGTGAGCCGCGCCGGCGGCCATTTTGAGCATCCCACCAAGAAGCCGTACGCATGAAGGGACCCATGCCAGAAAGGCATGGGTTCAATCCGATGATTGTATTTTACTTCTAGCTCAAGCCCTGTAATAACTGGCGTTCCATGTCTCTTCCGGGTCCGGCAGGGCTCTATGATCCGCGCGACGAACACGACGCCTGCGGCGTCGGCTTTGTGGTCGACATCCAGGGTCGTCGCTCGCACCGCGTCATCGAGCAGGGCCTGCAGATCCTGCTCAACCTCCTGCACCGTGGCGCCTGTGGCTGCGAGGCCAACACCGGCGACGGCGCCGGCATCCTCATCCAGATGCCGGATCGCTTCCTGCGCAAGGCGACCGGAGCGCTCGGATTCGCACTGCCTCCGGCCGGTCACTACGGCGCCGGGCTGGTATTTCTGCCGACCAACCAGCCAGCCCGCGAGCGGCTGCGCCAGCTGATCGAAGAAACGGTGCGTGCTGAAGGGCACGGCGTGCTCGGCTGGCGCGTCGTTCCCGGCGACGACTCGAGCCTCGGCGCGTCGGCACGCCTGACCAAGCCGGTCATCGAGCAGCTGTTTGTCGAGGATCGCCGCCGCTCGGCGTCCGAAAGCGAGGCAGCCGCGCGTCAGCATTTCGAACGCGCGCTCTACGTCATTCGCAAACAGGTCGAGCACGCCGCCGACCGGCTTGCCCTCCCCGATGCGACCGGCTTCTACATCGTCAGCCTCTCCGCCAACACGCTGATTTACAAAGGCATGCTGACGGCCGATCAGATTGCGCCGGCGTTTCCGGATTTGACCGATCCGGAGATGGATTCGGCGCTCGCGCTGGTGCATCAGCGTTTCAGCACCAACACGTTCCCGTCGTGGCCATTGGCGCATCCCTACCGCTACGTCGCGCACAACGGCGAAATCAACACGCTGCGCGGCAACGTCAACTGGATGCGCGCGCGCGAGGGACTGCTGAAGTCGGCGGTGTTCGGCGACGACCTGAAGAAGATTCTGCCGGTCATCCGCGAGGGCGGCAGCGACACCGCCACGTTCGACAACGTGCTCGAGCTGCTGGTGATGTCGGGACGGTCGCTGCCGCACGCCGTCTTGATGATGATTCCCGAGCCGTGGTCGAGCCACGAGACGATGACGCCCGAGGTGAAGGCGTTCTACGAGTTCCATTCGTCACTGATGGAGCCGTGGGACGGTCCGGCGTCGATCGCGTTTACCGATGGCTCGGTGATCGGTGCGGTGCTCGACCGGAACGGGCTGAGGCCGTCGCGTTATTACGTCACGACCGACGGTCTCGTCGTGATGGCATCCGAGGTGGGTGTCCTCGACATCCCCGCGGAAAACATCGTGATGAAGGGCCGCCTCCATCCCGGCCGGCTGTTCCTGGTCGATACGGTCCAGGGGCGGATCGTACCGGACGAAGAGGTCAAGCGCGAGCTCGCCGCCGCGCAGCCGTACGGTCAGTGGCTGACCGATCACCTGATCGACATCGAGGATCTGCCGGATCCGCCTCACCTGCCGCCGATCAGTCACGAACGGATCCTTCAGCGTCAGCAGCTGTTCGGCTACACCCAGGAGGATCTCGGCATCCTGCTCGCGCCGATGGCTACCAACGGCGAGGAGCCAATCGGCTCGATGGGCACCGACACCGCGCTGGCGGTGCTGTCGAATCGACCGCGCCTGCTCTACGACTACTTCAAGCAGTTGTTCGCGCAGGTCACCAATCCGCCGCTCGACGCCATCCGCGAGCAGTTGGTGACGACGATGGAGTCGACGATTGGCCCGGAAGGCAACCTGCTCGAGCCGGGACCCGATTCGTGCCGGCAGATCAAGATCAAGTATCCAATCATCGACAACGAC
>DASXGC010000317.1:0-4370 GCA_036489235.1 Vicinamibacterales bacterium
GACACGGCCCTTGACGGCCTTGAAGAGCGTACTCTTCAGCGGCTTGGTGAAGTCGTCGTAGAGGTAGACGCGGAAGACGCCAGCGCTCGGCAGTGCGCCTTCGAGGTGGTGCCAGCTGTCGGGCGCCATGAAGAACGAACCGCCGTGCTGCGGATTGTGGTTGCCGTGCGCGCGCGCCTCGAAGGTTTTTGTCCTCGGGGTGCCGTCAGCGCACGAGCCCGGCGTCATCGACTTGACGTCGCTTCCCGGGCATGTCCACGACACCGACGCAATCACCTGGATGAGCGGCGTGTGGTCGATCGGGCATTGTCCCGGGCTGGATTTGATCGTCCCTTTTGCGAGCGGCGTGGCGCTGCAGGTCCAGACCGACTCGAGTCGAATCGGCACCAGCGTCATTTTGCAGATGGGGCATTCGCCGCCCTTGTCTTCCACGATCTCCGGATGCATCGTACAGGTGTACGACAGCGGCGGCAGGTCGTCGGGGCTGGTCGGCGATTTCGCCGCAGGGATCGTCGCCTGACGGGCCGGCTTGACGGTCTGCGACGCAGCCCCGAGACTCGAGACAAGCATCAAGGCGGCAGCCAGCACAGCAGAAGATTTCATAGCCCTCACTATGTTATACACCCTCAGACATGGGGCCACGCATCACCTGGCGGGGAGGAACTTCCGGCGCGATCGGCATCGTTGCAGCTGCACTGTTCGTGGCGTCGTTGTCGGGGCAGACGCCGAAGAAGTCGCCCGCCGACGCAGCCTTTGACGCGTTCTGGTCCGCGCTCTCGCCGCAACGTGCAGGCCAACTGACGGAACCCATCCTTCGATCCGGCATCACGTTCAGTGATGCCTACGACCGTCTCCGCCGGGGACCAACCTACGCCGCCGCGAAGACCGGAGTCGTACAACTCAGCCGCCGAAACCAAGACGGTGTCGATCACTTTTACGCGCTGAACGTCCCTGATACCTACGACGCTGCCCGCCGGTATCAAGTGAGGATCCAGCTGCACGGTGGCGTGGGCGGACGCGCCAGCAGCGCGCCGGTCGGCAACGGCTCCGTCGGCGCTCTTGCCGGCGCCGAGCAGATCTACGTGATCCCGTACGCGTGGAATGCCGCACCGTGGTGGTCGGACGATCAGGTCGAAAACCTCACCGGTATCGTTGACGCCGTGAAACGCCTCTACAACGTGGACGAAAACCGCGTCGTCGTGTCCGGCGTTTCGGATGGTGGCACCGGCGTTTACTACCTCGCGATGCACGAAACCACGCCGTTTGCGAGTTTCCTGCCGCTCAACGGCTACTGGATGGTGCTCGCCATGGCGGACATCGACGATGGCAGGCTGTTTCCGAACAATCTCCGGAACAAGCCGTTCTTCGCCGTGAACGGCGGACGAGATCCGCTCTATCCCACGCGCGTCGTTGATCCCTACATCGCGCACATGAAGCAGGGCGGGATGTCGGTGGACTACCACCCGCAGCCGACCGCGGGCCACAACACCGCCTGGTGGCCCGAAGTGAAGGACACCTACGAGGCGTTCGTGCGCGATCATCCGCGGAAGCCACTCCCGGACACGCTGACATGGGAGGCCAGCGACTCAGGCATCCACAACCGTGCGCACTGGTTGATCGTCGACAAGGTGGCGGGGCGACCGGCGGGGGCCGGCGACAAGGCGCTTGCGGATCTGAACGACATGCCCGAGCCACCGGCGGCCGACTTTGGCGCCCGGAGCAGCGGCACGCGGATCAACCGCGTGATGCCGGGCTCGAACGCCGAGAAGATCGGATTGCAGGCCGGCGACGTGCTGATGCACGTCAACGACGCCACCATTCCCTCGTCGGTTGACGTCTCGGAAGCGCTCGAGGACGTCAAGCCTGGATCAAAGCTCGAGCTGCTGGTTGCGCGCAACAACCTGCCGGTCGAATTGACCGGCATCTACGATCCACCGATCGCTCCGAGTCCGCCGCGGCACCTGTTCGCGCGCGGCGTTCCATCGGGCCGCGTCGACCTGACGCGATCCGGCAACACGGTGGAAGCGGTCACGCGAGGCGTCAAGGCGTTCACGCTGTTGCTGTCACCGGACCAGTTCGACTTCTCGAAGCCGCTCAAAGTGATCGCGAACGGACGAACCGTGTTCGAGGGCAAGATCGAGAAAGACCTCAAGACCTTGCTCAAATACGCGGCCGCCGACAACGACCGGACGATGCTGTTCGGCGCCGAACTTCACATCACGCTCGATTGACCAGGCCAGGACACTGCCGTGCATTTGACGCCTCGGGAAGTGGACAAGCTGTTGATCTTTTCCGCCGGCGAGGTCGCGAGAAAACGGCGCGCACGGGGTCTGAAGCTCAATCACCCCGAGGCGGTCGCGCTCATCACTTCTGAAATCCTCGAATTGATACGAGACGGTAAGTCGGTCGCCGAGATCATGAGTCTCGGCGCAACGATTTTGACGAGGGACGCCGTCATGGAAGGCGTGCCCGAGATGATTCCGGAAATTCAGATCGAAGGCACGTTTCCTGACGGGACCAAGCTCGTCACCGTTCATCATCCGATCCGATAACGAGAACAGCAATGACCACAGAGTCACTGAGACACGGAGACGGAAGGCGTATTTGTTCCGGCTCGCGGCTGTCGCGTTGCGGCCGACTCTCCGGACGAGGCCGGCTTCGCCGGCCGGCGCCGCGAGCCGTCCTGACAACTCTGTGCCTCTGCGTCTCTGTGGTTTGCTGAATCATGATTCCAGGTGAATACTTTCTCACAGCCGACCCGATCGAGTTGAACGCGGGCCGGCCGACGCGCCGGATCGAGGTGAGCAACCGCGGCGACCGGCCGGTGCAGGTCGGGTCGCATTTCCATTTCATGGAAGTGAACCGCTGGCTGTCGTTCGATCGCGCCGCGGCCTACGGCATGCGTCTGAACATCCCGGCCGGCACCGCCGTGCGGTTCGAACCCGGCGATACGCGTGAGGTTGAATTGGTCGCGATCGGCGGTACTCGTGAAATCCATGGGCTGAACCAGCTGGTCGAAGGACCACTCGATGACCCGGATGTGCGCCGCGAGGCGCTGGCGGCTGCAGCCGCCTTCACGAAGGTCATCCCGTAGGCGCCATGAAGATCGACCGCCGCACTTACGCTGACCATTACGGACCGACAACAGGCGATCGAATCCGTCTCGGCGACACCGATCTGATCGTGGAGATCGAGTCGGACGCCACTAGCTACGGCGACGAGGCGAAGTTCGGCGGCGGGAAAGTGATCCGCGACGGGATGGGTCAGTCGACACAGGCGACGCGTGAGAGCGGGTCGCCCGACCTGGTCATCACCAACGCCATCATCATCGACGCCACCGGCATTCGAAAGGCGGACGTCGGTGTCCGCGACGGGCGAATTGCCGCGATTGGGAAGTCCGGCAATCCCGGCGTGATGAACGGCGTGACGGCCGGCCTTCACATCGGCGCCTCGACGGAAGTGCTCGCGGGCGAGGGCCACATCCTGACGGCCGGTGCGATCGATTCGCACGTCCATTTCATTTCGCCAAACCAGATTCCCGACGCGTTCTACTCGGGAATCACTACCTTGATCGGCGGGGGCACCGGGCCCGCCACCGGAACGAAAGCCACGACCTGCACGCCGGGTGCGTGGAACATTCGACGGATGTACGAGGCGGTCGAGGCGTTCCCGCTGAACTTCGGCTTCCTCGGCAAGGGCAATGGATCGGGATTGGACGCGCTGCGTGAGCAAGTCCGTGCCGGCGCGCTCGGGCTGAAACTGCACGAGGACTGGGGCACGACACCAGCCGCCATCGACGCCTGCCTGTCGGTCGCCGACGAATTCGACGTCCAGGTGGCGATTCACACCGACACCCTCAACGAAGCCGGTTTCGTCGAGGACACCATCGCGGCGATTCGTGGCCGCACCATCCACACCTACCACACCGAAGGCGCCGGCGGCGGTCACGCCCCCGACATCATCCGCTTGTGCGGCGAAGCCAACGTCCTGCCGTCTTCAACCAATCCGACGATGCCGTTCACGCGAAATACGCTGGACGAGCACCTCGACATGTTGATGGTGTGCCACCACCTCTCGCCGACCGTGCCTGAAGACGTAGCGTTTGCCGACTCACGCATTCGACCCGAGACGATCGCCGCCGAAGACGTGCTGCACGACCTTGGTGCGTTCAGCATGATGTCGTCTGATTCCCAGGCGATGGGCCGGATCGGCGAAGTGATCTGCCGCACCTGGCAGACTGCCGACAAGATGAAAAAACAGCGTGGACCGTTGGCGGCCGAACGCGCCGGCAGCGACAACCTGCGCGTGCGGCGCTACATCGCGAAGTACACAATCAACCCGGCAATCACTCATGGGATCGCGGCGCATGT
>DASXGC010000328.1:0-10150 GCA_036489235.1 Vicinamibacterales bacterium
GTACTGGACTTCCCACTCCGACGCGAACAGGAACACCTTGCGGTCGTGGCGATCGATTGCCACCGCGCCGGCTCCGCCTGGCGCCGGCGCCGGCTTGGTGGAGTCGGCCAGCCAGCGGGCAGCGGTGTAGGTGGAGGCGTCAACCTGCACCTCGACGCCGTACTCGGTCTGCAGCCGGCTGGTGATGACGTCGAACTGCAGCGCGCCGACCACTCCGACAATCGGCTCGCGGCGGCCGGTCGTGACGTAGAACACTTGCATCAGCCCTTCTTCCTCGAGCTGGCGAAGCCCCTCGTCGAACTGCTTGTAGCGAGTATCCTGCAGCCGCACCCGGCCGAAATGCTCGGCGGCGAACCGCGGCACTCCAGGCAGGTGCACCGGCGCGCCGGTGTGCAGCGTGTCGCCAATCGTGAACTGGCCTGGGTTCACCAGGCCGATGATGTCGCCGGCGTAGGCCTCGGTGACCGTCTCGCGATCGCGTCCGAAGAAGCGGTAGGCGCGTGTGGCGCGGACCGCCCGCCCGAGCCGGCTGTTGGACACCGCCATGTCCTTGGTGAACTTCCCTGAACACACTCTCACGAACGCGACCCGGTCGCGATGGCGCGGATCCATGTTCGCCTGGATCTTGAAGACGAAGCCGGTGAAGCGATCGTCGGTCGGCTCGACGACGCCGACGTCGCTGAGCCGCGGTTGCGGCGGCGGCGCCAGTTCGACGAGCGTCCGCAGGAACGGCTCGAGCCCGAAATTGGTCATCGCGCTGCCGAAGAACACCGGCGTCTGACGGCCGGCGCGATACTCGTCGACGTCGAACGATGTCCCTGCCCCGCCAATCACGGCCAGTGACTCGCGGAACTGCGCGTAGGCGTTGTCGCCAATCAGCGCCTTCGCTCCGGGATCATCCAGATCGGACACATCCACCGGCGCACGGTACTGCCCCTGCATTTCGCGCTCGTATAACAGCAGGTGCTGACGCTGGATGTCGAACACGCCGCGGAAATTCTCCGCGTTGCCGATCGGCCAGTTGACCGGCGCCGCGGCAATGCCGAGCGTCCGCTCGATGTCGTCGAGCAGTTCCAGTGGATCCTTGGCCGGGCGATCGAACTTGTTGATGAAGGTCAGAATCGGCAGCCGATGACGGCGGCAGACCTCGAACAGCTTGCGCGTCTGGGCCTCGACGCCGTTGGCGGCGTCGATCACCATGACGACGCTGTCGGCGGCAATCAACGCGCGGTAGGTGTCTTCGCTGAAGTCCTTGTGCCCGGGCGTGTCGAGCAGCGCCATCCGCCGCCCTTCCAGCTCGAACTCGAGCGCCGCCGCGGTAATCGAAATGCCGCGCTCCTGCTCGAGCGCCATCCAGTCCGAAGTGGCGTGCTTGCGTGCCTTGCGCCCCCGCACGGCGCCCGCCAGTTCGATCGCACCGGCATAGAGCAGCAGCTTTTCGGTCAGCGTGGTCTTGCCGGCGTCCGGGTGCGAGATGATCGCGAAGGTCCGCCGACGCGCGACTTCGCGTTCGAGCTCAGATTGAAGAGAGAGATCGAGGGGCACGTCGATAAGTTTACCGTGCCTTGCCCGATCTACTGCACGGCCCTCTGGCGCTCGCGCCACGGCCGCAGCACGGTGTAGACCGGCACCGCGGTGATGGTGAGGCGTGTGACCGCGATCAGCTTGCGGGCGCCGAGCCGGCCGAGACCGTCCTGGACACCGCGCTTCGACAACCCGGTGGCTTCAGCGATATCGAGCAGCGCAATCTGCACCGTCGGCTTGCCGAGCCCGTGAGTGCGCCGCCACAAAAACAGGTAGACGAGAAACGCCGACGGCTGTCGGTCGTGACCGACCAGATCGGGCATCAGCGCGTCCACGATGTGCGGGTCGAAAGTAATGGAGGTCATGTTCCCGTTTCTGGCAACGGCTGCCATAGTAACGGATTCACGCCTTGCGGCCAATCGCCACCGGGTCGATGATGCTGGGCAGGAGCACACATGCCCATCAAGGCCATCAAGTTCGCCAGCATCCCGGTCAGGGATCAGGACGCGTCCCTCGAGTTCTACACCAGCAAGCTTGGCTTCAGACTGATCACCGACAGCCCGTTCAACGGCTCGCAGCGCTGGATCGAGCTCGGTCTGCCACGGGCCGACACCAAGCTGGTGCTGTTCACCGCTCCAGGCCAGGAGGCCATGATCGGCGGTTTCATGAACGTCACCTTCTGCGCCGACGACGTGGAGGCGACCGCCAGGGAGATGAAAGCCCGCGGCGTCGAGTTCGTCCAGGAGCCGCAGAAGGCCGACTGGGGCACCGCCGCAATCTTCAAAGACTGCGACGGGAATCAGTTTGTGTTATCAACTCCCTAAGATTTGAGGATCCTTCAGCGCAGGTTTTTCTCGAAGAAGGCCATATAGCGATCGGTCGCCTGCTTGGCCGCCTTCTCGTCGAACCGTGGCGTCGTGTCGTTGTGGAAGCCGTGCTGGGCGCCGTCGTAGACGAACACCTCCAGCGATTTGTTGTTGGCCTTCATCGCCGCTTCGAACGCCGCGATGCCATTGCCGACACCCGTGTCGATCTTGGGATCTGCGTAGTGCGCCTGAATCGGCGCCATGATCTTTGGCACGTCCTCCGCGCCGGGCTGGCGGCCGTAGAACGGCGCGCCGGCGGCGAGGTCCTTCCCCATTCGCACCGCCAGCTGGTTGACGATGCCGCCGCCGAAGCAGAAGCCAATCGCACCGATCTTGCCGCTGCATTCCGGCCGCGCCTTCAGCCACGCGGCCGACGCCACGAAGTCCTCCATCATCTTGGGACCGTTGACCTCGCGGAATTTCGCCGCGCCCTTCTCGTCGTCACCCGGATAGCCGCCGACCGAGGTCAGGCCGTCCGGTGCGAACGCGACGTAGTTGGCCACTGCGAAACGCCGTGCGACGTCCTCGATGTAGGGGTTCAGCCCGCGGTTCTCGTGGATCACCAGAATGCCGGGAAGCTTGCCGGTCGCCTTCGACGGGCGCGCGAAGTAGCCCTTGATGCTGCCGTTGCCTTGCGGCGACGGCACCGACTCGTAGTCGGTCTTGATGCGGCCATCGTCCTTGGCGACCTGCTGCGCCAGGGCGTAGTTGGGCTTCATCGTCTCGTAAATCGCTGCCACCGTCAGCCCGCCGACGGCGAATTTGCTCGCACGATCGAGAAACGTGCGGCGGCTGATGTCGCCATGCTGGTATTCGTGAAAGAGGTCCAGGAGTTCCTGCGGGTAGTCGGATGCCTTCTTGCGTTCCATGACGGTCGCTCCTTCTGGTTGCCCCTATTCTGAACTATCTGGACGAGACGGTGTAGCGGACCAGCACATCCTCGACGAAATCGCCGGCGCTGCGCTGGTCGCCGGCATAAAAGACCGGCCTGATGTCTCCGGAAGGCGGCGCGCCAGCGGGTGGCGGCACCGGCCGAGGTAGGGAGGCCTTCATGGTCGCTTCGCTCTGGCCGGACGGGTCGCGAGCAGAGCTGCGCTCGTGCACGCAGCAACACGACCCGGAGCGGAGACGTGAGGTGGCCATCGAGGGTCCCTATTATTAGGACCCTTGAGGTATCGGCCGATTGGCCGCCTGGCTTAGTTTCCGGCGCCGGCCGCCGATTGCTTCATCTCGGCCTGGGCGCGGAATATCGAGCACCAGTCTTTGTGTTCAGCGATGGGCATCCCGCATTCGACGCAGACCCGGATGCGCTGCTTTGGTGGTTCGCTCTTGCCAAACAGACGTTTCAGCACAGACATGACGCCTCCAACCGATGATGGTCGATACGTTAGACGGAAGAAATTGGTTCCGGGTTGGGACGGGGCTGTTCGGATTCGAACAGTACCCACCGAGGGCGGAGCAAAGCTCCGCCCCTACGGACGTCGTAGGGGCCGACCTTGGTCGGCCCTCGTGCCGAACAGGCGGCGCGACCTGCTCGTCTAAGCCTGCGTGATTGCCGAACAATTTCGCCGCGACCTCCGCATCGGCCTCCGCGTCCTGATCAAAGAGAAAGCCTTCTGTGCACTTGCCGTCACCGTACTGGCACTCGGCATCTGCGGCGTCACAACGATGTTCAGCGTGGTCAACGGCGTGATGCTGCGCGGGTTCTCGTTCCCGAACGCAGACCGGATGGTCAGCGCCAACTTCATCGATCCGACCAGCACCAGCTTCTTCGGCGTCAACGGGCAGACCTCGTCGATGGACTACGAAGAGCTCGCCCCGGTGCAGCAGTCGTTCGAACTCCTCTCCGGTTACCTGAGCGGATCGACGGTCAACATCACCGATGCCGGGCAACCGAGGCGTTACACCGGCGGCTATACCACTGAGAATTTCTTTCGCATCCTCGGCGTCTCCCCGATTCTCGGCCGCGACTTCACCGCCGCGGACAACAAGCCGGGGGCTGAGAAGGTGGCGGTGATCGGGTACGGCATGTGGCAGCGCGACTTCGGCGGCACCAAAGACGTGGTCGGCAAAGGCGTGCGGATTAACGGCAAGCCCTCCACCATCATCGGCGTGATGCCGAAGGGTTTCGCGTTTCCGCAGAACGAAGAGCTGTGGATTCCGCTCTATAGCGAATTCCCGCCCAAGCCGCGCAACGATCCGGCACAGAACAACCCGGCACTGCTCGGCCTGCTGAAGCCGGGCGTCTCGCTGGACCAGGCGAACGCCGAGTTCACGGCACTGGCCCGGCGGTTTGCCGCGGCCTATCCCGACACCAACAAGCAGTTCAACACCGGGCTGGTCGAGCCGCTCATCAAGACATTCACGCCGCGCCCGCTGCGCGGCACGCTGCTCACCATGCTCGGCTTCTGCGTCGGCGTGCTGCTGATTGCCTGCGTCAACGTGATGAACATGCAGTTCGCGCGGGCGACACTTCGGGCCAAGGAACTGGCCATCCGATCGTCGCTCGGCGCGACGCGCATGCGCATCATCAGGCAGATGCTGACGGAGAGTCTGCTCGTCGCCAGTATCGGGGCCACGATTGGAGTCGGGCTCGCCTACCTCTCGATCGACTGGCTCTCGGCAGCGCTGCACAACCTCGACAACCCGCCGCCGTCGTGGATCACCTTCGACGTGGACGCGGCGGTGCTGTCGGTCACGGTCGGCGCGACGATGCTCGCGGCGGTCGCGTCGGGGCTGCTGCCGGCATGGATGTCATCGCGGGCGGACACCAACGCGGTGCTGCGCGACGGTGGCCGTGGCAGCACCAGCCGCAGCATCAACGTCATCTCCCGTGCGCTGGTGGTGTTCCAGATCGTCGTCACCTGTGTGCTGCTGATTGGTTCGCTGCTGCAAGCTCGGTCCATTCTCAAACAACAGACCATCGACTACGGCTACGACACCGACGGCATCCTGTCCGCCCGGATGGGACTCATGGACGGCGACTACCCGTCGCAGGACAGCAGGAAGCTGTTTTACGACCGTCTGCTGCGGACACTGCGAACCGATCCGGAGTTCGAAGGCGCAGCACTGACCAATCGTTTCCGGATGGTCTTCTCCGGCAACGGTCCGATTGAGATCGACGGCAGGGAATACAAAGAGGATCGCGATCGGCCGAAGGCAAACTCGGAGCAGGTCACCGGCGGCTTCTTCGCCGCCACCGGCCAGAGACTGCTCGAAGGGCGCACGTTCACGGACGAGGACCTGGATTCGCGACAACCGGTCGGCATCGTGAATGCCGCGTTCGCGATTCGCCATTTCGGCAACGGCAGCGCAATTGGACGACGCTTCCGGACGGTGAATGCCAACGGCACACAGCCCGGCCCGTGGCGCACCATCGTCGGCGTGGTCTCCACAATTCGGATGCTTGGTCCGTTCAACAACCCGGGCGTGGACGACACCGGCTTCTACGTGCCCTTCTTCTGCACCACCACCGGCCCGGCGCCGGCCGGTCCGTTCGTCAGCCAGTTCGCCACCGTCATCGTCAAACCGCATCCCGGCCAGCGCGCCGACGCGCTGATCACCACACTGCGGCGCGAGATCACCAAGGCTGACCCGAATCTGCCGCTCTACTTCGTCGGCACGCCCAAGACACAGCTCGACGTGTTCGTCGCGCAGAATCGGATCGTCGCGGTGATGTTTTCGATCTTCGGAGTGGTTGCGGTAGTTCTGGCATCGGTCGGCATCTACGGGGTGATGTCGTTCTCGGTGAATCAGCGCGCGCAGGAGTTCGGCGTGCGAATGGCGCTCGGCGCCGACGCTATCCGCATCCTGGGGATGGTGCTGAGGCAGGGCGTCGTACAAATCACCGCAGGCCTGGCGCTCGGCGTCGGGCTGGCTCTGGCATTCGCGGCGGTGGCCGGGAATGCGATTCAGAACACGCTGTTCGGCGTCAGCGCCCGCGACCCGTTCACCTACGGTGCAGTGACGGCGCTCATCGCGCTGGTATCGCTGACGGCAACCCTGGTTCCCGCCCGACGCGCTACCCGCGTCGATCCCATGACGGCGTTGCGCGCAGACTGACCGCGTCCGGCGATTACGCGTTGCAGACCGACCGGTAGGGCGGAGCAAGCTCCGCCCCTACGGTTAGTGTCGTACGGGCGGAGCTTGCGTGTCGTAGGGGCGGAGCTTGCGTGTCGTAGGGGCGGAGCTTGCTCCGCCCCGGCTTCAGTCAGACCGTCAGCGCCGAGGTGCAGAACGCGCAGCGACGCGCGGCTATCGGCACCTCGCTCAAACACTCCGGACACTTCTTCGTCGTCGGATCCGGCGGCGGTGCGCCGCGATGGCGACGTGCCACGATGGCATTGACCGGCGCGATCACGAAGAAATAGATCGCCGCGGAGACAAGAAGGAACGACACGATCGCGTTGATGAAGTCGCCGATCGGAAACTGGCTGCCGTTGATCGTGAAGGCAATCGCCGAAAAATCAGGCTTGCCGACAATCGCAGCGATCAACGGCGTCAGCAGGTCTTTCACCAACGCCGTGACCACCGCACCAAACGCGGCGCCAATTACTACCGCAACGGCCAGATCGAGGACGTTGCCGCGCAGCACGAACTCTTTGAAGCCCTTCAGCATTCCCGGCCTCCGTGCGCACGCTCATCTGCGTCGGTTGCTCGTGTAGTTCGCCGGGCAGAGCACTCCCGGACACACCGGGTATTCTATCCCGCCATTGGCCGTACAGGCCTCCGCGCGAGTCTGTGCCCAGCTCCAGGACTTGTCGGAACAACGAGCGGTGGCGGTGTTGCCGCTCGCGTCCTTTGGCGGTATCGGGGCGATGAAGATGTCGGCCACCGTGTTCGCCGATACGTTGACGCCTTCCGGCGACGAGGGCAGGTAGCCATTCATCGTCGCGCTGAGGGCCACGACGCCGGCCGCAATGCTTGGAAACATGTAGGCACCGTTGACGTCGCTCATCACCGACGTACCCGTGTCCGGACCGGAGGTAATCGTGACCTGCGCGCCCGCGATCTTGTGCGCGTTGGGATCAACTTCCCAGACGAAGCCGGTCAGGATGTACCGCGCCGGCGCGGGCTTGGTGACGACCGTCTGCAACGAGCCGGTGACGTTCTGATAGGTCGCCTTCAGGCTCACCGAGCCGCTTCCCATCACGAACACCGTGCCGGTCGCGCTCACCGTAGCGACGGTCGTGTCAGACGATTCCCAGTGCGCGGTCCCGGTCACGTCCTGCGTGGTGCCGTCCGACAGCTTCGCCGTCGCCGACAGCTGAAACGTGGTGGTCGCCGAAGCCGGTCCCCCAACAACGACGGCACTGACCGTCGCGTTCGGAGTGGGTGTAGGCGTAGGCGTCGCCGCAGGGGTCGGCGTTGGGGTCGTGCTGTTGCCGCCGCAAGCGACGAGGACGAACGCCATCGTAACGCCGAGCAGGCACACAATTACATGTTTCGTCAGATGTTCTCTCATTCCAACTCCACAGGTGAAAAGAGCAAGCGGGGTGCCAGCTCCACCGGGCCGGATGGGGTGGAGAACGACGTACAATGTGGCTATGCCTTATCCAGAGTTTTTTGTTGCGCCGATGCGGAAGGAACTGACGGACCTGGGATTCCAGGAATTACACACTACAGACGAGGTGGATGCGGTTGTGGCGAACACAACCGGGACCCTGATGATCGTGGTGAATTCGGTGTGCGGTTGCGCCGCAGGCAAGGCCCGCCCGGGCATCGCGCTGGCGCTGAACCACGGTCCGCGCCCCGACGCGATCGCGACCGTCTTCGCCGGCGCCGATATCGCCGCCACGGATCGCGCGCGCGGCTACTTCAAGGGATACGCGCCCTCGTCTCCGTCGATCGGCCTGCTGCGGAACGGCGAACTGGTCTACATGCTCGAACGCAGCCAGATCGAGAATCGCGACGCGCTGGCGATCGCGTCAGAGTTGAGCGCCGCGTTCAACAAGTTCTGCGCGGCGCCCACCAACGCCTGATTAAAACGCTGAACGCGCCGCCGGCCAGCCCTTGTCGAGCGGCTTGGATGCGTCGGCTGTAATCTGCAGGTCCGCGCAGTGGTGATAGTAGAACCCGCCGTCCTTGTTGACGCCGTGCTCCGCCATGAACTGGGTGATCTGCAGCGTGCACTTCGGGCACGAAATATTCGGCAGCTGCACGTCAGTCTCGAACGGATCGGTGGGCTTGGCGGTGTGGACGAAGAGGCCGTCGGCGAGCACGGGCAACTTAGCCGGACTCGCAATCGGCGCCGAGACCGATCGCGGTCCGCGTTCGGAATCGACCGTCGCCGCGGCCGGGTCCTCGGGCAATTCGGCGCGCGAGTTCACCGCCAGGGCCACGCGGTAGTGGCCGGGATGATAAACCGTTTCCTGCACCTTGATGTGGATCCTGGTGCCGCCCTTGACCTGTCCGACGGCGTTGGTCGGCGTCCCCGGGTCGGCGCTGGTCCCACCGCACGGTCCGAGCTTCTGCGGATCGCCGAGCCGGTTCTCGACCACCCACGACGCCGGCTCCATCAGAATGAAGTGCGCCTGCGCCAGCGGTGACAATCCCGCCACCACCACCGTTGCTATCAGCACTCGCATCGAACCCTTCATAGTCGTCTCCTTGTGCGGAGGGTAACCCCGCCGCCGCTCCAATTATTCCCGGTTCCGGCCGGGACTTGACATGTTATTTTACTAACATGTATGCTACAAAAATAGCATATGGCCGCCAACCACTCCGCACTCACCCGACGCGAGCGCCAGATCATGGACATCCTCTACCGCCGCGGCCGCGCCAG
The DNA here is from genome assembly GCA_036489235.1 of Vicinamibacterales bacterium. Taxonomy (GTDB): domain Bacteria; phylum Acidobacteriota; class Vicinamibacteria; order Vicinamibacterales; family CAVVIG01; genus CAVQFC01. The sequence continues at coordinate 9,175 of DASXGC010000328.1, forward strand.
CGCCGCCGAAGTGATGGAGGAACTCACCGGCGAGCCGAATTACTCGACGGTCCGCACCCAGCTGCGCGTGCTCGAAGAAAAGGGCCACGTCCGGCACGACGAAGACGGCGTCCGCTTCGTCTACCTGCCGGCGGTGCCGCGCAACGCCGCGCGAAAATCGGCGCTCAAGCACCTGGTCGAGACCTTCTTCGACGGATCCGCGGAGCAGGTCGTCGCGGCCGTGCTCGGCGGCGAAGCCTCTCACCTCTCCGATGACGACCTGAAACGGATTGCCGAATTGGTGGCCAAGGCCAGGAAGGATGGCGGCCGATGATCAAAGTCTCCTGCATCATTCTCGTCGGACTCCTCGCCGCGGCCCTGCTTCGCCGGCGATCGGCAGCGGCCCGACACTGGGTTCTGGCCATGGCGATCCTCTGCGCGGCCGCGACGCCGGCACTGGAATTCGTCGTTCCCACCTGGCACATGCCTGCACGTGTCCTGCAGTTCGCCCAGCAGCCGCGAACGCTGCAGCTCTACACCCTGATTCGCGCCCGCGAGACTGCCGATAACGCGGCCATCGCGTCCGGACGAACAACCAACCCACCGATCAGCACCCGCAGCCTGACCATCGTCTGGCTTGCCGGATCGGCCATCGCCCTGATCATCCTGCTCGTGGGCTGTGGCCGGTTGGTCCTCGTGACGTCGCGATCGCGTTCGATCCGCGACGGCATGTGGGTCGAGCTGACCAGCACTCTGGCGCGCGATCTTCAGATCGGCCGTCCGATCGTGCTGCTACAGAGCGACCAGCCAACCTTGTGTTTCACCTGGGGCGTGAGTCGACCGGCCGTGATTCTGCCGCGCGGCGCCGATGCCTGGTCCGACGATCGGAAACGAATCGTTCTCGGCCACGAGCTCGCCCACATCGCCCGTAATGACTGGGCGGTGCAGATCGCGGCCGAACTGCTGCGCGCGGCGTACTGGTTCAACCCGCTGGTGT
>DASXGC010000350.1:0-7388 GCA_036489235.1 Vicinamibacterales bacterium
GCCTGACGCTCGCCGTCGGTCAGCAGGTAGACGACGTCGTGATGGCGATGCGGCCGATGAAGGCGACGCGCATCAGCGGTTCCGTGACAACGTCCGACGGGAAGCCGTTCACAGGCATGCTGCTGGTGTCCCAGAACGACACCAGCGGATTCGAGATGACGTCGGCGGCGCCGATTCGTCCCGATGGAAAGTTCGAGCTCGCGGGACTTGCGCCAGGTGAGTACGTGCTGGTCGCGCAGTCGCGTGGCGGTCCGAACGACAACCCGGAGGCGGCGACCGAACGAGTGACGGCAGCAGGTGAAGACATCTCCGACTTGCACCTGGTGGCGAACCGTGCATCGGTGGTCGCGGGACGATTTGTCGTGGATCCGGCAGCGGCAGGCACACCGCCGACGCTGTCGAGTATTGCGGCGCCGATGGATCCCTCCACTCCCTCCTATGGAGGTCCTTCAAGAGTGCGAACCAACGACGATGGCACGTTCGAGTTGAAACTGGCACCGGGCAGGGTGCGGTTGTCGCTCTCCGGATCGCCGGTCGGGTGGGCGATCCGATCCATTCACCTGAACAGCGTTGACGTCACCGATACAGGAATCGAGGTCAAGGCGAATCAGGACGTGAGCGGCGTCGAGGTCGAGCTGACGAACCGCCTGACGTCGCTCTCGGGACTCGTGACCAACGCGCGTGGAGAGCCAGCGAAGGACTACGTCGTGGTCGCCTTCGCGCGTGACCGCACGCGATGGACAGGTGTGTCGCGCTATCAGATGACCGGGCGTCCCGACCAGGACGGGCGGTTCAAGATCACGGGCCTCCCATCCGGCGACTACTACGCTGTCGCGCTCGAATCAATCGAGCCAGGCGCCACCGGCGATCCGGACTTTCTCGAAAGCATCCGCCCGAGCGCGACGATGTTCTCGCTCAACGAGTCGGAAAGCAAGTCGCTCGACCTCAAACTCGCCGCCACGCCCTGAGATTGGCATCCGAGATCCGGCTAATAACCACAGAGACTCGGGGACGCAGAGATCTCGATTGAAGAAACGCCTTGAGGCGAGAGCCAATTGATGCCAGCACGAACCACGGAGTCGCTGAGACACCCGAGCACACTTATTTCAAAATTCTCTTTGAGTGAAGGCGAGTGAATCTCAGTGCCTGGGTGTCACTGTGGTTGAGAGCCATCGACCTCGCAAGGACATGCGCAGCACGAGGCGCAGAATGAACCACAGAGAACTCTGAGACACAGAGCGCACTTGTTTCAAAATTCTCTTTTACTGAAGGCGAGTGAATCTCAGTGCCTCGGCGTCGCTGTGGTTGAAAAGCCAGCGACCTCCGCAAGGACATGGAGAGCTGAGGTTTTTTCTGTAACTCGGTGCCTCTGTGGTGAATCGTTTCTCCACTCTGAAATCAGAATGCGTCCGAGTGCCAATAGAGAATCTCGGATTCCGCGAGGCTGACGGCGGTAACGGCGGCGGCGGTCAGCGGCTTCACCATCATCACTTCCGCTGACGGCTCGCGGCCGATGATCGTCACCTGCGGCGGCACGAACGTGTCGGGCAGCCACGCCACGATCGTAGGGCGGCGCTCGGCCGGGGCTCGGGCGATCAACACCTGCAGCAGCGCGCCGACGCGCGCCCCGGTGACGTCGCGATCGCCGCATTCCTCGATCGTCCACGTGCTCCCAGTCACGCTGATGACAACGTAGGCGGCGGCGGTGGTGCCCTCTTCGGCGATGAAGAAGTGCAACTCGCGGGCGCCTGCCGGACCAAGACCGGCAAACAGACGCTTCTTGGCGATTGCGTATTCGATCAGATCCTCGTCACGGTCGAGATGAAAGCGAAACGCGGCCGCGCGCGTTTTTCCCATCGACACAATCGCCCGAAGGTCGCGCCGTTCTCCACCGCGCACCATCGTCGCTGGCGCACCGTAACGCGTGGACTCGGTCACCCGAAGGGTCCGGTTCGTCGTCGCGATTGTCGAAAAGCCGAGATTCGCGTAGTACGCGGGGCCGATCTCCGAAAACAGCAGCGCCAGATCGGCGCCCTCTGATGCGACGCGCTCGAGTGCGCGCTCGACGAGATCGCGCGCGGCGCCCTTTCCGCGATGCGCCGGCTGCGTGAACACCGCGCCGACTCCGGCGACTCGAATCGGGCGGGAGTCGAGCACGGCGTCGAACAGATACACTTTGGCGCTCGCCAGCACGTCGCCGTTCTGGGTCAGCGCGAGACGGCTGAGACGACGCTGCCCCCAGGCGGTTCGGCGCTGCGCCACGTAAAACTGCCGATAGGCGTTCGGGCTCAGCCCTTCATGCCAAATCTCGTAGGTGGATCCAAGAATCTGGTCGAGAAATGGCCCTTCCTCGACTGTCGCAACGGTTGCCATATGTGGTTGCGCTAGTATGACAGTCCTTTAAACGTACGTCCGCAGCGCCATGTCTAACCTGGCAATGAAGCGATTTCTGGCGATCGGGATTGCTGTTTCAGCGATCTCGGCACAGGCCACCACCTTCCCAAAAGACGACCAGGCAATCGTCCATGTGCTGAACCGCGTGGCGTTCGGCCCGGCGCCTGGCAACGTGGAAAGGGTCCGGGGGATGGGCCTGCAGCGTTATATCGACGAGCAGCTGCGTCCCGAGCGGATAGCCGACCCGGCCATGGCGTCCAGGCTCGGCGGTTTGACGACGACACGCATGAGCTCGCACGAGATTTTTCAGCAGTACGAAGTGCCGCAACTGCAGGCACGAGCTGCGAAGAAGCAGAACGCGAAAGGGAATGCGGACGGCCAGGACCAGGCGTCGAAGACGCCGCCGGATCCGGTTCAGCAACGCGCCAATTCGGTCGTCGCCGAGCTCGCCGAACAGAAGGTGCTGCGCGCGGTCTACAGCGAGCGGCAACTGCAGGAAGTGCTAACCGATTTCTGGTTCAACCACTTCAACATCGACGCGCGCAAAGGCCGCGACAAATTCCTGCTCACCGAGTACGAACGCGACACGATCCGCCCCCACGTCCTCGGAAAGTTCCGCGATCTGCTCGGCGCGACGGCGAAGAGTCCGGCGATGCTCTTCTATCTCGACAACTGGATGAGCGCCGATCCGAATGGGCCGCATCCGACGATGACGCAGGGGCGGATGGTGCGCGGACCGTTCGGTGGACGGACGTACCTGCCGCCGACCGCGAAGCCGGCGGCGCAGGGCAAGAACGCGCCCAAGGGTTTGAATGAAAACTACGGGCGTGAACTGATGGAGCTGCACACGCTCGGCGTCGACGGCGGCTATACCCAGAAGGACGTGACTGAGGTCGCACGCGCCTTCACCGGCTGGACCATCGAGCCGCCGCGTCAGGGGATCGGCTTCAAGTTCGAACCGCGCATCCACGACAACGGGCAGAAGGTCGTCCTCGGCCATGTGATCAAGGCCGGCGGCGGCGAATCCGACGGTGAAGAAGTGCTCGATATCCTCGCGCGACAGCCCGCGACCGCGCACTTCATCTCGACGCTGCTGGTGCGGCGCTTCGTCAGCGACACGCCGCCGCCGGCGCTGGTTGATCGCGCCGCTGCGCGCTTCCACGACACCGACGGAGACCTGGGCGAGGTGATGCGCACGATCCTGACGTCACCGGAATTTCTTTCGCCTGAGGCCTATCGCGCGAAGGTCAAGACGCCGTTCGAGTTCGTGGTCAGCGCGCTGCGCGCGACCGGCGCTGATGTGGCCGACGCCCGCGTCCTCGTGCGCGAGCTGCAACAGCTCGGCATGCCGCTCTATCAGTGCCAGCCGCCCACCGGATACAAGGACACCGGCGACGCGTGGGTCAACACCGGCGCGCTCGTCAGCCGGATGAATTTCGCTTTGCGTCTCTCGAACAACCAGGTGCCGCGAGTGACGGTCGTCAGTCTTCAGTCGTCGGTCTTCGGCCCGGCGGCCGGCAACAGCGGCCAAGGCGAGGTCGATGCCGACGCGGCCATTGCGAAACTCTTGAGTGGAAACGCGTCAGACTCGACCCGCGCCACGATCGCGAAGGCGACGACGGCGCCGCAAATGGCCGCATTGACACTCGGGTCGCCCGAGTTTCAGCGCCGATGATCACAGGAGAATCACCATGCAATCCCGTCGCGTCTTTCTGAAAAGCGGCGCCTTCGCCTTCGTCAGCCTTGGCTTCGCGCCGTCTTTCCTGGCCAGGACCGCGTTCGCGGCCGGCAAATCGGGACGGCCGAAGCAACTGATTGCCATCTTTCAACGCGGTGCCGTGGACGGCCTGAGCGTGATCGTGCCGTTCGGCGAAGGCGAGTACTACAAGGCCCGTCCGAGCATCGCCATCCCGCGGCCGAATTCCGGCGACCACGCGGCGATCGATCTCGACGGCTTCTTCGGATTCAACCCGCGGCTGCAGCCGCTCAAGCCGTTGTGGGACTCGCGCCAGCTCGCCATCGTCCACGCCTGCGGTTCGCCGGACAGCACGCGCTCGCACTTCGACGCTCAGGACTACATGGAATCCGGCACGCCCGGCGTGAAGAGCACGGCCGACGGCTGGCTGAATCGCTATCTGCAGGCGCGTCACGATGAGCAGACGGCCACGCCGTTTCGTGCCGTCGCGCTCACCTCGCAGCTGCCACGGATGCTGCAGGGCACGGCCCCCGCGCTGGCGATGAATCAAATCTCGCAATTCGGCATTCGTGCGGGTGGATCGAGCGATCAGCTCGGCGCGTCGTTCGAAGCCGAATACGCCGCCGCCGCGGATCAGGTGTTGAACGGGACCGGCCGCGAGGCCTTCAGCGCGATCAAGATGCTGAAAACGACTGACCCCTCGAAATATCAGCCCGATAACGGCGCCGATTACCCGAAGAGTGCATTCGGTCAGGCGCTGAAACAGGTCGCGCAGTTGACCAAGGCGAACGTCGGACTCGAGGTGGCATTCGCGGACATCGGCGGCTGGGACACCCACGTGAACCAGGGCGCCGGCCAGGGTCAGCTCGCCAATCGCCTCGACGACTTCTCACGCTCGATCGCCGCACTCGTCACCGACCTCGGCGACCGCATGGAGGACACCGTGGTCCTGACGATGTCCGAGTTCGGAAGAGCGGTGAACGAAAACGGCAACCGCGGCACCGACCACGGGCACGGCAACGCGATGATGGTGATCGGCGGCGGAGTGCGCGGCGGCCACGTCTATGGACGCTGGCCCGGGCTTGCGCCCGACCAGCGCTACGATCGACGCGATCTCGCGGTCACCACCGACTTTCGCGACGTGTTCGGAGAAATCGTCACGCGTCACCTTGGTGTGAAGGACCCGCGTCCGATCTTCCCCGGCTACGCCAGCAACCCGGCAAGGTATCCGGGATTGTTTGGCTAGGAGGAGCGGCGATCGGGCAATCGGGTGATCGGCGATCTACAATGCTCCACCGGTCGGCCATCACCCGATCGCACATCGCCCATGCAACTTGCCGATCTCCCCACACCGCAGGTCCTGATCGATCGCACGCGCGCGCTGAACAACATCGCCCGGGTTCAGGATCTCGCATCCTCCGCCGGCCTGCGGCTGCGTCCGCACGCAAAGACACACAAATCCCCTGTCGTGGCGAAATGGCAGATCGATCGCGGCGCGGTCGGTATCTGTTGCGCCAAGCTCGGCGAGGCGGAGGTATTCGCCGCTGCGGGCATCACCGACATTCGGCTGCCGTATCCGGTCAACCCGATCAATGCCCCGCGAATGCTGGCACTCATGCAGCGCGCGACCATGTCGATCATCGTCGATCATCTGGCGGTGGCGCGCGGCTGGTCCGAGACGATGGTTCGCGCGGGACAGCGGCTCGACGTGCTGATCAAGGTGGACGTCGGGTTCCATCGTTGCGGTATCGATCCGAACGGCGACGCGCTTGAATTCGTGAAAGCGGTGTCGGCGATGCCCGGCCTGCGCCTGCGCGGCTTGTTGAGCCATGCCGGCCATGGCTATCACGCGGCGTCGGAAGCGGAGCTCGCGTCGATTGCGCGCGAAGAGGTCGCGATCCTGACGACACTGCAGTCGGCGGCATCCGCAGCCGGCATCACCCTCGACGAACTCTCGGTCGGTGCCACGCCAACGTTGCGCTACAGCGCTCGCGAAAAAGGGATCACCGAGCTGCGACCCGGCAACTACGTCTATTTCGATCGGACGCAACTTGCGCTCGGCGCCGCGACGCTGGACGATTGCGCGCTCACGGTGATGGCGACGGTCGTCTCGAAGCCTGCGGCCGATCGCATCATCCTCGACTGCGGCAGCAAGACCCTCACGAACGACCAGGCGCGCGGCATCACCGCCGCAAGCGGCTATGGCGCCGTCCTCGCCGGCGAGCGTGACGAGCTCGACTACGCGCGCGAACTGGACGATTCGCTGACGATCGAGCGCCTGTCGGAGGAGCACGCCACGGTCCGCGTCACCGGCGGCACCCGGCTCGAACCGGGCGATCGGGTCCGCGTCCTGCCGAACCATTCGTGCACGGTGTCGAATCTCGTGGACGTCGTGCGGCTGGTCGTGGGCGACGAGGTTATTGAGACCATCCCGGTCGCCGCCCGAGGTAGAATCCAGTAGCTCATGGCTGAAAAAGAAAAGCGGGACATCGGCGACGCGCTCGGCATGGTCGAGACCATCGGTCTGGTCGGAATGATCGAAGCCGCGGATGCAATGGTCAAGACCGCGAACGTGGTCTTCGTCGGATGGCAGAAAGTGGATGCCGGGATGGTCACAGCGATCGTGCGGGGCGACGTCGGATCGGTCAAGGCCGCGACGGATGCCGGTGCCGCGGCGGCCCGCCGTGTCGGACAGCTGGTCGGCGTTCACGTGATTCCGCGTCCGGCCGACGATCTCGACAAGATTTTCCCTATCCGCTGACGCGCCGTTTCTTGCTTTTCGTCCGCACCTTTCCGCCCAGCTCCTTCAGCAGTCCTTCGTTCCCGACCACCAGCATCGGTTGTCCCGGCGTCTTCAGCAGGTTGAAAAAAGCACCGCTCGCGGTGCGCGCGTAGATCTCCTCGCCGTCGGTCAATAGCTGGACCGAGCCGCCACCACCGGTCGCCTCGAACAGCCGGTGGCCGAACTGCTCCTGCAGAATTCGGAGAATCTCGCGAAGCTGGTGGACGGTGAACCCACGACGCCTCAAATCCGCCAGCACCAGCAACTCGAACAATTCAATCGGCGTATAACGCCGCTCGGTGTAGCCGCCGGCCTCGGTTTTGTGAGACGGCACGGTAGGCGACAGCAGGCCGCCGGCGTCCCATAGCTGCAGCTGCCGCGCGGTCAGGCCGGTGAGCGCCGCCACCTCGCGCGAGCTGTAGGTCTTCTTCAGCCTCATTTGACGCGGTCGGCGATCGCGGCGCCGTCGAAGTCCTTCGCGGTCAGCCCGCCTTCGCTATGCGTCGAAAAGGTAAG
>DASXGC010000401.1:0-13105 GCA_036489235.1 Vicinamibacterales bacterium
CAGAATGGCGGTGATGTTGTCGTAACCCACACCCAGCGTGTGTGGACTGATCCAACCCACCACGCCGACGACGATGCCGCCAAGGGCCGGCCACCACATCCAGGAAACCGGCAGGTGCTCGAACTTGTCTTCGACCGCATAAAGCAGGCGCGTCACACCCACGGCAAGGAAGCCGGCCAGCGCCCCGAGCACGATGTAGCCCGCAATCGCGAAGCCGCCCGGCTGAACCAGGTTCGGCATCGGAAACACCGGTGCCGATCCGCGGAATCCCCATCGCACTGCCGTCGCCACCGTGCTCGCCAGCGCGACCGGAATGATCGACCGCGCTCGAAGCTCGAACAGCAGCAGTTCCAGCGCCAGCAGCACCGCCGCCACCGGCGATCCAAACGTGGCCGCCATGCCCGCCGCCGCGCCGGCTGCGAGCAGCGTGCGCCTTTCGATCGCCGTGATCGCGACGCCCTGCCCGATCAGCGATCCGACCGCCCCGCCGGTGGCGATGATCGGACCTTCGGCGCCGAACGGTCCGCCGGTGCCGATCGCGATCGCCGCTGATAGCGGCTTGAGCCAGGCCACCCGCGCCGGAATCCGGCTCTGGTTGAGAACGATCTGCTCCATCGCTTCGGGGATGCCGTGCCCGCGAATGGCGTTGGAGCCGAAGCGTGCCATCACGCCGACGATCAGGCCGCCGAGAACCGGCGGAACGATCACGAACAGGCCGAGGTGGTTCAGCGCCGGGGACGTGTAGGTCGACGACAACCGGCCATAGAACGACAGGTTGGTGACCACCGCGATCAGCAGGCTCAGCCCTTCGGCGATCAGCCCGGCGAGGCCGCCGACCACGATCGCCAGGACACCAAGCAGCAGGACGCGCCGATCGAGCGGCCGTGCCGGCCGCCGCAGGCGGGCCGCATCCGGCGGGATCGTCAACGACGGCGCCAGCGGCACCGTCGCGCCGGCCAGCGTGCCGTCCGTCCGTTCCGCGGCCGGACTGCCGTCGGCATTTATATTGGATCCCATTGATATCGATCGTAGCACATCGACCCGATCCGGCTGGCGGATGCGGTACTACGTGGATTCCTATCTATCGCTATGGGACAGCAGGTGGCGAAGCGCTCTGGAACCGCGCCGCAGCCTGACGAACAAGTCCAGGCGTGCTTGAACGACGGAGGATGCTTTGCGGGTCTAGCCGAAGCGGGGCAAGTCCGAGCGACGCGCCCCGCCCCTAGTCAGCAGCTGGCGGGTATCAGAACGCGAAACGGAGCGTGAACTGGATCATCCGCATGTTGTTGGCCTGATTCGTGATCTGGCCAAACGACGAATTGCCGAATACCGAGCTGGCCGGCGCCGCCCATTGGACGATGTTGAACATGTTGAGGACTTCGAGGCGCACGGTCGCGGACGTCGAGCCGCCGGTCTTGACGTTCTTGCTGACCGACAGGTCGATGTTGTTGCGCCACGGCGACAACACGCCCGGCAGCGTGCGCGGTGCGTTGCCGAAGGCATTGACGGCCGGCGTCGAGAATGCGGCGGGGTTGAAGTAGAGGTTGTCGGATACCTTCGCCGTGATCCGATCGGTGATGTTGCCGCTGGTGAGGATGTCCTGCCCCGGCACCAGGTTCGGGCGCGGCGTGCCGCCGAACAGGAAGCTGTTCGTCGTCGAGACCAGCTGAGTGACGCCGATCGGGAAGCCGCTCTGGAATGTCGCCACCGGCGTGATCGACCAGCCACCAAGAATCAGATCGAGGGTGCGGCTGTCAGAGAGGTATTTCTGGCCGCTGCCGAACGGCAGCATGAATGTCGGCGCCAGTACGATCTTGTGCGGCGAGTCCAGCAGGCTTCTGCCGTACTCCGCGTTCGGGTTGTAGTAGGGCGATCCGGGAATCACCTCGTAGCCGTTCTGGATGCCCGGGTTGCTTGAGTAGTAGTTGGCTTCGCCCCATTGGTTGTCGTTCAGGCGGCTGTAGGTGTAGCTGAACTGCCCGCCCCAGAGCCCGGTGACTCGTTTCCGCAGCTGGACGATCCCGGCGTTGTACTGCGAGTGTGCCCCTGTGGACATCTCCATATAGACGTTGCCGAACTCCGGAAACGGACGCAGGAGCTGGCCCTGCGGAACCGTGGTCTGGGTCGCGAACTGACCGGCGCCCGCGACGCCGAAAAAGGGATTCGGGACGTTCTTGAGCGTGTAGTCCGCGGGGAGGCTCTGATACTTCGGATCGAGCTGGTTGATGTTGATGTAGCCGGCTGTCGATCCGGCGTTCGATCCCGCCCAGCTCAAGTTGCTGCCAGTGAGCCCGGTGTAGCCGAGGCTGAGGCTCATGCCGCCGCCCAGTTCACGCTGGAAGTCCACCGAGTACTGCTGAACCCGAGGCGCACCACGATTCGGATCGACGAAGTAGATGTCGCCGCCGGTGCCGGTCAGAAGTCCCTGCGTGTTGCCGGACGGCTGCACCAGCCCCCCGGGAAAAGGATTGTTCAACGTCACCGTGGGCGCACCGGATGAGACCTGCGGGGAGAGCGTCGTCGCGGAGTAGCCGATCTGTCCCCAGGCGTTGGTGCCGGCCGCAGGATAGTTCCAGGGCGAGTAGTAGAGGCCCCAGCCGCCGCGCACTACCGTCTTGTCGTTGAGGCTGTAGACCATGCCGGCGCGAGGCGCTGCTTTCAGCGCGGGCTGGTTGCCCTGCTCCACAGGCGCGCCGTTGACACCGGCGAACACGAGACCGCCAAGGATCTGGCGGCGCTGGCCGGTGACCGGGTCGATCACGTTCGCCGAGCTGTTCAGCGGGTTGGTCGCATTCTGATCGAAGTTGACGCTGAACTGGTTGTTGCGCTCCATCAGCCCCGTCTCGTGCTCGAGTCGGAGGCCGTAGGTCAGCGTCAGCTTGCTGCTCAAACGCCAGTCGTCCTGCATGTAACCCGAGTAGTACCGGACGTAGCCGTCCAATTGTGTGTTCAGCGGCACGTTGCTGGTGCCCTGTGGATAGCCGAGCAGCAGGTCGGCGAGCGCGTTGCCGCTGAAGCCGCCGGTGAAGTTGAAGGTGCCGGTGGAGGCGCCGTAGTTCAGCGACGTGGTGCCCAGCGTCCGGTAGTCGCCGCCGGCCTTGAAGCTGTGTGAGCCGGCGAGCTTGCTCAACGTCCCGTTTGCGCCGTACTGGTAATAGCCATTCGCCTGCCGGCTCGTGAAACCGGTGCTCTTGTAGCCGGTGATCGCCATGGACGGAAACCGGTTCGTGTCCGACATCGCGTTGGTCAGCGCCGGATTCTGGAAGAGCGCAGCCGCGTCGAATGGATATGGCAAGTTGTAGTTGTCGTCGAAATGGTTGTAGCCGCCACGCACCGTGAGGACCGTCGACGAGTTCAGGATGTAGGTGTTGTTCAGGACGAAGGTCTTGATCACGCGATCGAGCTGATAGCTGGTGCCGACGAACTTGTTCACCGGGTTGTAGTTCGAGTTGGCTTCGTGCGTCTCCTGACGCAGCACGAATCCACTGAGCGAGATCGACTCGTTGAAGTGCTGATCCACCTTGCCGGTGATCTGATAGGCCTTGTTCGGCAGCAAGTCGGTCATGCTGAAGTTCGACTGACCGTTGTCGACCTGCGAGTCGGCCGTCGGCAGATAGCTCGCGAGCGCGACGCCAATGCTGTTGAGGCGATTGGTCGGAATCTGATTGTTCGCGAAGGGCACACCGGTGAGCGGATCCTTGATGACGACCTGGGTGCCATTGCGCGTCACGCCGTTGAAGTTGCCGGTCAACTCCGCCGCTGTTGGCACGAGAAACGTGCTCTGCTGCGGCTGGTTGTCCACGTATTTCTCGCCGGCAACCCAGAAGAAGGTCTTGTTCTTCACGATCGGACCGCCGCCGCCACCGCCGCCGTTGCGCCAGTACTCCGGCACGTTCGGCTGTCCCTGCAGCTTCGGAATCAGCAATTGATCGACGAGGGCTTCGGGACGGAAGACCGTGTAGGCCGACCCGTGGAATGCGTTCGCACCCGACTTCGCGGTCATGTTCATGACGCCGCCGCCGGTCCGTCCCATTTCCGAATCGTAGGTGTGGACCTGGACCTTCATGTCCTGGATCGCTTCGATCGTCGGGTTGGTGGAGGCGCGATTCTGGAGGTCGGTGACCGGGAAGCCGTCAACCAGGAACTGGTTGGCGCGGACCGCGCCGCCGCCCATCGACACTGCCGAGTTGCCGACCTGGTCCTGCATCCGGTTCCAGTGTGCGTTGCCGCTCGACTGCACCGTCGGCTGCAGGTTGGCCATCAGGAACACGCTGCGGCCCGGGGTCGGAATCGATTCGAGCGATTTGGTGTCGAGGACGTCGCCGGTGGATGCATTCGCGGTTTCGAGCAGCGGCGCTTCGGCGGTGACGGTGATGGTTTCCTCAATCGCACCGAGCTCGAGGCCGATGTCGATGCCGACGAACTGCTGCGTGCCGACCCGAACTCCCTTGCGCTCGAAGGTCTTGTAGCCCTGCACCACGGCTTTGATGGAATAGTTCGAGGGATCGACGGCTGGGAATGAATACTCACCCACGCCGTTCGTCACGGTTTCGCGGGTGGTGTTGTTCTGTTCGTTCGTCAGCGTGACGGTGACGCCGGGGATCACGCCCTGCGCGTCTTTGACGACGCCACGTACGCCGCCTTGGAATGATTGAGCCGAGACTCCCACGGCGACGCTGAGCACGAGCAAGCTCGACGCCAGCCACACAGACCAGACTCGACGAATTTCCACATCAACCTCCCGGCGATCACGCCGCAGCTGCCAAATCGGATCTCTTATGGCCCCACTGTGTAACATTTATGTAGGCAAAAAGCCACAGAATTGTCGCAATTTGAGCGACACTTACCCGCGTGGCAGGAGCATCGTGAAGCATCGCTGGAGAGTGCGATCGACTGAATTCAGGCGCGACGAGCGGACCGCGATCGCAAGCGCTTGCGGTTCTCCTCGAGCAGCATCGGCGGATGCGCTCCGGCATCGCTGGGTGTGACGGCGCGGGCCACCGTCGCCAGCGTAGCGGCCAGCGCCCGGCGCTTCGCGGACGCCAGACCGGCGATGGCGCCAATCAGACGTTCCTGCACCGCCACCGGTGAGTCGGCCAGAGCGCGACGTCCACGTCGTGTCACGTCGAGGCGCTGGCGTCGCCGGTCTTCGTCGACCGTGACTTTCGCCACCAGCCCACGCGCGACCAGCCGTTGGATCACCACCGACACCGAACTCTGGTGCGTGAAGGTCAACTCGGCGACGTCGTTCACTGACGCTCCCGGATGCTCCGCGATCTGCTGCAGCGCGAACAGCTGCGCGCTGCTCACTCGTCCCCGGCGCGAGGCGTCCGGCGCGGCCAGGCGCAGGGCCTGAATGATGCGGCGCAGTGCATCGAGAGCCGCGCGAACGTCTGACTCGCTCGCGCTACGCCGTACCCGCGCCGCTCGTTCCCTGACCCGGACTGAATCCATCAGCGGATTTTAGACGACAACAGTCGATGGGAACGCGAGGTAGGATATCCGGGAGACACCGATGAGGCACGCTCGCGTCATGGCACTGACGGCGCTGGCGGTGGTAGCGACGTCGAGTTCTTTTCACGCGCAGGAGCCGTCACTCGCGACGGTGATGGCGCGCGTGGGCAGTTACGCCGCCACCTTCCAGCGTCAGCTCTCGAACATCGTCGCCGAAGAGCGTTATGTGCAGGACATCACGCACATGAACCTCGCGCCCGGCCGCTTCGCGGCCGACGCGCATCGCGAGCTGCTCTCGGATGTGCTCCTGGTTCAGCCCGCCGGCACCAATCGCTACGTCGGGTTCCGTGACGTTTTCGCGGTCAACGGGACACCGATCCGCGATCGGCAGAACCGGCTGGCCGCGTTGTTTCTCTCTCCCGACGCCTCTGCGGAGGCTCAGATCGAGCGAATCAATCGAGAGAGCGCCCGTTACAACATCGGCAACATCGAACGCACCATCAACACCCCGACACTGCCGCTGCTGTTCCTGCTGGCGCCGAACCAGACGCGATTCCGATTCACCCGCGGCCTCAGTCGCGGTCCCGCGATCAATCGCAGCATCGCCACGCCCCGTGGCGCCGAAGCTGCCAGCTTCGCGGTCCCGGCCGACGTGTGGACGATCGACTACGAGGAGGTCGAGCGTCCGACCATGATCCGCACGACGTTCGGGGCAGACCTGCCGGCCCATGGCCGATTCTGGGCCGATCCGGAGACAGGCCGGGTATTGATGACCGAACTCGTCACCGACGACCCGGCGGTGCGCGCGACGATTGACGTCAGCTACCAGCGCGACCTCGTGGTGGAAGTGCATGTTCCGGCCGAGATGCGCGAGCGCTACGAGGGGCGCCGCGACGGCGCGGTCATCGAAGGCAACGCCATCTACGGCAAGATCCGCCAATTCCAGGTGAGGGCAGACGAGCGGCTCGCTGGCGCGGAACCACCCCTCGTCGAGACCGCGACCGCAACACCGGCCGCGCCTGCTGACTCACCGGTTCTCGAGCCGGTTGCCAGCGACGTCGATCTGAAAACGATCGGCACCAGCGTCGAGGTTCAACCGCCGACAACGCCCGCTGCCGCGCAGGACGCGCCGAAGCCTCCGACCTTCGCCACCCGAACAGAACTGGTGCTGGTTGATTTCGTCGTCAACGATTCCGCTGGTCGTCCGGTGCGAGGCCTTTCGGCCAAAGACTTCGTATTGAAGGAGGACGGCACCGAGTGTCCGATCGTCACGTTCGAGGCCTTCGGCGGTAACGCCCCAGTTGCCTCGGCCGACGCCGGAACCGTGCCCGGGACGTCATCGCACGCGACGCCGTCAACGCCGGCCGCGGTCACCGTCCTGCTGGTGGACGATGGCCACTTGTCGCAGGCGCAGGCGGCCCGGTTACGTCCGGCGCTGAAGGGCCTGCTCACGACCGTCGGCGAACGCGGCGCGCTGATGCTCCTCGCGCCGGCGTCGAAGGTGCAGATAGTTGGAACGCTGCCTGGCGGAACGACGGCACTGACGGCAGCGGTCGATCGAATCGCCGGTCAGCGCGTAGACGACGCCTCGAATTTTCCGGTGGCGGACTCTGAAGCTTTGGCGATCGCCCGCGGCGACAACCCGGCGCTCGCGCGGCTCGTCGCCCGATTCATGGCGCTCAACCCCGAGCTGAACACGGATCAGGCGAACATGTTTGTCCGTGAGCGCGCGAACCTGCTGGCGCATGACGCGCGGGCCCGGCGCGACGACATGTACGACGTCGCCTTGCGCAGCCTCGACTGGTTGGCGGGCCGGCCGGGGCGGCACGGTCTGATCGTCATTTCAAGCGGCTTCGCGGCGGATCCAGACGACTCGAAGTACACCGAGGTCGTGACCCGATCGCTGCGCGCGAACGCGCCGATCCATTTTCTCGACGCCCGCGGCCTTCAGGGAATGAGCCGCTATCAGGGCGTGGACTACGGGACGGCGCTCGGCCGCGGCGCTGACGAGGGTCCGTTTGGATGGTCGGACGGGGCCGCGGGATCCACGGCTCTCGCCGACGACACCGGCGGCCTCATCGTCAGCAACACCAACGATATGACGAAAGGACTCGGCCACCTGCTCGACTCGATGACGACCTACTATCTCGTGGCTTACCAGCCACCGTCGCATCAGAAGCGTGGCTACCGAAAAATCAGGGTCGAGGTGAAAACCCGAGGACTGCAGGTTCGGGCACGGCGCGGCTATTTCTCAGAAGCGCCGATCGCGCGCTGACGATTGTCGGGAGCCTCCAGCAGCGAGGCCACCCAGAAGCAGCCGGCCGACGAGAGGACCGAAAGGCCCGCGATGATCGCGGCCTCTGCGGCCGGGTCCTTGAGCGCGTCCACCCACCCGAGCAGCGTGACGACCATGTCGCCCATGAGAATTGCGTTCTGACGCGCCTTTTGCTCTGTGTATCCTGGCAACAGCTCGTCGATCGTCGGGCCGGATCGCGCGAATTTCCAATAGAAGCCGCCGGCGAAGACGAGGCCGAGGACGAGCACCATACCGCCGATGAATCGCAACCGCCGGGCAGGCGCTCGCAACCACCATCGCGTCAGGGAATTCACCAGCCTAGAGTACTTCGAGCACTAACGAATCGGCAGGTCGATCAGGACGACGTCAGAGTTTTCCTGCGCCCGTTCGAATACGAGGTCGCGACCGTCTGGCGAAATGTCGAAATCGCCGCTGAGCACTCCGCGATCGAAATTTGTCAGCTGACGTTCGGCGCCGGACCGCAAATCGATCGCCCACAGGTTTTTGTGCTCGATGTCGCCGCGCAACACGATCAACGTGTCCCGACCTGGGAGAAAGCGGAATCGCCTGGCGCCGCGGATCAAGGTCAGTTCCGGAATGCGGTGCGGCTGGCCGGTGTCGGTGATCGATTTCAGCGGGAACGTCGTGCCGATGTCCATGCCTGAGTAGACGAGAAACCCACCCGTCGGCGACCAGGCCGGATCGAGCGCGTAGTCGTCTCCGACATGGACCGCGGCTCCGGTGTTCACCGCCACGCGAAAGAGCCGCGGCTTCCCCGCTTCGTTGACGGCCGTCAGGATCGATTCGGCGTCCGGCGACCACGCCGGCGCGCCACGAAAGTCGCGCGGATCTCCTTCCACGAATCGAGACGGTCGGTCAGAGCGCCGTCACGACGCGGCGTCAGCGGATTCGCGGCAGGTTCAGTCACGGTACGCTCCGCATCACATCGATCCGCCTCGGAGACACCGGGATTCTACACTGCCGCACCTACAGGATGTTGACGGCTCGGGCTGCGAGCAGAACGAGCACGGTCAGCGAGATGATCGACTGGGTGATCATCAGGGCCTTGCCCCACCGTGCCAGCACCGCAGTGTCGGTCGGCGAGAACGCCGTGCTCGTATTGAAGGCGAGGAACAAGTAGTCGACGAAATTCGGCGACCACCGTTGCTGGCCCGCCGACACTTTCGCCTCGGGCAACATCATCATCTGCGGAAACAGAAACGCGCCGGCCGCGTGCCCTTCCCGCGTTTCGCGGCCGTGCGGACCGCCGGCATCGAGGCGCCAGTACCAGAGCGCGAAGACCAGGATGTTCGCGACCCAGATCGCTGCGGCGGACACGAGCAGTTCGGTCGCGGATTCGCGGTGTGACGGCAACGCGGTCACGAGACGAATGACCGAGGCGATGAGTTCGATGGTCAGGACTGAGGTGATCGAGAAGCCGAAGATTCGATCGAGCCAATGACGTCCGGCCCAGTGCGAGACGATGGTCGGCACCAGCAGAACACCGATCACGGCCGCGAACAGCCACGGTGGGCCGATCGTCAGACCAGGCGCGAGGGCCAGGTACACCCCGCCGACGGCGACCACCGCGATGAGCGCCGGCCATCGCGGCTCGGGAGTCGCACGCGCAATTTTCGGCCGGGGCGCAGGAGCCTTCTGCATGCGACTCAGTATTGTATGCCGCTGGAGTCAGCACGCTCGAACACTGCGCTCGATCGGGCACCGGTAATCAGGCGGACGCGATCAGAAGGTTTCCAATCGCGTCCGCCTGAGGCTGTCAGCTAGCGGTTATTGTTACCGGGTCGGGCGACGATCGTGGTGATCGTCCCGATCGTGGTCGTGGTCCCACTTGTGATCATGGTTGACGTTGCCGTGACTGCCTTCCCAATGTCCGGCGTAATACTGGCTGTTGGAGTGGTAGGGTGCCACCCAGTACGCGCCAGCGTAAGGCGGTCGCGTCCAGTACCCGTCGTGCCATCTATATTGGCCTCCCACCGGATACTGATAACCCTCCACCCACACGTAGTCCGGACCAGGCTGGGGTGGGACTCGGTACGCCACCGGCGGCGGCGGGGGGTGACCGATGTGCACGTCGAAGGTGATCTGCGCATGCGCCGTCGCGGCCGGTGCCAGCAACAGTGCCGCAAGGGCGAGGATGTGAAAGCGTTTTCTCATACAAGGCACTGGTGCAATTGGCAGGCCAGCCCTTACATCGGGTTGGCAGGTCGCTTGCGCAGTAAGTGCGGTGGCGTGGCGTGGCTGAGCTTGGAAGACATCAATGACCGCAAAGCGTGTCCTGGCGTGGCCGCATTACTCGCTCTTGCTCACCGGCGAAATTCTGCCAACTATCGCTGGATATACTGGCGGCTAAGCGAATGGAAAGAGACCCAAGGAGGCGGAAGGTGGCGGACGAAAACGTAACGGCGACCAGCGGTTTCAGGTTTTCTGTCGGCGATCAAGTGAAGGCAAATGGTAGTGCCCCGCCGTCGTACCGCGGCCGCAAAGGCATCGTCACCGAGCTGGGGCCGGACCAGACCGAGTGCCGGGTCGAGTTTGAAGACGGCGCGGTCGCGACGACCGGCTATTTGCGTTCGTCGTGGCTCGACCGCGTCGAGGCGCGCTGACGCGAGCCAGAATGTTGGCGAGGAAGAGGCCGGCTGATTACTGCGTCACGACGATGGTGCCGCTCTCGTTCGCGTGCAGCGTGCAGTGAAAGGGATAGGTTCCGACAGTGGTGAACGGCACTGGATTGTCTGCCGCGCTGGTTGGCGCGATGCTGCCGGTGTCGAAGACGCCAGAATCGGTCGCGGTATGAGCGAACGTATCGGAGTTCAGCCAGTTCACCGACTGGCCCACCTTCGCGTTCAGCGGGTTCGGAGAGTACTGGCCAGACTTGATCGTGATGGTCAACAGGTTGGGCGGGTTGGTGCCCTCGGGATTGGTGGCCGAAACCGGCGACGAGCCATTGCTCGAGTTACTGCCACAGCTGATCGCCACGAGCGCGGCAACGAACAGGACGGCGACGACGATTGGTCGAGTGGCTAAGCGAATGTTCCTAAACATCCGACATGGAAAAAGCAACAGCCATGCCGCGCACTGCATCGTGGCTCGGTCGCGGGGCTGCCCAACCAGCTCAGCGACGATTGCCCATGATCACCCAGACGATCAGGACCACGAGGAGGATTCCACCGATGCCGCCACCCATCGCGGGACCGCCGTAGTAGTAACCGCCGCCCCCGCCGAGCAGCAACAGCACCAGCAGGATGACCAAAATGAGGTTCATGCGTACTCTCCATCCGACCACCCGCGTCGTTGCGAGCAGGTCGAACGGCGGTTGTGCATAGTTGAGGCCAACGGCGGGGGTCGGACTGCCTCAGTCGTGCAGAACGACCGTGAGCAATGAGTTATTGACCTTCAGTCCGTCCGCGTAATCGATGAAGCCGAGGCGCTGAAACTTCTTCATGAAGAAGTTGACCCGTGACCGCGTCGTGCCGACCATCTCGGCCAACGTCTCCTGGGAAACCGCCGGAACCTCGCGCACGGGCTGATCGTGCTTGCCATACCGTGCGAGCAGCAGCAGCGTCCGCGCCAGCCGCTTTTCGCTGGAGTTGAACAGCTGATCGATCAGGTCCTCTTCGATCCGGATGTTCCGCGCCAGCAGGTGCGTGATAAACCGATCGGAAAACGTGTGCTGCTCGTGGAGGAGGTCGATCATCTCCTCTTTGTCCACCACGAGGATCGTGCTGGCAACGACGGCCGTCGCGCTCCCCATGCGAACCGACTGGCCCGCCAGGCAACCCTCGCCGAAGAATTCGCCGGCACCGAGCATCGCCACGACAGCTTCGCGGCCAGCTTTCGAAATCACCGATAGTTTGATCGCGCCCGCCTGGATGTAGAGGACGTTGTCGCACAGGTCGCCCTGCGAGAACACCTTGTCACCTTTGCGAAACTCGACGACCGTTCTGGAGACACCGGCGGAGTCGAGGAACGCCTGCGCGTCGAATGGCAGCTTACGCTTGGATGTCATGCTCAGACCCGACCGGGCAGAAAGGCGCTGCCCTGTACGCTGGCCGGCTCACACCCGGACGATCAATGGTACAGCTAGTTGATCAGGTTTCGGCGAGGATGCTTTTGATCAGTGGGTCAGGCGCGTTGGCCGACTCGGCGCCAGCGGTTGGAGACTGGTCAGTCGGCGGCAAGTCGGCGGCTACCGCCGGGTGTCGCCGTTGCTGAGCGTCGTGGAATCGGGAATACGGCACCAGCACGGGGAGCGGCGCGATCGGCTCAATCGGCTCCTCGCTCACGGCCGAAGTGCCCTCTTGTTCGTCGTCCGCGACTGATCCTGCAGCGCCAGGGCATCCGCCGCCTCTTTCTTCTCCCGGGCGAGCTCGCGGGCCGGCGCGTCGCGCTGGTCGAGCAGAGCCGCGCCAGGAGCGCGCGCCCCACTCACGACCGGCCAGCCTTTGGCTCAGGGTTGGTGTCAACGGCGTAGAGCAACTCCGCGACGGTTGGCGCCGCCGCGCCACGCCAGATCAGAAACATCACCACCGGCGGCATCAGGCACGCCGTCAGCACCAGTTCCAACACGCCGAGCGTCAGCGGCGCGCCGGCGACAACCCCGCCCGCCACAACGACCGCGCCGCCAGCCAACCATCCACCGGCGATCCACCCACGAGAGGTATCGTTCAACACGTCTATATATCCTTCTGCGCCAGACACAAACCGACAGACCATGATGCGGCGGCCCGCGTTACCGCGCTGTCCACTATTGAACAGCGGCGGTCAGGCCGGTTATCGCGCCTTGGCGCCTTCATCCGCGACGACGCGAGCGCACGGCGTAGTCCGGCCCGGACGCGTCCGCCTCCGGGCCCGATTGACTACCGACTATCGACTACCCGACTAATACATGCCGCCCATCCCACCGCCGGCCGCGCCCGCGACGTCTTTCTTTTCGTCAGGCAGGTCGCAGATCAACGCTTCCGTCGTCAGGAGCAGCGAGGCGATAGACGAGGCGTTCTGGAGCGCCGACCGAACGACCTTCGCCGGATCGATCACGCCTGCCTTCACCAGGTCCTCATAGGTGTCGGTCAGGGCGTTGAAGCCCTCTTCGTCCTTCATCTCGCGCACGCGCTGGACGACGATCGAGCCCTCGTGACCGGCGTTGGTGGCGATCCAGCGCATCGGCGCCTCGATGGCGCGTTTGACGATGTCGACGCCGATTTGCTGATCGCCGGCGAGCTTCATGCCGTCGAGCACCTTCGAGGCCCGAATCAGCGCGACGCCGCCGCCGGGAACGATGCCCTCTTCGACCGCTGCTTTGGTCGCGTGCATGGCGTCCTCGACGCGCGCTTTCTT
>DASXGC010000416.1:0-24823 GCA_036489235.1 Vicinamibacterales bacterium
GCTGGTCGCACGTCGGCCGGCATCGCCGGCCGACTCGCCGTGTCTCGAAGGCCGGCCGGGAACGCAAAGTCGTCGGCTGTGATTGCTTGCGTTCCGGGCCGGCCTTCGGGACACGGCAGCCGCCAAAGGCGGCGCGCGACCCTACTCCGTGTCTCGGTGCCTCTGTGGTGAGCGTAGCGCTTCGGCCTGCGAAGGGCTTCACTCCCGTGGCAAACGCCTCCTCCGGCGCACGGGCCATCCTTGGCCCCACAGCATTTGAATACGATAGTGCGCGAGGAGATTCGTGCTCGCCCGAAACCTCGTTCTTCTCGCTGTCGGGTGCGTGCTTGGCACTTCGCCGGCGTCGCGGCCGAGTGCCGCCTCGCTCTCATCTCAGGACTCGCCTGAAACGGCCGCGTTCGAGAAACACCTGCAGAACTACCGCACCAGTAGCGCCCGGGAAGTGATCGGCGAACTCGCCACCTGGCCTGTTGATCGACTGGTCGCGGCCGCCAAGGCGTCAACCCCGATTCTCTCACCCTCAAACCGCATGGCTGCGGCCATCCTCGAAGCAGAGGTCGCGGGCGCGTTGCTCGTTCCGCCAAAGCCGAACGGCGCGGCTGCGGGAATCTTCCAGACTGACGCGGTGCTGAAAGTGATTAACAGTGCGCTCGTCCTTCTCCACGAGGCAGGACCCGACCCATTTGGTGAACAACTCGGCGAGGACCCGAGGCGATCGTGGTACTACGCGACGGCCAGCGTCCTGGTGGTTGCCATGCGCCTTTCGGAAGCGTCAAAACTGGTTGAAACTGGTCTGACGGAATTTCCCAACGATCCGCTGCTAATCACAGCGCGCGGCACGATCAGTCATCGGCATCTGGATGCCCTGATGTTTCGGCAGTGGCCAGGTGTAAGAACTGGAGAATCGAGACAAACGCAGACTGCAGCGACGGCTGACTACAAGCGCGCCCTCACGTTGAGTCCACACCTCGCGCTCGCCAGCCTCCGCCTCGGTCAATTGTACGTAGACCTTGGCAATGAACGCGAGGCCCGTCCCTTGCTGCAATCAGTCGGCGGCAGTTCGGCGACTGACAATCAGCAATACTTCGCTCACCTGTTACTGGGTCGTATGGCTGCGAACGACCGCGAGTTTGAGGCGTCGGCCACTGAATATGAAAAGGCCTATGGCATCGCGCCGGGATACCAAACGGCGTGTATTGCGCTCAGTCGAATTGAGGAGGTGCTGGAGCGTCAGGGGCGGGCCGCTGCCATCGCGGAAGACTGCTTCCGGCTGTCCGGTCACGATGATCCGTGGCCGCACTATCGTGCCCAGGGCGATCCGGACGCGCTCTTGCGTCTGCGTGCCGAGGCTCGCGGACGGTGACCAAGTACCTATCCGTCGTAGCGGCCACGGCGCTCCTCATCCAGCCGCCAGCCTTCCACACACGCGTGGAGGTGGTGACTGTCGATGTGTCGGTCACAAGAGCCGATGCGACGGTCGCCGGACTCACCGCTGACGACTTCATCGTGACAGATAGTGGTGTTCGCCAGCGCATCGACACGGTCACCGTCTCTCGGGCTCCGCTCAGCGTGACGCTTGTGCTCGATACCAGTGGGAGCGTCGCTGGTCAACGTTTGGACGCGCTGATCAGCGCATCAGACCAGGTCGTGAACGAGTTGAGGACCAACGACTACGTCTCGCTGATCAGGTTTTCCTCCACCGTGGCCCACCCGGTGGAATTGACGACGAATTTCGAGTCCGTGCGTTCGGCGCTGCACGCGCTCACTGGCGCCGCCGACACGTCGTTGCGAGACGCACTGTTCCTGGCGCTGCAAACAAGACCTCATGAGGCGACCAGGCCGTTGGTGCTGATCTTTACGGATGGCGCTGACACATCGAGCTGGCTGTCACCGGACGAAGTGCTGGAATCGGTGCGTCATGCCAACGTTGTCATCCACGCAGTGGCATTCGGTTCTCACGCCTTTCTCAAAGACGTCACCCGCGAAGCCGGTGGCCGAATTTGGTTTGCTTCGTCGAATCGTGATTTGCAGAAACTCTTCGGTCGAGCCATTCGCGACATACGAGAGCACTACGTCCTGACTTACACGCCCAGCGGCGTCGGTCAATCGGGATGGCACGCGTTGAGCGTGAAGCTGTCGCGCACGCATGGGGACGTCGTCGCTCGGCCAGGTTACTGGGTCAACGTGCACTGACACGATGGGGCGTTGAGCGGAACTAGGATCAGCAGGCTCCAACTTCGGCGCGATCGATTCTCAGAATCGCCGCGCGAATCGTGAGGTCATCGCCGGAGGATGCGTTTGCCACGCGAGCTGTCCGCGGGAGCGCGGGCGCGAATCGTGACATCCGCCGTCACCACGCCCGTCATCGACTCATCCAGAAGATCAGCGGCGAATCTGGTCGGCTATCAACGCCGGCGCGTGCGATGGGCGTTCAGGACCCTCATGACCTGATCCGACTCGAATCCCTGCCCGGCCAGGAATCGATAGAGGCGCTGGAATTCCTTGTCGTCGGCAATGGTCTCGCGTCCGCGGAGGCGCTTGTTCAGCGCCGCCTCGATGTGGGAGTTGGGATCGAGCGCGCCGAAGACCTCGTCCACCGCGCGCCGGGCAATCGCCTTGTCGATGCCAGCGCGCTCGATCTGCAGCCGCACGCGCAGGCGGCCCCGTCGCCGAATGGACGTCTCTGTCCTGGCGATCGCCTCGGCCACCCGCATATCGTCGATCGCTCGTTCGGCGAGGAGCCGCTCGACGGCTTCTTCAATCGACTCGGGGTCGTGTTCCTTGCGCGCGAGACGCTGCCGGATCTGGGCCTCCGACAGCTCGCGCCGCCCGAGCATTTTCAGGCCGTCGATGTAGGCAGAGGCCATCTACGAACCTGAACTGCCGTCTACGATCCGAATCGCGTGATTTCGGGGCCGCCGGTGAGCGTCTTGGCCATCTGATCGCGGCTGATCTCCGAGGTGGAGGAGATGCCCTGGACCTTCAGCTTGAAGTCGTCCACGTTGCTGGCCCAGCGGACCGCCTCTTCGTACGACACCTGGTGTTGCTCGAACAGGCTGAAGATCGACTGGTCGAAGGTCTGCATGCCGTACTGCGATGTGCCGCTGGCGATGGCGCCGTGGATGAGGTGAGTCTTTTCCTTGTCGACGATGGCGTCGCGGATGAACGCCGTGCTGATCATGATTTCCGACGCGGCGACGCGTCCCTTGCCGTCAATTCGCGGCAGCAGCCGCTGCGAAACGACCGCGCGGAGGACGCTCGCGAGCTGGAGGCGAATCTGTTTCTGCTGGTGCGGCGGGAACACCGCGATGATGCGGTTGATGGTTTCGGTCGCGTCGAGCGTATGCAGCGTCGAGAGCACTAGATGCCCTGTTTCGGCAGCGAGCAGACCGGTTTCAATCGTCTCGAAGTCGCGCATTTCGCCGACCAGAATCACGTCGGGGTCCTGGCGCAGCGCGCTTCGCAGCGCCTGGGCAAACGAACGCGTATCGACCGCGACCTCGCGCTGGTTGACCATCGCGCGGTTGTCGCGGTGAAGGAACTCGATCGGATCCTCGACCGTCATGACATGCGCGGGACGGGTCTTGTTGATGTGATCGATCATTGCGGCGAGCGTGGTACTTTTGCCGCTGCCGGTCGTCCCGGTGACGAGCACCAGGCCGCGCTCTTCCTCGGCGATCGTCTTCAGCACCGGCGGTAGGCCGAGCTCGTCGATCGTCCGGATCTGCATCGGGATGACGCGCAGGACGAGTCCGACCGTGCCGCGCTGCTGAAAGATGTTGCAGCGGAAGCGACCGAGCCCGGGCACGCTGTACGCGAGGTCGACCTCCTGCGTCTCCTTGAACTTCTGCCGCTGCGTGGTCGACATCACCGCGGCACTGATCGCCACCACGTCTTCGTGATCGAGACGTTTTTCGGTGCTGGCCGTCATCAGCGTGCCGCGCACCCGCATCATCGGGTAGCTGCCGACCTTCAGGTGCAGGTCGGATGCGCTCGATTCGACCGCGATCTTGAGGAGGTCGTTAACGTGCATGCGCGGTGGCAGCCTTCGCGCGGTCGCGAAGACCGGACTCCTCCGGGTACACGTAGGTCAGCCAGTGGTGGGTGTCCGGAACCTCGCCGTTGATCACGTCGAAGAACGCGCGCTGCAGCGCCTCGGTGACCGGCCCGCGCTTGCCCGCTCCGACCACGATCTTGTCGATCGATCGGATCGGTGTGACTTCGGCGGCGGTGCCGACGAAGAAACACTCGTCGGCCGTGTAGAGCGCCTCGCGCGGGACCACCGTCTCGGTGACCGGATAACCGAGGTCGCGCGCCAGGGTGATCACGGAATCGCGGGTGATGCCCGCCAGAATCGACGACCCGACCGGCGGCGTGTAGACATGGCCGTCGCGCACCAGGAAAATGTTCTGACCGCTGCCTTCGCTGACGTTGCCGTAGACGTCGAGTGCGATCCCTTCGGAGTAGCCGTCGGCAATCGCTTCCATCTTGATCAGCGCGGAATTGGCGTAGTTGGCGGAGCTCTTGGCCATCGCTGGCAGCGTGTTGGGCGCCATCCGCGACCAACTCGACACCTTCGCGTCAGTTCCCTGCTCCAGCGCTTCCTTCCCGAGATACGCGCCCCATTCCCACAGCAGGATGGTCGCGTCCACCGGGCACGCCAGCGGGTTGACCCCGAGCGTGTCGTAGCCCCGGTAGACAATCGGACGGATGTAACAGGCCTTCATCGCGTTGGCGCGAATCGTCTCGAGCACGGCCGTCTGCCATCCCGCCAGGTCCAGCGGATAGTCCATGCGGTAAATTTTTGCGGACAACTGGAGGCGGCGCATGTGCGCGTCGAGCCGGAAACAGGCGGACCCTTTCGGCGTCGCGTAGCAGCGGGCGCCTTCGAACACCGCGCTGCCGTAGTGGACGACGTGTGAGGCGACATGGATGGTCGCGTCCTTCCACTCGACCAGCTTGCCGTTCATCCAGATCTTGCCCGTACCCGCAAATGCCATTGCCCGCTCCTTGTCGAGATCTTATCGCAATTGGGGAACTGAGCTCATTGGCCTTCGCCGCAGAACGGGCAGCGGTCCGATCGCGCGTGGAGCGGCTTCCGGCAGTGCCAGCAGAAACGGGCCTGGGGCGTTTCGCGCGCCTTGAGCCGGAGCTGGATGTCCTGCGACTCCTCGCTGGCGGCGTCGTTCTTTGGCGCAGGCCGCGGTGTCCGTCCCGACCCGCTGCCACGCGCCGACATCACATCGTCGAGCAGATCGCCGGCGCGCTGATACCGGGCATGGATGTCGGGCGCCATCGCCTTCAGGACGATGTCGTTGATCGATTTGGGGATCCGCGGATTCCTGGTGCGTGGCGGCGTGTGCAGCTCGCCCCGCATCAGCCGATCGAGGTCCGCCGGCGACGGCGTGTCGTAAGGCAGGACGCCGGTCAGCATCTGGTACATCGTCACGCCGAGCGAGTAGATGTCGGAAGCGAACACCGCCTTGCCGTGAAACTGCTCGGGCGCCATGTAGGGCGGGCTGCCGATGACGGTAGTGCCGTGCGCGGCGATTTCGAGAAAGCGCGAGGTGCCGAAGTCAGCGACCTTCAACAGGCCGTTCTCGGTGACCAGTACGTTCGATGGCCGCAGGTCGCGATGCAACACGCCCTGCCGGTGGGCATGGTCCATCGCGTTGACGACCTGGCAGGTGTAGTCGAGCGCGCGCGACACATCCAGCGCTCCCTCGCGCGTGATCACCGCCTCGAGTGTCTCGCCCGGGACGAACTCCATCACGATGAAGAAGACGTTCTCCTGCTTCTCCGCAGTCAGAATGGTGACGATATTGGGATGGTTGAGCGTGGCCAGCATGCGCGGCTCGCGCAGCAACTCGCCGAAATCGACTCCCTGCTTGTGTGGGACTTTGAGGGCGACCTTCTTGTCGATCCAGGTGTCTTCCGCGAGGTAGACGGTGCCGAATCCACCACTGCCAATCGTCGACAGAATCTTGTATTTCCCGATGATCTGACCGCGAAAGAACATCTGCGCGGCAGTATATCAGTGGTTGGGCGCTCTTATTGGTGCGAGGTGCGGGTGCGAAGTGCGGAGTGCGCGTGATGCGCCTCACGCTAACGATGCATCGCATTCGATCGTCTCAAGTACGACTGGAGTGCCGTGGTCGCTTTGATCGCTCGCACCGCAAGCATAGAGAGGCGTTGGTGTTCGTCCGGGGCGAGGTAGCGACAGTCAAGCGCGTCCTGAAGATGGTTGTCGGTTTCGACTAAGGAAGCCCGGGCGATGGCCAGGAAGCGCGCAAATTCACGATGCGTTTGTCGCCCGAACCCTTCGGCGATGTTCGCCGCTCCCGATCGCGCCGACGCTCGGATGTCGTCGCAAAAATCGCGATCCCTCCTGGTGGGCATCACGTCGGTAAATGCAGTCACTTCGCACTTCAGTTCGTGCGGCAGCTGCCAACAAACGAGTTCTCGAAAGGTATGCGCGCCCACACGAATTCGGTAGGCACGGCCCGTGCCGCACCTTGAACCCCCACCGGCCGTCCGCACCTCGCACCCTGCACCCAGCACCCGCACCTCGCACGATGCACCTCGGACCCAGCACCCGCACGATGCAGCTCGCACGACGCACCCAGCACCTTGCAGCCGTATGTCATCATTGTCGACGTGCACAGGTTCTTCGCGCCGTTCGATCCGGGCGACGATGTGGTGGCGTTGCCGCGCGAGGAGGCGGAGCACCTCACCCGCGTGCTGCGGCTGGGCGTCGGTGACACCGTATCCGTGTTCGACGGGCGTGGTCACGAATTTCTGGCGCGGGTTGCCAGTGCAGTGCGCCAGGACGTGCGTGTTCAGCTGGTGTCGCGCATCGATCCGCCGCCCGAGCCGAACGTCGCGATCACCCTCGCGCAGGCCGTGCTCAAAGGCGACAAGATGGACGATGTCGTGCGTGACGCGGTGATGCTGGGCGCGGTGGCGATTCAGCCGGTTGTCACCGCTCGCAGCGAGACCACGGTCGCGGCGCTTTTGAGAGGCGCCCGTGTCGAACGCTGGCGGCGGGTGGCCGTCGCCTCGGTCAAGCAATCGCGCCGCGCGGTCGTTCCGGAGGTTCGTGTGCCGTTGACGATCGAGACATTGTTGAACGACCCGGCGACTGCGCTGCGGCTGATGCTGGTGGAACCGGGCCCAGCCGACGCGGTCGAGACGCTGGCGGCGATTCAGAAGCTGCCGCCGCCGGCTGACGCCACCATCCTGGTAGGGCCCGAGGGCGGATGGACTGATGCCGAGTGCCGCGCCGCACGCGAGCACGGCGCACGCCTGGTCACGCTCGGTCATCGCACGCTGCGAGCGGACGCCGTGCCGGTTGCAGCCATCAGCGTGCTGCAGTTTCTCTGGGGCGACCTCTAGCGGCCGACAGCCTGGTATCGAGACAATGACATACCGCGAGCGTGAGTAACGCGCTTGCGTCACGCGAATCTGACGGTAGGATTTGAGGACCATGAAACGACATATCGTGATCTCGTCAGCGTTACTGCTCGCTCTGTTGGCGCCGGTCTGGGCACAATCGACGCTCGATCCGGACATCAACGTGAAGATTCGCAAGGAAGAGGGCGAGCACTCGCAGATCATGCGGACGCTCCACTTCCTGACTGACGTGTACGGACCGCGTCTCACGGGCACGCCGAGCCTGAAGGCCGCCGGCGAATGGTCGATCAAGACGATGGAGTCGTGGGGCTTCACCAACGGCCATCTCGAGCCGTGGGATTTCGGTCATCCCGGGTGGGTCAACGAACGGTTTTCGGCGCACGTCACCTCGCCGGTGAAAGATCAGCTGACGGCTGAAGTCCTGGCCTGGACGCCCGGGACGCCGGGAACGGTCAGCGCCAAAGCCTACGAGATGATCCTGCCCGAGCATCCGACGCCGCAGCAGTTCTCCACGTATCTCGACGGTGTGGCGAGCGCCGCTAAAGGAAAGATCGTCCTGGTGGGCAAGCCGATCGTCGTGCCGGTCAATATCACGCCGCCCGCCAAACGGCGCGACGATGTGCAAGTGCGCGAGCAGTACGACCCGAACAACCCCAACGGTGGCCGCGGTGGTCGCGGTAACGCCGCGCCTCCAGCGATTCCGCCAGGCACGATGACGGCGGCGGAAATCAACACCAAGGTTGACGAGTTTCTCAAGGCGCAGGCGGTGCTCGTCCGCATCAACGATGCCGGACGCGAACATGGACAGATCATCGCGTTCAACAACCGCACTTACGACGTTGACAAGGTCGTGCCCACCGTCGTCATGCGCAACGAGGACTACGGCCGCATCTCGCGCATCCTGGCGGACGGCACTCCCGTCGATCTCGAATTCAACATCGTCAACAAGGTCTATCCGGAAGGAAAGACCGCGTACAACACCATCGCGGAAATCGCGGGCAGCGACAAGAAGAACGAAGTGGTGATGCTCGGCGGTCACCTCGACTCGTGGCAGTCGGCGACTGGCGCCACCGACAACGCGATCGGTTGCGCGACGATGATGGAAGCGGCGCGCATTCTGAAGGCGATCGGAGTCAAGCCGCGCCGCACGATCCGGGTTGCACTCTGGAGCGGCGAGGAGGAAGGGCTGCTCGGTTCACAGGCCTACGTGCTGCAGCATTTCGGGTCGTTCGAAAGCCAGAAACCGGAGTACGCGACGTTCGACGGCTACCTGAACGTCGATTCCGGCACCGGCCGGGTGCGTGGGGCCGGCGTGTTCGGACCGCCGTCAGCGGCGACGATGATCCGAAAGGCGCTCGCGCCGTTCGAGGACCTCGGAGTGTTCGGCGCATCGGCCACCACCAGCCGGATGGTGGGAGGCACCGACAGCACCTCGTTCAACAACGCGGGACTTCCCGGCATCGGCTTCGGGCAGGATCCGATTGAATACAACACGCACACGCACCACACCAATCTCGACAACTACGAACGCGTCATCGAAGACGATGTGAAGGCGTCGGCGATCAGCATCGCCGCGACCCTCTATCAACTGGCCATGCAGGACGGAATGCTGCCGCGGCTGCCAGCGGCCGAGATGCCGCCGGCTCCGCCGAAGCGGACGTTCTAGCGGATCGCGACTTTCAGGTCCTGGGTTTTGACGTCGCCGTCAGACAGCGTCAGGCGCGTAGCGCCGGCCCGGTGCTCGTCGAGATATGCCGGTTCGAACCATTCGCCCTGTTCGGCGGGATCGACCGCCACCACGAAATATTCGCCCGGTGGCAGTCCGCGGACCCGGTAACTGCCGGTCTGATCGGGCCGCGTCGTCATGATTTGCCGCGCCTGTGGCCGCCACAGGGAGGCGTCGGTAGGGAACACCAGGATGGTGAATTCGGACAGCGGCGCGCCCTGCTCGGTCGTGAGTGTGCCGTTGATTTCGTTCTGCTGATCGGTGAAAACAATCGCGACGCCGGAGACGGTTTCGTCGCTGCGCAACTCGACCGGTGTATCGGTGACGTTGCGGCCGTTCACTGTCACCGACTTCAGGATGAAGCCGCGCGTGTTCCCGCCCGAACGAAACAGATGACCGCCGGCCGGGACGCCCTCCAGCGTGAAGTGACCGTCCTTGTCCACGCGCGCGTTCGGCTGCGGACCGAAGCTACCCTGATCGACAGGCGGCGCCGAAATCCTGAACTGCGAGAGGTCCGGTGTGCTGGTCGATCCGGTCTGAAACGTCACCGTGCCGCTGACCGTCGCACCGCCTGACAGGACCACCGTGATGCCGGAAAGATCGTCGCCATTGACGGTGACCGGCTGGGAGGCAAACTGCGGCTCGTCAGAGTCGTTGCCGCGGGCGCGGAGTGTGAAGTGTCCCGGAGGCACTCCGTTGATCGCGAACGAGCCGTCCCAGTCGATGCGCCCGCCGAAGCTCATGCCGATCTGGTTGCCGCGGCTGGCCGAGGTGTCGGCGGTGAGGTTGACGTTACCACCCGTGACCGGCGTGCCGTCGGGGTTCTCGATCCGCCCAGACAGGCGTGCCATGCGCACCAGCTGCATGCCGAAGTTGATGTCGAGCGTCTCGGCGCCCAGAGCGACGGTTACCGGTTTCGCATCCGCAATCGACGGAACGCCGGGATAGTACGTCGGGGCGTAGTTGACCTGCTCGACGCTACTGCTGGCACCGGGCACCGCCGGTCCGCCGCCGCGGCCGCCGCCACGTCCGCCAAAATTGCCTGGCCCGCCCGGTCCGCCGAATCCGCCGGGTCCGCCGCCGCGCGCGACCGCGTTGATGTAGTAATCGCCCGGCATGAGTCCCCAGACCCGGTACTGACCCTTGTCGTCGGTCTGACCGTTTCCGGCCGGCGTCAACCGCCGCTCGCCCTGCAGGTATTCATACCGCATCACTCGAACCATGACGCCGGGCATCGCGTCGCCGTCCTCGTCGAGCACGTGCCCGCCGATCACGCTGCCGCGCGGCAACTGGAAGTTGACGTCCTTCAGCTGCTGCCCGTCGACGAGCTGCAGCGGCGTTCCCGACTGCAGCGGACGCCGCTGTCCATACGACAGGGACACGAACCCCGATTTGGACGCGGTGATGGTGTAGCGACCCGCGGGCAGCTCGGTGAAGTCGAAGACGCCGTTATCGTCGGTCAGCATGCCGCGACCGCCCTCGAGTTCGGCCGCGGCGGCAAACACGCGCGCCCGTTTGACTGGGCGTCCGTTGTCGCCCGCGACTACATGACCCGTGATCCGGCCGGTCGGAACCGGCGCGGCTTCCTTCTGCGCCGAGGTGTCGCGGGCAGGCTGCTGCTGCGCGCCGACGCTGGTGGCGAACCCGAGGAGCAGACAGGCGACGGCACGCGTCATCACTGTACTTATTAGACCCGAAGGCAACCCAACGGGTTGACTGTCACGGTTTTTTCATTGTGATCGCGACCCAGTCCTCGTCTTCCCGCTCGCGTTCGACGCTGATTGCCGGGGCCAGCGACGCGACGACCGCATCGCGCTCGTGAGACTGAAGGCCGCTGACCACCAGCCGGCCGCCGGGTTTCACGGCGGCGAGCAACACCGCGGCCGACCGGACCAGCAACGCACCGGTCAGGTTCGCGACCACGACGTCAGCGGCGGCAAGCGGCGCTGCGGCGAGATCGGCAACCTCGAATGTCACGCGACGCGCCGCTGGGTTCAACGGCAGGTTGTCGCGTGCGGCCTGGACGGCGTCCTCGTCGCTGTCGATGCCGACGGACCGCGCCGCGCCCAGACGATCGGTCGCGAATGCCAGGACTCCTGATCCGGTGCCGACATCGAGCACCGAACGGCCGTCGAGATCGAGTTGCTGCAGTGCGTCAAGGCAGAGGCGAGTGGTGGCGTGATGCCCGGTGCCGAATCCCATCGACGGCAGGATCACGATCGTTGAGGCGAGGGCGTCGGCGGCGTTCGGCGCGGCGATCGCCCAGGGCGGCGCTACGGTGAGGCGGCCGACCGTGACTGGCAGCAAGTTGTCCTGAGAGCGGCGGGCCCAGTCCTCGTCAGGGACGTCAACCGCGTGTACTTCGAAGCTCGCGGTGATCGCGGCAGCTGCAGCGTCGCGGGAAGCGGCGGTCGAGAAGAACAGTCGAACCATCCCGCCGCTGTCGTCCACGGCGATCGGGGCGAAGTCGTCAACGATCGCGAGCAGGAGGTCGGAGGATGCGGTGCGGACGTCGAGTGCGGGGTAGTCCTTCACCTAGCCGAACATGTCCTTGACGCGATCGAAGAGGTTGCGCTCGTCCTGCGATTCGTCAACCCGCGCGCGGGGCTCGAACTTTTCCGGCGGCAGCGCCTTGGTCAGCTGCTCGATCAGCTGGCGCTGTTCCTTGTTCAGTTTTTTCGGCGTCCGCACCTGGACCGTGGCGAACAGGTCGCCGCGTCCATGTCCGTTGACGTCAGGCATCCCCTTGCCTTTGAGCCGCAGCGTCGTGCCGGTCTGGGTGCCTTCGGGAACCTTCACGCGTTCCTGTCCATCGAGCGTCGGCACCTGAATGTCGCCGCCGAGCGCCACCGTCGTGAAGTTGACCGGAATCTCGCAGAACAGGTTCAGGCCATCGCGACGGAAGAACTCGTGCTCGTGCACCTGGATCACGACATACAGATGGCCGGACGGCCCGCCGCCCGATCCCGCTTCGCCTTCACCCTGCAGCCGCAGCTGCTGTCCGGTCGAGATGCCGGCGGGAATCTTGACGGTGATCTTGCGTTCGCGAGCGACGCGTCCAGCGCCGCGGCATTCTTTGCACGGCTTGGTGACGACCTTGCCGGCGCCGCGGCACTGCGGGCAGGTCCGAGCAACGGTGAAAAATCCCTGCTGAAACCGCACCTGACCGTGTCCCTGACAACCGGGGCAGGTGCTCGCCGACGATCCGGGTGCGGACCCCGAACCGTGGCAGGTCTCGCAGTTTTCCTGACGTGGAATCTGAATCGATGTTTCGGCGCCGTTGGCGGATTCTTCGAACGTGATCTCGAGGTCGTATCGCAGATCGGCGCCACGCTGTGGACCGCCTCGCCGCCGGCCACCGCCGCCAAACAGATCGCCGAAACCGAAGATGTCGCCGAGGCCGCCGAGGATGTCTTCGAAGCCGTTGAAGACGCTCGGATCAAATCCGCCGGCCCCGCCGGCGCCGGCCGCGCTCACGCCTTGATGACCGAAGCGATCGTACAAACCGCGCTTCTGTCCATCGGCGAGCACTGAATACGCTTCCGCCGCTTCCTTGAATCGCTCTTCCGCCACCTGGTCGCCCGGATTGCGATCCGGGTGATATTTCATGGCGAGACGGCGATAGGAACTCTTGATCTCGGTGTCGGTGGAAGTGCGCGTGACTTCCAGAATCTCGTAGTAGTCGCGTTTGCTCACGCCTTTGCCACCTTCACCATCGCCGGCCGCAGCAGGCGGTCGCCGAGCTTGTAGCCTTTCCGTAGCTCGCCGATCACCTCGCCGTCACGGTGATCCGGGCTGACCTCGTGGAGGACGGCCTGATGGAGATTCGGATCGAAGTCGGTGCCGAGCGCCTCGATTGGCGTCACCCCCTGCTTCCGCAGCAGGTCGCGCAGCTTGCTGTGAATCAGTTCGACGCCCTTGCGGTAGGCGCCGCCGCCTTCGCCGGCATCGACGGTCACCGCCAGGTCGAAATCGTCCACGACCCCGAGCAGGTCCTGCAACAGATCGACGACCGCGCGATCGGCCTGTTCGCGACGCTCCCGTTCGATCCGTTTCCGGTAGTTCTCGAACTCGGCGGTCTTGCGCAGCAGGCGATCCCGGTAGTCGTCGCGATCGCGGGTCAGGACGTCGATTTCGGGACCCGGCGCCTCCGGTGTCGCATCTGGGGGGGTGTCGGTCAGCGGTTCGTCAGACATTTCGGCAACTCTCAATATCAACTGTCAACTCTTTGGCGTTCGCGGTCAACTCGAGCAGTTGGGAGTTGAGCCCTGAACGCAGAGAGTTGTGATTAGTTCGGATCCCGGAGCACGCGCGAGACCGCCTGCGCGGCTCCATCCACGACGGAGATCGCCCGCGAGTAGCGCATGCGCGTCGGGCCGATCACGCCAACCGTCCCGATCCCCGAGCCATCGTTGTAGGTAGAAAGGACCAGGCTGAACGGGCGCAGGTTCGGGTTGAGATGCTCAGCGCCGATCACGACCGTCACTCCGGGTCCGTCGATGTATTCGTTCAGCAGCTCGAGCAGCTTCTGCTTTTCCTCGATCATCAGCATCAGCGCCTGCAGCGTCTGCACCGCCAGCCCCGTCGCATCGTCCAGAAGCGACGAGGCGCCTTCGAGGAAGATCGTCCGGTCGTCGGGCAGATCGCTGAACGTCGAGGTCGCGAGACGCATGGCCCGCGCCAGCAGCGCGTCGTACAGCAGACGCTCCTCGTTGATTCGCTCGAGGACCGCTTCACGTGCGCGGTGGAGCGGTAAGCCCGAGAACTCCGCATTGAGGTAGTTCGCCGCGTGACGCAGTTCGTCGGCGCTCAGCGTCTCGCCGACGTCGATCACTTTCTGGATCACGTGACCGCCGCTGGCGACGATGACGACCAGCACCCGAGTCGCGCCGAGCGGCACGAACTCGACGCGATCGAACGTCGCGGCCTCGTGCGCCGGCCGGACCGCGAACCCGACGCTGCGCGCGGCCTGCGACACCATCAGCGACACTTGCGGCAGCATCGAGTCGAGCAGGCGGTCGGGGCTGTCGCGGCGAAGACGCGCCTCGACGGCGGTGGAAGTGCGTCCGGTACGTTTGGCTTCGAGCAGCATGTCCACGTAGAACCGGTAGCCACGATCGGTCGGCACCCGGCCGGCCGAGGTATGCGGCTGCGCGACGAACCCGTCCTCTTCGAGCCGGGACAGGATGCTGCGCACTGTCGCCGACGATACGCCGAGACCGGCCGCACTGACCAGTAACGACGATGCAACGGGTTCACCCGAGGTGATGTACTCGCGGACCAGGGCCGCCAGGACCCGCTTCGACCGATCGGCAGCGTCTTGGGACATGTGAGGTTGGCAGTCCTACCTTACGACTGCTAACACATTATACAGGGTGATCGGCAGGTTCACAAACGCAAATCACGCTAAGTGCCAATCTGTCTACGTTTAAGAGAGCTATCGAACGGCTCTTGTTTGGACGGGGCCGGGTCCCGCGAGGATTCAGACTCCGGCGCGGATTGCGAGGTCGCGCGCCGCCGCTCGAGCTTCGACCGCCACCTCCACTCGATCAACGCGCAGTGGCGCGAAGTCGTCAACCAGTAGTTCGCCGTCCACGATTGTCGTCCGGACGTCGCTCCCACGGGCTGCGTAGACCAGGGTCGAATACGGATCGGGTCCCGGCGACAGATGTGGACGATCCCGCTCGACCACGATGATGTCCGCGCGCTTGCCGACCTCAAGCGTTCCAATCTCATGCTCGAGACCGAGCGTCCGCGCGCCCGCCCGGGTCGCCATCGTCAGCACGTCTCTCGCCGGCAGCACGCCTGGCCGCGAGCGCATCGCCTGGAGGATCGCCGCGAGGCGCATCTCCTCGAACATGTCGAGCCGGTTGTTGCAGGCCGCGCCATCGGTTCCGAGCGAGACCGTAATGCCGCGGGCGAGCATCTCCGGCACGGGCGCGATGCCCGATCCGAGTTTGAGGTTCGAGCCGGGGCAGTGCATCACTTTCACCTCGTGCTCGGCGAGCAGTTGCTGCTCGGCTTCGTCTGTCCACACGCAGTGCGCCGCGCACAGGCGCGGCGTGGCGAGCCGAAGACTGGCCAGGTACTCGAGGTTGCCCATGCCGCCGGACCGTTCGCGTACGATGGCAATTTCCTCGCGCGATTCCGACGCGTGGGTGTGGACCAGCGCCTGATGCTGCTGTGACAGGCTGGCGACCGCTTCGAGCAGTTCGCGCGAGCACGACACCGCGAACCGCGGTGCGAACGCCGCGTGCAGCCGGCCGTTGGCGGCGCCGTTCCAACGCGTGCGGATCGCGACACTCTCATCGAGCGAGGCCCGGGTCTGTTCCTGGAGACGTGCAGGGACCTGCGCATCGAAATCCATCATGCACTTGCCGATGACCGCTCGCATGCCGCTCTCGGCCACTGCCTCGAACACCACATCCGTATCGTGCACCGTCTCCATCGTCAGGACGGAGGTGGTGCCGCTCGCGAGCAGCTCGGTCGTTGCGAGCCGGGTCGCCGCGCGCAGTGACGCCGGAGTATGCGCGGCTTCCATCGGCCACACCCGCGTGCGCAGCCAGTCCATCAGCGGCAGGTCGTCGGCGAATCCGCGAAACAGCGTCTGGCAGAGGTGAATGTGGGTCTGGATGAACCCGGGAAGGACATAGCCGCCGCGCGCGTCGATGGTACGGTCGTGCGGCTCGGTGATTGCCGGCGCGATGGCGGCAATCCGGCCATCCTGGATCGAGACGTCCCCCTCGACGATCTCGAACCGATCGTTCATCGTGACGACGATGCCGCCGCGGATCAGTAACGACGACATGCGGGAATTTGAGTTGAGTTCAGATGCGGTCAGATCGGGACTTCCGACTTCAGCCTCTTCACGTCCAGCTTGAGTGAAGCCGGTGTCCAGCGCATCGACGTCGGATGTTCCTTGCCGTGCTTGACCGCGATCAGCTCGGCCAGGATGCTGACCGCGATTTCCTGCGGCGTCACCGCGCCGATGTCGAGGCCGATCGGTGCGTGCACCTGGGCCAGCAGGTCGGCGGGCATCTGCTCGTCGAGGAGCGCTTCGTAAATGCGCGCCACTTTCGCGCGGCTGCCAATCAGGCCGAGGTAGCGCTGTTCGCGCGGCGCCAATGCCCGCAGCGCGTCGAGGTCGTTGGTGTGTCCGCGCGTGACGATCACGGTGTACGCGTGCGCGGGCAGACGGGTTCGCGCGATCCACGCCGGGATGTCCTCGACTACGATCTCCACGGCGGTGGGGAAGCGCTCCGGATTCGCGAACTTCTCGCGATCGTCCACGACGTGGACGCGAAATCCCACTTCCTGCGCGACGCGGGCGAGGTGGAAGCCGACGTGGCCCGCACCGATGATGTAGAGCTCGGGTGACGGCTCGATCGGTTCGATGTAGACGTCCATCTGGCCGCCGCAGATGAGGCCGGTCTCCTGCGCGAAGTCGTCCGACAGCTCGTAGTGGATCAATTGGGGGGCGCGGCTCAGGATCGCCTCGCGCGCTTTTCCGAACGCGTCGTTCTCGTAGCACCCGCCGCCGATGGTGCCGACGATCCGCCCGTCGGCGAACACCAGCATCTTGGCGCCGACCCGCTGCGGTGTTGATCCGGTGGTCGAGACGATGGTCACCAGCGCGGCCGGTTCCCCGCGGTCGAGCGCATCGGCGACGGCGGCAAAGACTTCGCGGTTCATCTCCAGGCCGATTATACGGGACTGGGGCCCTCCACCACCTGCTCAGCGGTCCGGGAAAGAGGTGTGCTCCGGGTCCTGGTGAGGGATCGGGGCTATCGATGGACGTCGCAGATCTGGGTCGGTTCGGTCCCGGCGATGAAAGACTCGTTGATCACTTTCGGGCAGAAAGGCGTCGCAAGCTTGCCGGTGCCGGCGTCGATGTTCACGAACGTAATGCCTTCGGGCACGTCGAAGGGCACGCTGGCGCGGCCAGCGAGGGCGGTCTTCATGAACTGCGTCCAGATCGGCAGCGCGGCCCGTGCGCCGCTCAGACCGACCGGCTGGTTGTCGTCGAATCCGACCCACACGACGGTGAGCAAGTCGGGCGTGAAGCCCGCGAACCACGCGTCGCGCAAATCGTTGGTCGTGCCGGTCTTGCCCGCGGCGTCGAGCGTGAATCCCTGTCCGCGCGCGCTGGCGGCGGTGCCTTCGTTGAGCACGCTGCGCATCATGTTGGTCACGAGGAAGGTCGTATCCGGCCGCGCAACACGCCGCGGCGGCACGTCCTTGTCTTTGGTGACGTCCTTGCCGCCGCTGACGATCTTCAGCAGGTGCTTCAGCGGCCTGATCGCACCGCCGTTCGGGAACAGCGTGTAGGCGGTGGCGATTTCGTACGGCGTCGCCTCGAACACACCGAGCGCGATCGACGGATACGCCTTCGGCACTGCGCCGACGCCCAGCGTCTTCCAGAAGTTCGCAACGCGGTCGTAGCCGGCCGCCTGGGCGACATGAATGGTGCCGAGGTTGCGTGAATGCGCCAGCGCACGACGGAACGTGATCGGGCCGTCGTACTCGTGTTCGTAATTTTCCGGCGTCCACTCCTGATCGTCGAACTCGAAGGTCTCCTGTTCGTCATTGGTGATCGACGCCGGCGTAACGTCGGCGCGGCCTTGTTTCGCAGCCTCCTCGAACGCGGTGAGAAACACGAACGGCTTGAACACCGATCCGGGCTGGCGCCGCGATGCGATCGCGCGATCGTATTGCGACTGGTTGTACGACCGCCCACCGACGAACGCCAGGATTTCGCCGGTGTGCGGATCCACCGCGATCAGCGCGGCCTCGGCCTTGCCGCGCTTCCGCTTGGCGAGCAGGCTGTCCACCTGCAAGAGACCGTCACGTACCGCGTCCTGCGCCAGTCGCTGCAGGTGCAGGTCGAGCGTCGTGTACACGTCGACGGTCTGGGTGGTGGTCGTGGTCAGGCCCGGATAGTGGTCGTCGAGGGTTTGGCCGACGAAATCGACGAAGTACGGTGCTTCGGATTCGAGCGCGCGCTGGACCACGAGCAGCGGCTCGTGGATCGCGCGTTCGGCTGCGTCCTGCTGGATGTAACCGGCGTCGACCATCGACTGCAGCACGACGTTGCGGCGCTCGCGGCAGCGCGCCGGGTTGTTGAACGGTGACAGCGCCGAGGGCGATTGGAACACACCGGCGATGGTTGCCGCTTCGGCGAGGGAGACGTTGCTGACGTCCTTTCCGAAAAACAGGCGCGCCGCTTCGGCGACGCCGACGATGCCGAATGAGCCGCGCTGGCCGAGCGTCATGTCGTTGAGGTACATCTCGAGGATCGCGTCCTTGGACGCGCGAGTCGTGAGGATCAGCGACACCCAGACCTCGAGCAGCTTGCGGCGGACCGACTTCTCGCGCGCGTCTTTCAGCGTCATGCCGGGAAACATCTTCGGCAGAAACACGTTGCGCGCCACCTGTTGCGTGATGGTGCTGGCTCCGGACATGTACTGACGACGGCCGCGCAGGTTCGAGACCATTGCGCCGACGATGCCAATCGGATCGATGCCGGGGTGGTCGTAGAAGCGGCGATCCTCGATCGACAACACAGCCTGCGTCAGCCGTGATGGAATCGCCGCGAGCGCCACCGGCCGTCGTTTTTCGCGATCGCCGACCGTCAACGTCGTCAGCACCGGCGCGTCCAGGGTCAACCGCTCGCTCGGCGTGCCATTGATTTCGAGGCCGAGGACGTGATCGGCCGGGCGGGCACGAGGCGGTGGAGGCGGTGGCTTGCGTGCCGTCGCCTTCGGCCTCACGTCGGGCCGCTGAAAGACCACGCGCACGATCTGACCCTTGAGCTCGGGCGCGCGCGCCATCAGCGCCACCACACCGGTGCCGGTCGTGAATTCGCCTGGTTTACCGATGGCCGTGCGCT
Organism: Vicinamibacterales bacterium; assembly: GCA_036489235.1. Classification (GTDB taxonomy): domain Bacteria; phylum Acidobacteriota; class Vicinamibacteria; order Vicinamibacterales; family CAVVIG01; genus CAVQFC01. The sequence continues at coordinate 19,029 of DASXGC010000416.1, forward strand.
GCGCGTAGCCGAGGTCGTTCAGGCGGTCGATGAGCTGCCGATCGGTGAGTGCCTGGCCGCGTCGCAACTCGAGTGGCCGCGCGAACACGCGGGGAAAGGTGGTGGCGCGCTCGCCATGCAGCCGCGCGTCGATCAGATACGAAAACCGGACGTAGTAGTAGGTGGCGAGGCCGCAGAGGATGACGGTCGGGATGGCAAGCGCGAGGGCAACCAGACGCACCCAGCCTTTGCGCCAGGTTGCGACGACCCGGATGCGTAGACGTTTGCCTTTCGCTTTAGATCGTGACAATCCAGTGACGCCCGAGGTCGAGCGGAAGCTCCTCGTCGAGCCGCTCGACGAGCGCCGGGCCGTACTCGTTCAGGAAGGACAGGAAACCGATCGTCCGCTCCTGAGCGTGGCCGCCGGGAAAGGCCAGGGCCCGCGCGTGAATGAACTGACGCCGCAGCGTCTCATCGCGGCGTTTTGCGGCCTGAATCATCTTGCCGTGCAGCGTCTGCAGGTCGCGCTGCATCCGCTCGAGTGTCGAGCGCGCGGCGCCTTCGAGCGTCGGATCAAGGGCCGGCATGGCGTCGATGACGCGGGTCATCTGCGCCTGGATCCCCTGAGCGGCCGCCGTGAACGAGTCCTCGACCACCTGTGGAATCTGCGCCTGCAGCAAGTCGTTCAGCGCCGCTTCGTCCTGCGCCTGCAGTGACTCGATCGGCAGTTTGTACCTGGTCAGGAAGCGCAGCGCCGCCGAGTCGAGCAGGGTGGCGGTCGAGCGCGGATAGAACAACGGCATCGGCACGCCGAAGTGCTGATACACGCCGCGCAGCTGGCCCAGGTACGCGAGTTCGTTCGGGCCGGCGACATAGCAGATGGTCGGAAAGATCGTGTCCTGCACGATCGGACGCAGCAGGACATTCGGACTGAAGGAGGCCGGTTGCTCGGTGGCCTGCGCGACCAGCGCCGCGGTCTCGAACGGCTGCTCGCCGACCACGAACCGTCCGTCCTGTTGACGGATGGCGCGCCGGCTGCTGTCGAGATGAAACAACGCCAGGCTGTCGTCCTGCGCGTTCACTTGAGCGTGATAGCCGCGGGCGGTCAGATCCGACCCGGCCAAGGCTGCCAGTTTCGCGGTCTGGCCCGGCATCGACAGCTCACGCGCGAACACCTCGGCGACCAGCGGCTTGGCAGCCGGATCGGACGAGTCGTACACGATCAGGCCGCGATCGCCGAGCACGCTCTCCATCCAGCGGCCGAAGGCCTCGGCCATGCCGCGTCCGGGTGCGTACGCCTGACGCAGGCCGTCCATGACGGATGCGCGAAAATCTGTTTTGGGAAGGAGCTGTTCGACAGCGGCGAGGGCGTCGACAATCGCCTCATCGAGGCGGACGGTGGCGACAGGAGCTGGTTCGACGCCCGGCCGGGCCGGCAGCGAAACGCGCTGCGGCTCCAGCTGGTCGTCGAACACCGTACACGACCGGACTTCCTCCCAGTCGTGATCCTCTGCGTCGATCCAGAAGATCGCAACCGCGGGTACGCCGTGATCGCGTGCGACCTGATCGGCCAGCTTGAGCGCGGTGAGCGCTTTCAGCAGCGTGAAGAACGGACCGCCGAAGAGACCCGCCTGCTGTCCGGTCACGATGGCGACCGTGCGCGGGTCGGCGAGGAGCCGCGCGGCGTCACGAGCCTTGACCGGTGCGCCGCGATGCTCCTGCTGGCGCGCCAGCACGGCGGCGATATCGTCGCGGCGCCGCCGGTGCGCCTGCGTACGCGCAATCGCGTCGGCCCACGCGGACTGATCAGCAGGATTCCCGGAAAAGAACGGCGCGACCGACGGGAAAGCGTACGCGTAGTCCGCGGCGAGCCGACGGATCCAGGGGAAGCGGCGTACGTCGACCGGAATACGGACCGAAGACTCGGAAGTAGATTCGGCTGAGTTCACCTGCACCGGAAGCCTACTCTCGCAGAGCGTTGCGCGGACTGTCAAGCAATCGCAGCCGCTATGCGGTTGAACGAACACGAGTAAGACGCGCGCGACCGACTGAACGGTGCGCGCGATTTTTGCGCGTCGATGCGTTGAACGCGAGCCGGTACAATGCTACGATTCGTGGGCCTTCCTCTAGGAGTTTTCACTGAACACGGAACCTTCCGGCACTGCGCCTCCTGACGCGTTCGGACCGTTTCGTGTTCTTCATCAGATCGGTGCAGGGACGTTGGGGCCGGTGTTCCGCGCGTACGACGCGGAACGCGAGCGGCTGGTTGCGGTCAAGCTGTTCAACCTCGACCTGCCGCCGGAAAAAGGGCACCAGCTGGTTGCGGCGTTCGAGCAGCTGATTGCCGCGGATCTGACCCACCCCGCGCTGGCCGCGCCGCTCGCCACCGGCATAACCGGCGTCTCGGCATTTCTGGCGCAGGACTATGTGGCGGCCGAATCGCTCGACCTGTCGGTGCGCGAGTACGGCTCGGCTCCGCCAGCTGAAGCGCTGCGCGTTGCGGCACAGCTCGCCGGCGCGCTCGACTTCGCCGCCGTCGTGGACATCAGCCACGGCGCGCTGCATCCGCGGGACGTGCTGATGTCGTCGGACGACACCCGGCTGACCGGCATGGGCGTGGCCCACGCGCTCGAGAGCGTCGGTGTCACGGCGCCCGTACGACGGCCGTACACACCGCCTGAGCGAATTGCCGGCGCCGCCTGGGACCGCCGGGCCGATGTCTTCAGCCTCGCCGCGCTGATGCACGAACTGTTGTGGGCGCGGCGTGTTTCGGGCACCGGAACGCGGGCGGTTGAAAGCCTGACCGAGATCGAAGGCGGCGACCTCGGGCGGCTGCGCGTCACCTTTGCGCGCGCGCTCGCCGAGAATCCTGACGATCGGTACGACACGGCACTGGAGTTCGCCGAGGCGCTGAAGGAAGCGTTCCCGGCCATCGTGCTGGCGCCGCCCGCAGCCATGGAGCGTCGAACGAGGAAGGCGCGGTCGGGATCATCAGTCGACAAGAACGGCGGCAAATCCGCGGAGAAGCCAGTCACGCCGAAGGTCGAACCGCGTCTGCCCCTCGACACCGACCTCGAGGTGCCGATGATTCCGACCGCCTCGGGCGCGACCGAAATCAGCGACGCGTTCACGCGAGGCGCGGCTGCCGATGTGACTCCGGGCGCCGGCGCGGCGGAAGAATTCGCCGGAACGGCTCGAATCGGCCAGACGGAAGCGGTGCCGGTTCGCTCGGAAGTTGCGACAGCCCCGCGGAAGGATGTTCGAAGCGTGGAACGACCGGCGCCGGCGGCGAGTTCGAGCGAGCCGAGCAAGGTTGTCCCGGACCGCGAACCCGAGTTCCTTTCGGTGCTCGAACGGTCGCGGTCCGCGGTCTGGCCGCTGGTGCTGGCGCTCGCGGTCGGCATCGCCATCGGCTTCGCAGTCGGTTACGGCACCGGATCACAACGTCTGGGTCCGGCAGGTGCCGCGGCGACACCGACGGGACGCGAGTTCACGGACGGTGCGGTGGCCGAGCCGGCCAAGGCGCCGCCTTCCGCACCGGAGCCCGACAAGACTGCCCCGAAGCCGGCGGCGAAGGCTACCGCGCCCGCAGCGACGCCACCAGTCGAGTCCGCGCCGGAAACCGGACGGCTGCTGGTGCGGTCGACGCCTGGCAACGCGTCGGTCTCGATCGACGGTCACGACGCCGGTCGAACGCCAGCGACGGTCCGCGACATCTCGTTTGGTGCGCATCACGTGCGGGTCAGTCGTGACGGCTACGTGACGCTCGATCGCCGTGTGGTCGTCACCGCCGCGCGCCCGGCCGGGTCGATGGATTTCGAACTGGTTCGCGAAAAGGCGTCGACGCCTGAGCCGCGCCGGGCGCCGGCCGCGGTCGCGCCACCCCCCGCGGCCAGTACGCCCACCGGCCCCGGTCCGCTGCGTGTGGAATCGCGGCCGGCAGGCGCCTCGGTGTACCTGGACGGCAGGCTGGTGGGGGTGACACCGCTGGCGCTGCCGTCGGTGCCGGCCGGCGAGCACAACGTTCGCCTCCAGCTCGACGGCTATCAGTCGTGGACGTCGTTGGTGCAAGTACTCTCGACCGAGGCCAATCGGGTCACGGCGTCGTTGGAGCGGTAGGAACAGGCGCAGGGCAGGAGAGTGATGGAAGCGATTCTGGCGTTGGAAGACGGGACGGTATTTCGCGGCGCGGCTGCGGGAGCCGAAGGTGAAGCTGGTGGCGAAGTCGTGTTCAACACCAGCATGACCGGCTATCAGGAGGTGCTCACCGATCCCTCGTATGCGGGTCAGATCGTCACGATGACGTGCCCCGAGATCGGCAACTACGGCGTCTCGAACGCCGACGTAGAGTCGCGCGCGCCCCACGTTGCCGGCTTCATCGTCCGCGACGAGTCGCCGGTCGCCAGCAACTGGCGCTCGGAGATGACCCTGCGCGAATACCTGGTCGCCAACCGGATCGTCGCGATCTCGGACATCGATACGCGTGCGCTCACACGACAACTGCGGTCCGGCGGCGTCATGCGCGGCGTGATCGCCACCGGCAACGCGCTGGACGTCAAGGCGCTGGTGGATCGCGCCAACGCGGTGCCCCAGATGGAAGGCTCGGACCTCGTGACCGGCGTCACGGCCAAGGCCGCGTTCGACTGGCCGCAGGAGGATCCGGACCAGTTCGGCATCGCGATCGAGAAGCGCCGGAAGCGGCGCATGAAGATCGCCGCTTACGATTACGGCATGAAATGGAACATCCTGCGGCGGCTGAGCGCGCACGGCTGCGACGTTCGTGTCTATCCGGCGGCGACGCCGGCGGCCGAACTGCTTGCGACCAGACCCGACGGCGTGTTTCTCAGCAACGGGCCCGGCGACCCCGCGCCACTGAGTTACGCGGTGGAGAACGCCCGTACGCTGGTCGCCTCGAACGTGCCGGTGTTCGGCATCTGCCTCGGCCACCAGATTCTCGGTCTGGCCATGGGCGGCAGCACCTTCAAGCTGAAATTCGGTCACCGCGGCGCCAATCATCCGGTGAAGAACCTGTCGGACGGCAAGATCGAAATCACCTCGCAGAATCACGGCTTCGCGGTCGATCCCGCGTCGCTACCCGACGATGTCGAAGTGACGCACCTGAATTTGTACGACGGAACGATTGAAGGCCTGAGGCACAAGACGCAGCCGGTGTTCTGCGTGCAGTACCACCCGGAAGCGTCGCCCGGTCCGCACGACGCGGACTATCTGTTTGAAGACTTTTTGGCACTCATCGAAGGGACTCGGAACTAGGGCATGCCGCGCAGAACTGACCTCAAACGCGTTCTCATCATCGGCTCCGGTCCCATCGTCATCGGACAGGCGTGCGAGTTCGACTACTCCGGCAGCCAGGCGTGCAAGGCGCTGCGTTCCGAAGGGCTCGAGGTGATCCTCGTCAACAGCAACCCGGCGACGATCATGACCGACCCGGAGCTGGCCGATCGCACCTACGTCGAGCCGCTCACGCCGGAGGTGCTCGCCGCGATCATCGAACGCGAACGGCCCGATGCGTTGCTGCCGACCGTCGGCGGCCAGACCGCACTCAACCTGGCGGTCGATCTGCACGAGAACGGCACCCTCGCGAAGTACAACGTCGAGCTGATTGGCGCGTCGATTCAGGCGATCAAGGTCGCCGAGGATCGTCAGCTGTTCAAGGACGCGATGCGCGAGATCGGCCTCGACGTGCCGCAGAGCGGCGTGGCGCGGTCGGTGAGCGAGGCCATCGAGCTCGGCAAGACGCTCGGCTTCCCGCTGGTGATCCGGCCGTCGTTCACGATGGGCGGCATCGGCGGCGGCAT
>DASXGC010000438.1:0-3526 GCA_036489235.1 Vicinamibacterales bacterium
CCAAATCGATTTGCCTGAACTTCGGCATCGCCGGGGAACAGCGCGGCATCTGCAATCTCCGCTTCGACGACACCAATCCGACCAAGGAAGACGTCGAATACGTGGACGCGATCAAGGAGGATGTCGCCTGGCTCGGGTTCAGGTGGAGCGCCGAGCTGTACGCATCGGACTATTTCGAGCGGCTCTATCAGTTCGCGGTCGAGTTGATTCGCCACGACAAGGCCTACGTCGACAGCCTGAATGCGGACGAGATCCGTGCGTACCGCGGGACCCTGACCGAGGCGGGGAAGGACAGCCCCTTCCGCAACCGATCGATCGAAGAAAATCTCGACCTGTTCGCGCGGATGCGGGCCGACCAGTTCCCCGACGGCGCGCACGTGCTGCGCGCCAAGATCGACATGGCGTCACCGAACTTCAACATGCGCGACCCGACGCTGTACCGGATTCGTCACGCCACGCATCACCGCACCGGCGATGCGTGGTGCATCTATCCGATGTACGACTTCGCCCACCCGTTGTCGGACGCCCTCGAGCACATCACGCATTCGCTCTGCACGCTGGAGTTCGAGGATCATCGGCCGCTCTATGACTGGCTGGTCAACGCGGTCATCGAAGGCGACAAGCCGCGGCAGATCGAGTTCGCGCGGCTGAACCTGAATTACACGGTGATGAGCAAGCGCAAGCTGCTGCAGCTGGTCGAGCACCGGCACGTCGCCGGCTGGAGCGATCCCCGGATGCCGACCATCAGCGGGTTGCGCCGGCGCGGCTACACGCCGGAGGCGGTGCGCGATTTCTGCGCCCGCATCGGCGTCGCCAAGAAGGAAAACGTCATCGACGTCGCTCAGCTCGAGCACAGCGTCCGCGAGGACCTGAATCGGCGTGCGCCGCGGGTGATGGCCGTGCTGCGTCCGCTCAAAGTGGTGATCACGAACTATCCCGAGGGACAGGTCGAAGAGGTTGACGTCATCAACAACCCGGAGGATCCGTCGGCGGGAACGCGCAAGGTGCCGTTCTCACGCGTGCTCTACATCGAGCACGACGACTTCCGCGAGGATCCGCCGAAGAAGTTCTTCCGGCTGTCGCCGGGAAAAGAGGTGCGGCTGCGCTGCGCCTACTTCATCACCTGCACCGAGGTGGTCAAGGACGATCGCGGCGAGATCGTCGAGGTCCGCTGCAGCTACGACCCCGCGACGCGCGGCGGCGACTCGCCGGACGGCCGTCGCGTCAAGGCGACGATGCACTGGGTGTCGGCGGCGCACGCGGTGCCGGTTGAAGTGCGTTTGTACGATCGGCTGTTCTCGGTCGAGGATCCGGAGAACGGCAAGGACGGTAAAACGTTCCTCGACTACCTCAATCCCGCCTCGCTCGAGATCGTGTCGGACGCCGTAGCGGAGCCGAGCCTCGCAACCGCCGCGCCCGGCTTGCGCGTGCAGTTCGAGCGGATCGGCTACTTCTGCGTCGATACCGATTCCCGGCCGGGGGCGCTGGTATTCAACCGGACGGTCTCGCTGCGCGATACCTGGGCACGCATAGAAAAGAATGGCTAATGGCTAATGACGAATGGCTAGGGCTGATGGCTCGGGGACGACTGTAATGACGAGCGTGCGAAACCTGGTTCTAACGAGCTTGATTCTCTCCGCTGCAGCGCCAGCTATCGCGCAGCAGACGGTCCGTTACTCGCCAAGCGAGAAGGACCTGAAATTCGTCTACGCGACCGTGGCGCCGGTCACCACGCTCAAGCCCGGCGACATCCTCGAAACCAACACCTTCGATGCGTTCGGCAACGCCATCAAGAAGCCAGGCGACACGATGGCGATGGTCAAGGGCGACAACCCACTGACCGGACCGTTTGCGATTGCCGGAGCCGAGCCGGGCGACACGCTGGTCGTGAAGATTCTCGACCTCACGGTCGATTCCACGCGTGGCGTCGGTGCGCTCGCGCCCGGATTCGGTGCGCTCAACACCACCAGCTATACGCCGATGCTGAACGCCAACCTGCCTGAGAAGATCTGGTTCTACGACATCGACGCGAAAGCGAATCAGGCCACCTTCCACGCCCTCGACTCGGCGTTCTCGGTCAAGATTCCGCTCCAGCCGTTCCTCGGCTGCATCGGCGTGGCCCCTGCCGGCGGCGAAGCGCGCAGTTCGGTGGTGCCCGCGGAATTCGGCGGCAACATGGATGCCCCCGAAGTCCGTCCTGGCTACACGCTCTATCTACCGGTCAATGCCCCGGGCGCGCTGCTGTATCTGGGCGACGGCCACGCCGCGCAAGGGGACGGCGAAGTTGCCGGTACAGCCATCGAGGTTCCGCTCCGGGTGCGACTGCAGGTGGACCTCGTGAAAGGCCGGAAGATCAGCTGGCCGCGCTTCGAAAACGCGTCGAGCCTGATGGCGGTCGGCGCCTACCGTCCGCTCGACGATGCCCTGCGCATCGCGTTTACGGAATTGGTGGGCTGGATTCACGCCGACTACGGCCTGTCGGACATGGACGCTTACGAGTTGCTCTCGAAGGTCGCAACGATTCATCTCGTCGAGATGGTCGATCCCAATTACGTCGTGATCGCCGGCATCGACAAGAAATACCTTCCGCCGCAAAAGTCCGCTCGATGAATTTCGACCAGGCACAGCAGATGGCGTCGCGACTCCGCGACGAAATGGCGCGCGCAATCATCGGGCAGGACGTGGTGGTGCAGGAAATTCTGATCGCGTTCTTTGCCGGAGGCCACGTCCTGCTCCGGGGTGTTCCGGGGCTCGCCAAGACGCTGCTGATCAAGACGCTCGCCCAGGCCATTCGCCTGAAGTTCAACCGCGTCCAGTTCACCCCGGATCTGATGCCGTCCGACATCATCGGCACCGAGGTGATCGAAGAGGATCGCGCCACCGGACGCCGCGAGATCCGTTTCATTCCCGGACCGGTGTTCGCCAACGTGATTCTCGCCGACGAGATCAATCGCACCCCGCCGAAGACCCAGGCAGCGCTGCTCGAGGCGATGCAGGAATATCAGGTCACGGTCAACGGCGTCCGCTACGAGCTGGAGCGGCCGCTGTTCGTTCTCGCGACCCAGAACCCGATTGAGCAGGAAGGCACGTATCCCCTGCCGGAGGCGCAGCTCGATCGCTTCATGTTCAACGTGGTGATCGAGTACCCGTCCGCCGCCGAGGAGCACCGCATCCTCGCGCAGACGACGACCGACAAGGAGCCGGTGGTGACGCCGATCGCGGCCGCCGCTGACATCGAGGCGGCGCGTCATCTCGTGCGCGACGTGCCGGCAGCGTCGAACGTCATCGACTACGCGCTTCGTCTGGTTCGCGCCAGCCGCCCGGCCGGTGACGCCGGCGATTCGGTGCCGGCTATCGTCCGGCAGTGGGTGAAATGGGGCGCCGGACCACGCGCCGGCCAGGCGCTGGTACTCGGAGCGAAGGCGCGGGCGTTACTGAACGGCCGCAGCGTTGCGGCGCCCGAGGATATTCGCGCGGTTGCCCTGCCGGTGCTGCGGCATCGCATCCTGCTCAACTTCCAGGCGGA
>DASXGC010000043.1:0-15216 GCA_036489235.1 Vicinamibacterales bacterium
GCTCGATTCCGAGAGCGCTCGTGATGGGCATCCTGGCGCTGATCGTCCTGTATCTCAGCGTCAACATCGCCTACATGCTGGCGTTGCCGCTGGCCGGGATCCAGGGTGTCGAGCGCATCGCCGAAAAAGCAGTCTCGGCCCTGGTCGGCTCCCACGGCGCCGCATTGGTTGCCGCGACCGTGGTCGTATCCACGCTCGGTTGCAATGCCGCGTCGGTGATTGCCATGTCGCGCACCTGCTACGCAATGGCCGTTGACGGCCTGTTCTTCAAGTCCGCGGCAGCGGTCCACCCCGAGCACCGCACGCCCCATGTGGCGATTGCGATGACTTGCGGATGGTCGGCGCTGCTGACGCTGACCGGCACCTACGAACAGTTGTTCACGTGGGTCACGTTTGCATCGGTCGCCTTCGGCGTGCTCGGCGGGCTCGCGATTTTCAGGTTGCGCTCGATCGCACCGGACGCGCCTCGCCCCTATCGCGTCTGGGGTTACCCGGGGGTGCCGATCGTCTTCGTCGTAGGGCTCAGCGTGCTGGTCGTGAACACTGTGTTCGAGCGGCCGACCGAGTCTGTCATTGGACTCAGTATCGTCGCGCTCGGCGTCCCGGCGTACTTGTACTGGCGTGCCGGGGGAATCAAAACGCCGGATTTGCGAACCTGAATGCGACTGTTGTCACGGAAAGGTGGCTTCGTGCTGAATCGAAAGGTAGGGCTCTCCATCGTCGGGGCGACGATTGCCGCATCGGTTGCGGTTGGCGGGTCCCGCCCGGTTGCAGCCGTTCAGGCAGACCAGGCAGGCAAGCGCAGCGCACTCGAGCAGGCCATCACTCAGGAGATCGCGCGTCACGGCGGGGTCGGCGCAACCGTCGCGGTCGTCGAGAACGGTCAGACGCTGCTGGCCGGCGGCTTTGGACGCCGTTCACTCGACGCACCGGCCGCGGTGGACGCTGGGACGCTGTTCGGGATCGGGTCGGTGACGAAACAGTTCACCGCTGCGGCAACGCTCCTGCTCGCGGAGCAGGGGAAGCTGTCGGTGCACGACAAAGTCGCCAAGTACTATCCCGGCCTGACGCGGGCAAACGACATCACGCTGCTCGATCTGATGAATCATGTGTCCGGCTATCGTGACTACTATCCGCTCGATTTCGTCGACCGCCCGATGCAGCAGCAGATCGAACCCGACCGATTGATCCGCCAGTTCGCCGGCGCGCCGCTCGACTTCGAACCGGGTACGCGGTGGTCATACTCGAACACCGGCTTCGTGCTGCTCGGGAGGATTCTCGAAAAGGTCAGTGGCCAGCCGCTCGGCGAATTGTTATCCCAGCGCATCTTCACGCCGCTCGGCATGTCCCACACGGTCTACGACCCGTCGAACGACGACCGCCGGGTCGCCCCGGGCTACACCTCGTTCGCGTTGACGCCACTCACGCGCGCGATTCGTGAAGGCGAGGGCTGGGTCGGCGCGGCCGGCGCGATTTATTCCACCGCAGCAGACATCGCGCGCTGGGACATTGCATTGATGAACGGACGGGTGCTCAAGCCCGAGTCGTGGGCGTTGATGATCAAACCGCGGATTCTGGCCAATGGCCAGTCGAGCAACTACGGTTGCGGGTTGTCGGTTGGCAGCCGCGACGGCGTGACGGTGCTGACGCACGGCGGCGCGGTGAGCGGCTTCATCGCACGGAACACGTTCGTGCCGCAGACGAAGGCCGCGGTCGTGGTAGTCATCAACAACGAGGATGGCCCGCTCGCCAACGCGCTTGTGGATCGCGCGCTCGCGGCTGTGATGCCGGCGCGAGCCGCCAACCTCCCGGTCACCACTGGACCGTCGGGCGCGCGCGAGGATCGAGGGCAGATTCCGCACATCGACGGTCCCGAGCCGGGCCCGCAGGCGTTGGCGCTGTTCAAGGCGCTGCAGGGCGGTGCGCTCGACCGGGCCGGTCTCGGCGAGGAATACAGTGCGTTCCTCACCGACGCCAAGGTGCGCGCGACCGCGGACAGCTTGAAGCCGTACGGCACGCCGGCCAGCGTCACCGTTCGATCTGTTGCCGAGCGCGGCGGCATGGAGGTCAGTTCCGTGCGGCTGACCTTCGAACGTGGTCCTCTGGACGCGCTGATGTATCGCAGTCCTGACGGCAAAGTGCAGGAGTACCTGCTGTTTCGGCCGTGACGACGAGGGAGGGGTGATGTCTCTACAGAGAGGGATCGGAATGGGATTGATCTGGCTGGCGTCGATTGTGTCCGCCGGAGCCTGGGCTCACGCGCAGGTGATCGTCCAGCGCCCTGACATCCAGAATCTGCCTGCGGGACCACCGCCACCGTTGTTTGCGCCCGGACAGCCTCTGGTGATCTCCGGCAGTAACATCGCATTTCGTGCCACCGACATGAGAGGCGACACGCTGGTCGGAACATGGGTCGTTCGCACCAGCGCCACCGCACCCTGGCGCGAAACGGCCAGTTCGCGCTGACCCCGGAATTGCGGCTGGCCTGATGGCCTTCCTCATGATCGCGTTCGCGAAGAGGTCGGAGCGTCAGCAACGCCACTGAAGGCGTGACGTTTTAATCGACGGGAAAATGGGGTGGATGACGGGACTCGAACCCGCAGCCTCCGGTGCCACAGACCGGCGCTCTAACCATTGAGCTACACCCACCGTACGGTGGAATGAACCTGAAAGTGTAGCACTAGCGTTAGGCTTCTTCTAGTGTGGTGGGATCCTCGTCGCCCAGTTCCACCAGGCCGTTGTTTCCGAGCCTGGCACGCAGCAGATGGATGTGGTCGGCGTGGGCGGTCTTGGCCTCATACATCAGCGCGTCCGCCCGCTGAATCAGGTCCGACGCCAGGCGCCGCGCGATTGACCGGCGCCGATTGACGCGTCCCATCCAGAGGCAGACTACGCCGACATCGACCCGCACCGGTTGCACCGCCAGCCGCTCGTCCTCGAGCGTCCAGTCGTAGTGAGCGACCGCGTCCCGGAACCGCTCGCCGACGGCATGAGCCTCGTGACAACCGGCGAGATCCGGGACGAGGAAGCAGAACTCGTCGCCGCCAAAGCGCGCGTGCAGATCCTGGGCACGCGGGCCGCCGCGATCCTGCGCCAGCAGGTCATCCGAGCGGACCTGTTCGCGGAGCAACTCAGCGACACGCTCGATGATGCGATCCCCGACGGCATGACCGAGGGCGTCGTTGTACCACTTGAACCCGGTGATATCGACGAGCCCGACCGCGCACCAGCGTCCCCGCTGCTCAAGTGCGAGAAATGATTCCAGTTGTTCGGTAAAGCGACCGAAATGCATCAGCTTGGTTTTCGGGTCGCGGTGAGCGCGGTCCGTCAGGTCGGCGACCAGATCCTCGAAATACAAGGCGATGCTGTGGACGGTGGCGTCCCTCGCCGACAACTCGGTCTGAACGCGCGCCATCTTTTCGGCAAAGCCCGCCGACATTGCCACAATCGCTTCCTGTTTGGATTCTTGCCATTGGCGTTCATGGCGTGACAGTACAGCGTCGACGGCCGCGAGCAGCGCGGCCTGATCGCCGGGTTGAAGCGAAAGGTGCTGGCGCACCCACGTTTGAAGCTCGTGCCGCGTCTGCGGTTCGGCGCCGACGGCCTTGAACTGCGAGACGTCAATGCGTGCGAGATGCTCAGCCATATCGCATTACCGCGATGGTGTCTTCAAATGCCGTGCCGATCTGGCGCGTGCTGATCGTCTGCGCGCGGTCTTCAGGAATAGACGGCGCGCAGCCTGATGATCAGCCTGTCCGTCTCGATGGAAACGGCGCGCCAGGCTGCTTCCTGTTCGGCAAAATCTCCGCTGCTGCCGATCTCTTCGAGCGTTCGCGCCGCACTCACCACGCCGTCGGCGTCGAAGTTCGCGGCCGCACCCTTCAACCCGTGCGCGGCCCGCCGCAGCGACTCCCCGTTGCCATCGTCTATCGCTTGCCGAATCTGTTCCAGGTGCCGCGGCGCATCGTCCACGAAGAGCCGGCTGATCTCCGCGAGAAGCTCGCGATCGCCGCCAACCCGCGCCAGGACCCGATCCGAAATGTCCGGCAGCATATGGTCCTGCGCTGGAGGACGATCGGCGCTGATTGACTCGACCAGGGTGCACAGCTGCCGCGGATCGAGCGGTTTGGTCAGGTATTCGTCCATGCCGGCGGCCAGGCAGCGTTCGCGGTCACCCTTCATCGCGTGGGCCGTCATCGCGATGATCGGCACGCGCTTACCGGCGACGCCCTCGCGCGCGCGGATCGCCTGCGTCGCTTCGAACCCGCCCATCTCCGGCATCTGGACATCCATCAGCACCGCATCGAAGCTGTTTCGTTCGCAGGCGGTGACCGCTTCGCGACCGTTGCCGGCGATGGTGACGCGGTGGCCGCGCCGCTCGAGCAGGCTCGCGGCCAGGCGCTGGTTGACGACGTTGTCCTCGGCGAGCAGCACATGCAGGCGCCGCTCCGGCAAATCGGCCGGAAGCATCGACGCCGGCAGCGGCGTCCGTGGCGTCTGATCGCGAGCCAGCGCGCGGCCGATCGAAGCCAGCAGATCGCGCTGGTCTACCGGCTTGGTCAGGTGGTTGGCGATGCCGACCTCCCGGCATCGCGCGCTTTCGTCATGGTGACCCGAGGAGCTGAGCATCATGATCGTCGCGCCGCCCAACTGCTCCTCGCTGTGAATCCGACGCGCGACTTCGAAGCCGTCCATGTCCGGCATGTTGGCGTCGAGCAGCACCAGCGCGAACGGCTGGCCGCGCCCGCGCGCGTCGGTCATCGCGCGAATCGCGCCGGCGCCGCTGTCGACGACAGTGGGACGCATCTTCCAGCGCAGCAGGAGGTCGTGCAGCACGCGCCGGTTGACGGCGTTGTCGTCCACGATCAGCACCTTCAGGTCGTCGAGGTTCAGGGCTCCCGGCTCCGCGCGTGCATCGGTAATGCCCAGACGCACGGTGAAGTGGAACGTACTGCCTTCGTGGGGAGCACTCTGCACCCAGATCCGCCCGCCCATCAGATCCACCAGCGTGGTCGAAATCGCCAGCCCCAGGCCAGTGCCGCCGAATCGGCGCGTGGTCGATCCGTCGGCCTGACGGAACGGCTCGAAAATCGCCTGCTGCTTGTCGGCGGGAATCCCGATGCCGCTGTCGCTGACGAAGTAGTGCAGCAGCGTCGCGTCAGCGGCCGCCTCATCGACCTGGACCTGCACCAGCACTTGTCCGCGCTCGGTGAATTTAATGGCGTTGCCAACCAGGTTGACGATGACCTGACGCAGCCGGCCCGGATCGCCGACCGCAACGCGTGGCACGTCTGGCAGCACGTGACAGACGACCTCGAGGCCTTTCTGCTCGGCCCGCAGCGCCAGCGGCTTCAACAGATCAGCGAGGTGATCCCTCAGCGAAAACGGCACCGCTTCGAGATCGAGCTTGCGCATTTCGATCTTCGAGAAATCGAGGATGTCGTTGAGGATGCTCAGCAGTGAATCCGCCGAGCCCTTCACCATCGTCAGATATTCCCGTTGTTCGACGGTGAGCGTGGTGTCGAGCGCCAGCTCGGTCATGCCGATGACGCCGTTGAGCGGGGTGCGGATTTCGTGGCTCATGTTGGCGAGGAACTCGCTCTTCGCCTGGTTCGCCTCCTCCGCGACGCGCGTCGCCGCCGCGAGCTCGGCGGTCCGTTCGCGCACTTTTCGGTCGAGATGTTCGGTGAGTGCGCGCAGCTCCGAGTTGAGCAGTTCGCGCTGCGCCAGCGCCTGTTCGAGCTGCTGATACGAGTCGCCGAGGCGCACCTGCATGCCGTTCACGTCTGCCAGCAGGGAAGCGATCTCGGTCGGCGGGTTCGACGTCACCCTGCTCTCAGCGTGGACGCCGTGCGCGGAAATATTCCGGACCACCGCGACCACTTCTTCGAGCGGGTGTGTGACGGCGCTCGAGAACGCACGCGCACCGAGCACCGCTCCGCCCAGCGCCAGCAGCATCAGCGCCAGCGTCGAACCGTAGTAGCTGAACGAGTGCAGTCGCAGGTTGACCAGCGGCTGCTCGACGAACACCTTCCATCCGGTCGGTGCCACGACCGCCATCGCCGCCAGGCGTGGCGACTCGCCACCTTCCGGTAGCCTTCGTGGATAGTGGAAGACACCGTTCTCGGTATCTGCGCTCTGCGCGACGATCGGATCCTGGGACAGGTCCTGCAGCGTCGTGAAGTCGCCGGCGCCGCTGGTATAGATCACGCGGTCGTGTTGATCGACAACCGTGATGTGCGCGCCGGGCAGGGTGCGGAACCCTTCGAGGAACCGATCGAAGCGCGAAAGGTCGAGCGACCCTCCGGCCACGCCCTCGATGTTGCCCTTTGCGTCGAGAAACGGAACTGCGACGGTCACGATGGTCACGTGCGACAGCCGTCCGACGATGACGTCGGACACGGCAAGGGTGCGGGTGGCGAGCGCTTCCCGGAAATACTCGCGATCGCCGATCGCCGGCGGGTTCGCCTCGCGCCGCGGATAGATGTCGTGGACCACGCCGGCCGGATCGGCGGCGAAAATCGTGACGAACCCCGGGTAGACGCCGTGATACCGCTCGAGCAGCGCCTCGCGACCGCCGGCGCCTGGCTGTGCGGCGAGTGCTGCGCTGAGGGTCTGGATGCCGCGTTCGTGGTCGGTCACGTAGGCAGCGATGTGTTCGCTGAGTGCCGTGACCGCTTCGTGCAACCGGGCCGCGCCGTCCGATTCCTGTTTGGCGGAGGTCAGTTGACCATCCACCGCGGCGAGCAGCAGCACCGGCAGAATTGCCACCAGCACGAAGGCGTGAAACGCGTACGAACGAATGCGCCGCTCCGGACGCTGATCCTGCTCGACCAGACGGCGCGCCGATGCCCCGGTCGCGATCAGATCGGCGACGACGACCGCGACCAACCCGCTGATGATGACCTGCAATGCGATTGGCAGCACCATCTCGCGCGTATAGCCGGCCCCGACCAGCCAGGGAGCCGCGACGATCACCAGAGCGACCAGCGTCCACACCACGACACCGCCGAGCAGCGGTGACCGTCCGCGCCGAGCGAACGCGCCGATCATCAGCGCCTCGATCGGCAGAACAACGAGCGCGATGCCGAACGGACCTTGTGCGGAGAGCGCCTCGATCACTGCCGCGATCGCGCCGAACCAGGGTCCGTACGCAATCGCCACCGGAAGGGTCACGATACGGCCGAGCAGCAGCGGCGCAGTACTCCCCGCACGCCACGAGTTGAGCGCAAGGCCGACGCTGCCGCAGAGGACCGCAAGGCCCAGCCGCCTGACGAGAGAGCGATTCATCGTGTGAGTGTCCGCGCCGCCTCGCGCGGATGAGCGTATTGTGCCACCGATGCCTTGTATACTCGGCTGGAAATGCAGATTCTCATCGCGGAAGACGATCGGGTGACCGGCGAGATTCTGGCGCGCACGCTGCTGCGCTGGAACTACCAATCCTCGATCGTCCACGACGGCGAACAGGCCTGGGAGCGCCTGCGCACGGCGACCGAGCCGACCCTGGCGATTCTCGACTGGATGATGCCGAAGATGGACGGCCCGGACATCTGTCGCCTCGTGCGCGACGATCTGTCGCTCGCGAACATGTATCTGCTGCTGGTGACCGCGCGCGAGAGCCGCGCCGACGTGGTGGCCGGCCTCGACGCCGGCGCCGATGACTACATCATCAAGCCGTTCGATCCCGACGAACTGCGCGCGCGCGTCGCAGTCGGTTTCCGCATTCTGGCGCTGCAGCAGAGACTGGCCGAGCGCGTCGCCGAGTTACAGGCAGCGCTTTCGAACGTCAAGCAGCTGCGCGGTCTGCTGCCGATCTGCAGCTATTGCAAACGGATCCGCGGCGACGATCAGTACTGGCAGCAGGTCGAAGGCTACGTCGCTGAGCACTCGGACGCGCAGTTCAGCCACGGCATCTGTCCGACCTGTTACGCCACGCTCTCAGCCGAGATCGACGAGATGGCCCGCAACCGTCCGCCGCGACAATAGCTGATCGCGCCGGAGAATTCGTAGTGGCCGGCTTCAGCAAGGCCTTCGAGGTCCGCCTGAAGGCGGACGCGACAGACCGCACGCAGTCCGCGGGCGGCCGCTACTACAGACTTGAAGTCAGGGACCGACTCGCCAGGGCGAGAACTCCGGCCAGCTTTTCAGTGCATCCGATGCCCAGCCATTCGATTTGTCGGTGTGGCAGGAGATGCACGCATTCGGGACCTTCAGGCGCTCGGTTTCGGCTGGCGGGACGAACCGGAACGTGTGGCTGCGGATCATCACGTCACCGATCTGCTGCGCGATTTTCGGCATGTGACACGCCACGCACTCGCTGCCGGCCGAACCGGTGCGATGGTGCGTGTGCTGCTCGATCGTCGCCGTATGCGGTCCGTTCGGCGATGCCGGACCGTGGCATTGCAGGCACACGGTGGCAACCGGCCGCGCCAGGTCGGCGTTGTTCGACGTGCCATGGACGTCATGGCAATTGGCGCAGGTGACCCCGCGCTGGTACATCCGGCTGGTGACGAAGTCGTTCCCCTGCATCCGGTTCTTGTGGGCCGAGCCGTCCGCGAAATGCGTGAAGGTGGTCTTGCCCAGTTCAGGTTCTTCCAGCTTCCAGAAATCCTTCAGGTTGAGGCCGACGCGGAACCCGACCGGCCAGTCGAAATACCGCCCCTCGAACGGGTTCTTCAACGGCTGACCCTGCGAATGGCATTGAATGCAGGTGTCGTTCGCGTGCACCGGATCGACGCGGGACGGATTGAAGATGTTGGTCCGTGCCGGACGCGCGGCGTGCTCGCTGCCGGGCCCGTGACACTTCTCACATCCGACATTCCACTCGGCGACCTGCTTGGTTCGCACGTCGTAGTCCACAGAGTGACATCCGTCGCAGGTCGGCCCGGTCGGGCGTTTCATGTTGTCGGCCGGATAGTAGGGAAGCCACCAGTCGGTGCCCTCGGGTACGAAGTAGCGGAGCCACCGCTTGTGGGTCACGTCCCACTGCGCTCCGAGCGGAAAGTAGTCGTCTCCAACCTTGGTGAAGTAGCGCTGCTTCCATTTACTGCCGTAGACGAACGCGATTTGATCCTTCGTGAAGGTCACGAGCGGATCGGGCGTGGACAGATCCGGGATGATCGCGTCGGGATGCTCCCTGGGGTCGCGCACGACGTTGGCCATGCGCGTCTTCTGCCATCGCGCGTAGATCGGTGCGTGGCAGGTGGCGCATGCGGCCGACCCGACGTATTTTGCGGATTCTGCAGGAACGGGCGACTGGGCCAGGGCCGCGACCGCGCAATAAACGAAGACTGCGGCCGCGATCGAGGCTCGCGCCGGGGTCATGGTTGCGCGGATACCTGCTGGACGAGATCGCGGGCGAGCGGCAGGCTGACGCCGCAGGTCGGATCGTCGACACGGCACTTGGCGACGGTCAGATCGCAGCCGCACGTACAGGGCGCCGCATTGAGCTTTTGCAGCGCCTCGCCGCGCTTGGCGGGTGACAGCTTCGTCAGATCGATGCCGGGAATGGTCATCGCCTGTGCGCCGTTGTCCAGCTTGAGCCCCTGCGTCTGGTCGACGAGCTCGACCGTGGCGTTCACGGTCAATCCTGCCAACGAACGCACTTCCTGTTCGGTAACGTGCGCCGTCAGCATGCCGACGTGCTTCTGAACGATTCGGCCTTCGCGGTTGACGATGAACGACGTGGGAAGGGCGCTGATACCGGGAAACATTTTCTCGAGATCCGGCGTCAGCATCACGACCGGATAATTCATTTTGTGTTCGTCAACGAATCGCTTGACCGTTTCCACGGGAGCTTCGTCCTCGGAGATACCGACGATCTGCAATTGATCCCGATACTTCTCCTGCAGCGCGATGAGATCGGGAATTTCGGCACGGCAGGGCGGACACCACGTCGCCCAGAAATTGACGATCAGCACCTTGCCGTGCAGCGACGAGTTCGAAACCTCGCGGCCGTCGAGGTCGCGCGCGGTAAACACCGGGACAGCGATCGGGCTCTTGTAGAACCGCAGTGTCGCCGGACCGCTGCGGTCGGGCTCGGGGGACGCGGCGACGTCGCCGCTTTGACGTGAGGCCACCTGCGCCGAATAGCGCGATGCCGCCCACAGCATGGCAACGCTACCGAGCACGATGACGAGCAGGAGCGCGGCGCGGCGTCCGTTCATGGCAGACCGTTCATCACAGACAAGTGTAAGCTGAAGCGGTGTCGATTCAAACCGTGTTCCTCGATGCGGGCGGCGTCCTGGTCAACCCGAACTGGATCCGCGTCAGCGACCAGCTGGCCGCGCACGGCGTGCACGTTTCTGCCTTGGCGCTGGCCGCCGCCGAGCCGCATGCCAAGCGGCGCCTCGATCTCGGCGACACCATTCGAGCCACCAACGATCAGCAGCGCGGCTGGACCTATTTCAACCTCGTCCTGACCGAAGCCGGGATCTCATTGTCGGAGAAAACCAGCGCCGCGCTCGCCGAATTGCACGCATATCACCAGCAGCAGAACCTGTGGGAGACGATTCCGGACGGGGTTCGACCGTCGCTGGCAGCGCTGCGGGCCCGCGGTCTTCGGCTGGTCGTGGTATCCAACGCCAATGGCACCTTGCACCGGCTGTTCGACCGGCTGGACCTGACGTCTGCGTTCGACGCCATCTTTGACTCTTTTGACGAGCAGATCGAGAAGCCGGATCCGCGATTCTTTCAACTGGCGCTCGAGCGCACCGGCGCAACGGCTGATACCACGGTGCATGTTGGCGACCTCTACCACGTCGATGTCGTCGGTGCCCGATCCGCGGCGATCACGCCGGTGCTCCTCGACATCGGCGGCCTTTATGCCGACTGCGACTGCCAGCGGATCCGCGCGCTCGGCGAACTCGATGCTGCTCTGCCCGCCATGGACGCTTCGATGACCGATTGTCTGAAGGGATAACGTGATGTTTTCGAGAACGCTGCTGATTCGCGCCACGCTGGTATTGACGGGCGCCCTGATTCCCGGCCTCATCCTCGCACAACGCCGAGGAGGCGCCGACAATCCGTTCCCGGGCGGCGCCAACCCGGACGGTTCGCTGCGCCCGACGCCGCCGGTCACGCGCTATTTCTCACAGGACGCTTACACCGAGTACGCAATCCTCGCGCCCGGCAGCGAAGAATTCCGGATTCGCTTCCTGCCGGAGGAAACGCGCGTCGGCGCGACCGAGCTGGTCAACGCCACGCGCGGCGGCAGCGAGGGCTCGGGCGTCGAGGTGTACGACCCGCGCACCGGCAAGCCGCTCAAGTTTACCTACGCGCAAGAGGGCAGCGATCCCGACAATCATGCGATCCACGCGACCTTGCCGATTCCGGTGCCGGAGGGCGGCGTCGGCCGAGTGCTGATCTACAAGACCTACAAGGATCCGCGCACCTACATCATGCACGGCGACGACATCGCCTGGGTCCGCAGCCTGAGCGGCTACCGTCTGGGCGTGCTGCTGCCCAAGGGATTCTCGTTCATTTCGTCGAATGTCGCGGCGCAGTTGACCACCGACCCGGAAGGCCGGCTGAAGCTCGCCTTCGCGAATCCGAGCGGCCAGAGCAATCCGGTCACGATTCATGCGCGCAAGACGGCCACCGCGTTTCCACCACTCGCGTACACCGACATGTTCTTCGACGACATCAAGACCCTCTACGACCTCGACGCGCCGGAAACCGGCACGATCAAGGTGGACGAGACCTACAGCGATTACCGGAAAGGTGCGAGCGCGAGACTGGACTCGCTCGCCTATCTTCCTTTGACTGATCTGCGCGTTGTCGATCTCGACACCGCGAAGCCGTTCACGACGACCAAGGCGGGATCCGCGATGACCGTGAAGCTGGACGTGCCGATCGTCGACGACAAGCAGAGCGCGCATATCCAGATCACCGGAACGATCAAGGACGGGAGTTACAAGCTGACCAGCGGCGAACTGATATTCGAGCGAACCCTGCACGGTCTGCGCAATACCGTCGTGCTGCCAGCGGGCTGGGACGTCACTGCCGTGTCGCAGTCCGGCACGATTGGACTGCGTGATAGCCGAGCGTTCGTGTCGCTGATCAATCTGAACGCCGAGAACAACTACAAGGTCACGATTCGGGCGCGCAAGCGCTGACCGATTCGCGGGGCGGAGCAAGCTCCGCCCCTACTTCTCGAAGCAGGCTCCGTCGCCCACGTAGGGGCGGAGCTTGCTCCGCCCATATTCCCGAAGCGAGCCCAGCGCTGCGTCAGAGCCGCCCACGTAGGGACGCAGCTCTGCTCCGCCCTACTGGTGTGGCCGGTTGCCGAAGGCGTCGAGCAGAACCGGCAAGAGCGCGTTCATGGGCGCCAGCGCCGGCCGCGCCGGCGTCAGGCCATCCCTGAAGCCTCGAGCAACCAGGCGATCGAGAATCTCCGATCGCGAGGCGATCACGTGCACGGGAACGCTCCACGATGCGCCTTCGCCGCTGACCGCCGCGGCCGGTTGATGATCGCCCAGCAGGATCATGACGAAGTCGCGGTCCGCGTGGCGACGCAGATAGCCGCTGAGGGTGTTGTATGTGTACGACACGGCATCGACATAGCCCGGCGCGAAATGCGTCCAGTCTGGTTGCCTGGCGTAGGCGCGGACAATCGCCGGGCCGTCGTACGGATGGGCGTCGAACATCCGGCTCCAGTCGGGCTGGTACGGCGGCGTGGGGCTGAATGGGAAATGCGTGCTGATTGTGGGATAGAACACGAACAGCGGCGGCCTGGACGTCCGATTGCCGGCGATCGCGTCGAACTTCGCGAGCGAATACTGATCCGGAATCGCGAACCAGCCGAACTCCGGGCCTCGATAATCCAATCGCCTCGCATCGTCGATCTCGCTGAACCCGTAAAAGGCACCCTCCGGCCACCGCTGCCGCAGTCCGGGCATCAGCGCGACCGTGGCGAAGCCGTGGCGGGCGAACTGAGTGACGAGCGTTTCGCGCTTTTCCGTCATCAACCGCGCGTTGGTTTCCGGATCACGGACCTCGACTCCGGACAACAGGCTGATGTGCGCCAGCCAGGACGAGCCTCCGAACGTCGGCGAATCCACGTAGGCCGATACCGCGCCTCTCCCGCTGGCACGGATCGCGGCGTCGAGCGTCGCGCGCGCGGCCGTCAACCCGGGAGCGATGTCCGCCCGCTCGAACGCCACCGCACCGTACGCCTCGATGAAGACGAGATACACGTCCGCGCCCTGAACCAGCGACAGATCCGAGTCCATCGCCGGGCTCGCGGCCATCGGACGTGATCCCGCCAGCGCGGCGGCGACAAAGCGGACCTGACGCGCGTACGTGGACGTGACCGGCGTTGCCAGCACATGACTGGCGGCCAGCGCGGGGCCGATTCCAGGCAACCACTGCGTGGCGAAGAGCGCGACGATGATGCTTGCAACGGCGGCCATCCCACGACGTTGGCCGGCGTTCGCCGTCGCCACGGACACCAGCGTCAGCGCCCACCGGAATAACAGATACAGTGCGACGAGGATCATCGCGGCAACGGCGACGACGATGATGACCAGCCAGAAGGGTGCGGCTCGAATGACCATCGCAGCGACATCCGGCATGAAGCGGAGATCCCAGTAGAGGTTGATGTCGCGGCCGTACAGCGCGGGAGCGGTGACGTCGGCGTAGTGTCCGATGGTCAACGCCACCCACACGATGGCGATACCGCGGATGAGCGCCGCCGACGGCGAGCCGAGCCATCGGCTGGACATCACCAGTAGCCCCAGCAGCACCGCGAACTCAATCGACAACTCGCCTTCCCAGTGAATCGCCGGCGTCGGCCAGAGATTCTGAAACGCCAGCGACGCGTTGAGGATCGCGAGGGCGAGGACGAGTTTCAGGGAGCGCGGTGCCACAGCCACAGGGTGTCGACCAGAAAAGAGTAACAGAGTGCCGCGAGCGCGATACCCGCGAGCAGCGTGCTCGCCGGTGGCGGGATCGCCGGCGTCAGCGCCAGCATCAGCCCGCCGATTTGCACGACGCAGATGGCCTGGCGCCGGCGCGAGAACGGCAGCGGCCCGCCCAGCCACGGCATCATCCAGCCGGCAACGACGAACAGGTAGCGGAGCAGGCCCGAGAGCAGCACCCAGGCGCCGGCTTTCTCGTGCCGCCAGACGAGCATCGCGAGGGCGAGAATCAGCAGCGCATCGACTTCCATGTCGAAACGCGCTCCGAACTCACTGGTGGTCCCGCTCCGCCTGGCGAGCCAGCCGTCCACGCCGTCGAGCGCTGTCGTAAGCAGACCAAGGACGACCGCGGCGACCGCCACCGATCGCTCCACGGGCTCGCCGATTGATGCGACGACCAGCGCGACGAGGAGCGCTCGTACCGCCGTGATCTGATTGGCGAGGCCGAACCGCGCGAAAGGGTGGCGCGCGCGCCGGAAGCCGGCGGCGACCACCATGATGGTCGCGAAGACCAGACCGGCTGTGATGGGATACATGCCCCAGGCGATTGTATCGCGTGGTTAAAAGCCACAGAATGACTGTCGATGACGATTGACCAGGCGCGGGCGTTCTGGATCGCCGAACCCGGGCGCGGCGAGATTCGCACCGAGCTGCTGCCGGCGATGAGCGCCGGCGACGTGATGGTTCGCACCCGGTTCAGCGGCATCAGCCGCGGCACCGAAACGCTGGTCTTCGACGGCCGCGTGCCGGCCAGCGAATACGAGCGCATGCGGGCGCCGTTTCAGTCCGGTGAGTTTCCGGCGCCAATCAAGTACGGTTACGCCAGCGTGGGCGAGGTCGAAGAGGGGCCGCGCGAATTACAGGGACGCGCGGTCTTCGCGCTCTACCCACATCAGACGCGATATGTGATTCAGGCAGCCTCAGTCGTGCCACTTCCCGAGGCGGTTCCACCCGGCCGAGCGGTGCTGGCGGCCAACCTCGAAACGGCGATCAATGGGGTCTGGGATGCGCGTCCTCACATCGGCGATCGGATCGTCGTGATTGGCGGAGGTACGGTCGGCTGTCTTGTCGCATGGCTGGCAGGACGCATCGGTGGTTGCGACGTCGAACTCGTGGACGTCAATCCGAGCCGGGCGGCAGTCGCCGCTGCACTTGGCGTGCGCTTCGCGCTGCCGGATGACGCGACTGAGAACGCCGACGTCGTGCTGCACACGAGCGGAGCGCCGGCTGGACTCGCGTTGGCGCTCAGACTCGCGGGTCTCGAGGCGGCGGTCGTCGATATGAGCTGGTACGGCAG